>CALDEM010000035.1 GCA_937942435.1 uncultured Saprospiraceae bacterium
GGAGGACCTACAGCATTGGATGAAGATAGCCCGTTAGAATTATTAAATGACGGTTCTACTAACGAGTTGGATTCTGATAATGAAATACTTGATAACAGCACTGGGAGTATTGACTTGGAGAGTGACCAAGATGATTATGACCCAGCTATGCTAAATGTTCTACTATGCTCACCTGATGTTACAGCTTGTCCTGATGATTGGGATAGAAGTTATCAAGTGGACCCAAGTGCATGTATCATGCCTGGTTTGAGTACAGCTGATCTTATGAGTACTACTAATATCATGGTAGAGAATTGTGGCAGTCCGATGGCTTTTAATTCTACATATAAAGACTCCTTGGTAAGAGAAGAGTGTGTAGGAGGTAGTAATTTTGAAGAGCGTACTGTATTTAGAACATATACGATTACTAACTCACAGACTGGAGAAGAACTGGAGACATGCCCTCAAGAGATCACCTACACATTTGACGAATGTCAAGCTTTGGCAAACTTTGGAGTGATAGGTATCAATGGTGATGCGTCTTTGGCAGTGCCATTAGGTTGTGACTTACCTATTATATCTGTTGTTCAAGAAGAAACAGGTATCTGTGGTTATGTAGAATACATGTGGTTAGTATCAACTCAAGAAGATGCAAATGGTAACCCATTTATTCCTACTACATTTAACGTTGGTAAGGTATGGACTATGATTGACGGAGCTCAGGAACCGACCTACGATCCAGGTCCAATTACACAGAATACATACTATGTACGATGTGCCCGAAACTTTGGATGTTGTGACTTTGGAGAGTCGAATATTGTATCACTGAGAGTGGAAGCTGGAGCAAGTTGTCCAGTGGATGCTGCCGATCTAATGGTCAATAATGATTGTGATAATACAATATCTCTCAGTTCACCTACTGATGACTTTGTAACAGGAGAGAATATGAAGTTTGTAACTGATCAAGAGATCAATGCAAATAACAGAACAATGCAAGGGTCGCGTCTAACGCTCGATGGCAAATCAGGTGTAAACTTAAATCAAGGCTTAGAGGTCGGAACGAATTCAAGATTAGAGGTATACACAACCGGTTGTCCAGAATAACTACCTTATAAAAAGGAGTAGGCCAATAAAAGGCCTACTCCTACTTTTTAAAAATAGAATGTCAAGTTATAATGGACGTTGCTCTAATCTCAAAAGTTGACAACTTGGCCCAACCGGAAACTTTTAAAACATCTCTAATTGTTGTATCGGCAAGAGAAGTTGAGGTACTTCAATTAATCAGCCGTGGTCTAACGGTCAAAGAGATAGCACATAAACTTCATCTCTCTACGCATACTATTATATCTCACAAAAAGAATTTGGTTGAAAAGTTTGATGCCAAAAACGCTATAGACTTAATTGTTAAAGCGATTAAGATGAATGTCATAAGCATCTTTTGATTAATAGACGATCTAAATGCCTGATATCAAGTGATAAGTGCAATTTTTCTATTGTAGTTTTATTTTAATTGTCATTTCAAGTTTAACAGCCCTATCGGCTTCTACTATCGACATTCATATCGCAAGTGATGAAAGCGCCGTGCTTTCAGATGATGCGATACATACGTACACTCCTTATGAACTTTGCATCGAAGAAGAGAACCCTTCTGGGTGTGCAGAGATCAACTTCATAGAGTTGTCAGGAACAGTAGGATATCCAGCGTTTGGGGACACTTGACTGTACGGGCTATAAGACTTGGACTTGTAAAGCTGAGTTAACAAAAAAGTTGATTGAACTCACACGGATAGTGGTCAATCTAAAATCAACTTGAGTGCTCCGTAAAAGGAAATAAGTTGATGTTTTTGAGATAGATACATATTTTAAAAAACAAATTTATTGAATAATCAAATCTACTATACCCACATCTGACTTTATCTAAGCAGCTATATTCAGGCCTGTAAATAAAGTATTTATTGGAAGCTGCTATGATGCGTTGGCAAATCCATGCTATTACCCGAATAGTGTTAAATTCCTAAATAATCTGTCCAAAATTTTCGTCATGAATTATATATTATTAATATTTGTAATATGTTAAGGTAGAGATGATATCAATTTCTCTGTCTAATTCATCAATTTTCACTGCGTCCATCGTAAAATATGACTTGAGTCTATGGCTTGAATCTATGACCCTGAGTATTGACTTGATCTCTGTGTAGGGCTTCTATTGGCATATTGTGTTTAGAGGTTTTCAGTGTTTGGCTCGTTGGCTATAGAAAGATCATGCTGAACACTTATTTACGAAAGTGTTATATAGTAGATACCTCTATTGTTTAAGCGTATTCAAGGGAGATATGTAACTATATAAAGTAGAAGACATAGTGTACGAAAAGTACAGATTTGTCTTGTTGGATGATTAATTTTGAAAGTGAAAACACCTTATAACCCAAATAAAACTAATTGTTGACATGAAATATCCTACCATGTAGTTTATAGAAACAACGATATCTGTTGTTTCCCAATTCGAGTTCCAATTCTGAGATTAACATTTATAGTCCGCATATAGATCATATTATCTATATGTGTTGTGCCTATAACTATCAATCATTTGCGACCTAGTCGTAGATGAGTTTGATAAGGATAGCATAGGCTAATAGTTTGTTTTAAGTATAGCAGTTACCAGATGGAGGTAATATAATATGTGACCTTTTTTTGTTGAAGTTGAAGTGCTTAAAACAAAATTTAAAACCCTAAACAACCATATTTATGAAGAAGAGTTCGCTTAGAGGTATGATAATTATTTTCATACTCTCTTTTTCATTCAGCCATGCCGATATAAAGGCCCAAGTCTGCGAATGCAACGACTTTATTTATCTAAATGATATAGGAGGTGATCTAGTCCATAAGTTTCAAGTTAATGCCGATGGATCTGCTGAGGAAATATTTAGAATCGAAGGAACGGATACTTTACCATTTTTACCTACTGGAGTTGCTCCTACAGATCCACACGGAGCGGCTACCGACATTAATGGTAATTTATTTGTCGCGGATATAGGACGTAATGGACAGCAAGATTCTGTTTTCGCATTTGCTTGTGATGGGACTCCCTTAAATGGAGGTCAAGGTATTTTTGATGCAGAAAATTTCGATGCTCGTATTAATAACTTCGGTAGTTCTGATGGGCTACTATATTTTGTAAATGTACGAGGAACGGGGACAGATATTATACTTATCGACCCTTGTACTGCTGATACAATAGGTAGAATGGCAGTCCCAGTTACAGATTTGAATTCATGGGGTTTTCATATAGACCCTTACAGCGACCGCTGGTTTATTTCTAATATTGCTTCTGGAGGAGAAGTGTATGCCGGAAGTTTAGATCCTTCGCTATATACCTTACCTGCATCGGACACCGCAGAACTCATCATAGATCTACAGTTTGGTGCACCGATGGGTATCACCTGTGATGAGAATGGTAATATCTATCTAATAGAAGACCAAAATATTGGTGGAACTGACAGAGGAATAAATGATAATAACGTCATTTTATCCAAATATGGGCCGGATGGATCTTTCATAACAAGTGTGGAGGACACAAACTTTACAGGTAATAATACGACTGACGGTGTATCTGGATTTTCAAGGACTCGCGGATTGACTTACAGTCAGTCGAGCGGCATGTTATACCTAACTGGAAGAGAAAACTGTCTTGCGGTATTCAATACCGATTTAGTTGAACAAGCTGCACTAAACATCGGGAACCCTGATAATGGAGCCCCCAAAGGTATAGGTATCGTAACCGAGTGTTGTCCTACATCCACGATGATTACTATTGATACTGCTCTATGCCTTGGAGAGGCAGGTGTAAAGATCTTTTTGCAAGACTTGATTGATTGTGACGGCATAATATGCGAAGGTACGTGGGATCCAGATTTGTCTAACATAGGCCTGACTTATGACCTCTGTGACAACTCAGTAACTATAGACGACCTTAATGCTTGTGGGCTTTTTACATTAAGTAAGGGACCCAAAACGGGCGTTCAGAGGTGCGATGGATTTACAATCACAATTAACATAGAAGTAGACGCTGTGCCTGATGCGCAGGTTGTCGCCACCCAACCGACTTGTGTCGACGGACTTATCGTATCTAATGGAGAACTTACATTCACCGGACTAACTAATGTTGAAAGGTTTAATTGGTCAATTGGAAGTACTTATACTGGGGATCCAGATTATAATAATGCCATAGATGCAACCATGTTAGCACTTCCTTACGTGATAGTCGATACCTTAAGTAATCCGTCTGGCTCTCAGGATTATACAGTTAGAGTATTTAAAGATGATCTAGCATGTAACGGTAATAGATGCTATACCGATATAGTGGTGACTTTGGAAGAACAAACTCTACCAACAGTGACATTAAGTGACGCCGCAGATGTATGCATAGATGGAGATGCATTGACATTTGTGGCTACTCCTGTTGGAGGGACATTTACATCAAGTGTGCCAAGTGGCTTTACTTCAGATGGAAGTATGGGATCAGCCTCTATAGACCCTATGCAGGCTGGAGCTGGCACACATAGTGTAACATATACCTACACAGATGCTAATGGCTGCAGCAACAGCGCGATGACGAATGTAGTCGTGTATGCACTACCAGTAGTAAGCGTAAGTGGAGGGCCTTTCTGTATAGATGACGCAGCAAGTGCCTTAACAGCAAGTCCAGCGGGTGGCACCTTCAGTGGTACAGGTATCACAGATGCAGCAGCGGGTACTTTCGATCCAGCGACAGCAGGAGTCGGCACATACAGTGTTACATATAATTACACAGACGCCAATGGCTGTAGCAACAGCGCGATGACAGATATAGTAGTCAACGCACTACCAGTAGTAAGCGTAAGTGGCGGCCCATACTGTATAGATGACGCAGCAAGTGTATTAACAGCCAGTCCAGCTGGTGGTACGTTCAGTGGCACAGGCATCACAGACGCAGCAGCGGGTACTTTCGATCCAGCCACAGCAGGTGCAGGCACTCATACGATTACATATACATTCACAGACGCCAATGGCTGTAGCAACAGCGCGATGACAGACATAGTCGTCAACGCATTACCAGTAGTAAGCGTAAGTGGAGGGCCTTTCTGTATAGATGACGCAGCAAGTGCCTTAACAGCCAGTCCAGCGGGTGGTACGTTTAGCGGCACAGGCATCACAGACGCAGCAGCGGGTACTTTCGATCCAGCCACAGCAGGGGCAGGCACTCATACGATAACATATACGTTCACAGACGTTAACGGCTGCAGTAACAGTGCAATGACAGACATAGTCGTCAATGCACTACCAGTAGTAAGCATAATCGGCGGCCCATACTGTATAGATGATGCAGCAAGCGCCTTAACAGCAAGTCCAGCGGGTGGTACGTTTAGTGGCACAGGCATCACAGACGCAGCAGCGGGTACTTTCGATCCAGCCACAGCAGGTGCAGGCACTCATACGAT
>CALDEM010000036.1 GCA_937942435.1 uncultured Saprospiraceae bacterium
TCTATTTCCAAAAGGGGTAAGTTCCGATTCGGCTTTAGCTCCATTATCTTCGAGGATGTATCAGGTATAAAACGTGTTATAAAGTTAATGAGCTTCAAGATAGTCTTGTATCAAATAGTAATAGATGCAGTCCTTGGCCAAGGAAGGGTCATTGAGGCGACTTGAAAGTGCATCACTTTTTAAAGACTCAGTGTTTTTAATCTGAGTTAAGAAATCCTTTAGTTGGTTTTTAGACATGTGTGATATCTGGTTTGCTAATGAAAGAACAGCTAAGGCAGTAGTGTGTTTTGAATTGGCTACGATTATAGTTTTAGAATTATTGTCAAACGAGGAGAAGCCATCAAATAATTCTTGGACAATCACCGGATGAGAAAATAGTGGTTTGGGTAGTTTTTTCAAAATATAACTTCTGGTCATAGCATTGGCGCTGCGTAGCACTTGAGCGAGGGGTTCTATCTTTTCCTCCATCTGATCTACTGGAAGACGCTCTACTGTTTGCATATGGTACTCTTGATGAGATGATTCTAAAAGATGATCTCCCAATCGATCGGAGTAAATAGAGGATAAGTTTTTCTGGATCATCGGGACTGCAGCACCATGTGCTATGCGCCATAACTTGTGACAAGAATAAAGTGCCCCATCGACGATCTCTGTTTTAATCTCTTTTCTAGTGGCACCACTTACCCCATCTACCTCTACCCCTTTGAACTTGATCGTCAAGTCTCGAGATAAGCTGATGTCATACAAGCTATGTAGCGGTCGCTTACCCATGATGGAGTGAGCATCACCGAGTAATCCATGCAACTTTTCGTAATCTTTTTTTTCAAAATTGTCGTGATCGAACTTGCTAAGCTTCTCATCAGAGAACTCGCCGTAGCCTGCATAGTTACCCATAAGGTCCCAGTACATCTCTATAAAGACAGGCTTACAAAGATTATCAATACAAACGGGTGTCTGGATATCCGAATAGTACATCAGTGGTAAGTCATCAGCACTTTTGAGCAAAAACATGTCGTGCGACAACAAGGTGTCGGGATTGTTAAAAGAGAATACTTTCTCACTCTTAGCAACGAGACTATAATCACTTGATAAGTTGATAAACTTTGGTTGATTAGTCGGTAGCAAATCTCCATCAACAAGTAGAGATGTCAATAACAGAGTTGCTACAAAAAAGATGATCTTCATGGATTACTTTTTTAAGGTCTCAGAAGTTGTTGTTGTTCTATCAATTGCATGTATTCGTCGAGGTGTTGTTTATAAACAGCTCGTGGATTGATGCCGTACTTTTTACATATAACAGATGCAAAACCAACAGCAGCTCCCATCTGCCCCGTTGTAAGCATCACCCGAGGCCCTCCTAGTCCTGCATGAGAAGTACTAAAGCACCGTCCTGCCATGAATAGATTATTTATATTGTTAGAATAGAGGCTTCTATAAGGGATATAATACTTCTGGGTTCTATAAAATAGTGCTTCAGATAAGAAGTCAGGTTTGGTATCATCTACTAGATTTTGCTGGTAATGTATATCAACAGCTCTTATCTCTTGTACTACCGAGTCAGGAAACTGAACTTTGTCCTGAACATCTTTAAAAGTAAATATATGATCACCTACGAGTCTTCGTGATTCTCTCTTCCCTACTAGGTAAGACATCCATTGTAATCTATAATTACTGTTGTCCGGATTTGATTTAGCATTGGAGAAAGAGCCCACAATCGCTCTGAGCATATGGTCTCTGATATCTTCTGCATCATCTATCTGATGTAGGTCATTTCGCGAAAACTCCCAGTACCATTCTCCTGCTACTGCTTCATGGTCTCCCGCCACGGGAAGGGCCCAAGGCACTTCCGGAAAGTCTGATGCCTTCTGATCTTCGACTGTTTGAAATAAAATAGAAGATCCCATGACAGCATTGTCTGCGACTTCAGGGCTCCATAGCTCTCCCCATTTATCCCATGCTTCACCATACTTATACTTGCTTTCGCGGCCATAGCTGTATTCTGCGCCAGCCCAATAACCTATCCAACCATCTCCTGTGGCATCAACAAATAATGGTGCGATAAATCGAATCCGTTCTCCATTAGCTGTGTGCCGTGCATCTACATGCTGGATGATACCATCTTCTGCAACGGCATCATAAGCACGCCAATTCAAATGGATATCAATATTGGCATACTTACTCATGTTCTCATCCCTTCGCGTCTGATCCAGAATCGCTTCATCTGAACCATTGGGATAATGATAAGTATCAATCTTCTGAAGAATCCTTTCGAACTTACCATAAATACCTTCGGTATGCACTCTAATCTCACTACTGGCATTTCCTCCAAGCACCGGGCGATCTTGGATTAAGGCAACCTTTGAGCCTTCTTCTGCCGCTGCTATAGCCGCTGCGCAACCTGCCAATCCACCTCCCGTCACAACAAGATCATAATACTTAAACGTTTCAGGCTCAAGAGGTTCTTTAAGCTTCTGAGCTCTCCAAGGTTTTAGTTCTTCAAAATCTGAAGGAGGCGACTCGTTTTGTTGGCTAAAGTACAGTGCATCACATCTTCCGTTGAAACCAGTGAGGTCCACTAGCTCTACTACTGTTCTTTGTGACTTTAAATTAACTTTTCCGGCATATTCCCAATTCCAATTAGCATGGAGTCCGAGTTCATTTTCTAAGTTGACCTGATTAATAGCAACTTTAAACCTTCCTGGTGCTTTCCACTTTCCTGGTACCCAGTTTTTTGTTCTTGCCCAGACATGATATTCGGCATCCGTCTCTGTTGTAATTGTCATAGACGCATTGTCCACAGGGGTCCCCATGCCATGTGCCATGAGATAAGGAGATCCTACTTGTTGCACGAACTGAGGATCTACGACCCATCCCCCTTTATTGAGAAAAGATTCTGCTTCGATTAAGAAATCAGTTTGCCCCCACAATCCTAATTGGGATAAGGAAAAGATAATTACAATAAATGACTTAATTATCATAGTGAATATTTTAGTGGCATCAAGACGGTCATATCTGACTGTTAACGATTGGCCTAAGCAAAGTACGGAACTAATTTTATTGGAATATCGGTTGCGTACTTAATGGTCAAAGGTTTGTACAATGAACCCTCCCACTTTTCTTTTGGCAATATTTGTACTAGTCCTTTGAGTACAACAACACCAGAAAGCATGTCGGCATCGTACGATGACTCAAAGGTAATATCTTGCGAAACAACTATACCCATTGTATCGATGCCTTTCGGCAAATCTTTAGCTTCTAAACAATAGATCACAGAGCCGTACTTTACAGCGACTTGATTACATGTTTCTTCTATGTTAGGTTTAGAAGAAGCGAGTTGAGGATTAGAAGGTAGCTGTAGTTCTATGACATCAGCTTTATTCCAATCTCTATAGATTTCTTGATATGAACTACTTTCAATATTTCGCGAAAGCTTGATACTGTTGACTCTCTGAGGCGACATGAATGTTAACCTAAGATACAACACCAAAATTAGCTTTCGTGCAAAACATATAAAATGCATGAGTTACTCTAATGGAATATCGGATAATAAAGTGATCACTCGTTAAAAGGGAAATACAGAAAATGACTCAGATGTCTTCTTTCTTCTATTTTGGTCCGCAATTACAATTCTTGATTAATCAAGCAACAATTTAGACAGCAAACCAAAATCTAATCGCTAATTTGTCTTACTATGGGCGCTTCTGTTAAGACAACCAATCGATTACTCAGTAGATTACTTGCTGTTCTATTGTTATCCATGTTTTGTTCTTATGCGCTACCGTTCCAAGGAATTGCTCAATCAAACTCGGAGATTTGTGACAATGGCATAGATGATGATGGCGATGGACAAGTCGACCTCAATGACAACGATTGTGTCTGCGAGGTGATCGCACCTGTATCCGCTATACCCAATCCTTCCTTTGAGGATATGAATTGTTGCCCTTCTAACAGAAGTCAGCTAGATTGTGCTGATGTATGGATCCAAGCATCCGAACCTACAACTGACTATCTACATCAATGCGGCTGGAATGGTTGGGAGAACTTTCCTCCACCTATGCCATACCCTGATGGAGAGGCCATCATGGGTTTTAGAGATGGCAGAAACTTTCAAGGAGGCGCTGAAAATAATTGGAAAGAGTACGCTGGCGCATGTCTCATTAGTCCTTTAAGGGCATCCGAAACTTATAGATTTGAGTTTTTTTTAGGCTTTGTTGACAACCAAAAGTCACCTCTTATTGATATTACTTTTTTTGGCACTACCGATTGTGAAAACCTACCTTTTGGTGTAGGTAGGGAAGATCTCGGTTGTCCAACCAATGGTTCTAATTGGGTAAGACTTGGATCAAGAAGAGTATCATCTCCTGGAGGATCTTCTTGGGTAAAAACTACAATCGATGTAGTACCCAGAGAAGATATTAGAGCTATAGCAATCGGACCAAGTTGTCAACCTACAACAGCATTTGAAAGTACCTACTACTTCTTTGACAACCTTGTATTAGATGATATTAGAGCATTTGAGTTTGTCATCTCAGAAGTCAATCATCCTTGCGCTGAAGATTTCGCATTGGCAGTGCCTGAAGAAGAAGGGTTAGCTTATCAATGGTACAAAGAAGGTGTCGCTTTAGTGGGGGAAACCGAAGCACAACTCAGTCAGATATATGGAGAAGGCCAATACCAAGTTAGAACAATGGCTAGTAATGGAAGCTGCTCTATAACCCAAGAGTACAACTACCTCATACCATCATTTAACACATCCGAACCCATCTCAATATGTGAAGGAGATATTTATAATTTTGGTACGCAGCAAATCACAACATCTGGTCAATATGTAGAGACATTTAAGAATGCTAATAATTGTGACAGTACCGTAGTCATAGACCTTGATGTTCTACTTCAAGATGGCGGAGAGATTGATGTTAAAATATTTGAAGGTGAAGAATATGGCATCGGGAGTCAAGAGTTTAAAACAGAAGGCACACATGTAGCGCAACTCACCTCCGCTTTAGGTTGTGATAGTCTGGTAGATGTTAATTTAGAATTCTATAATATCTACATGCCCAATATTTTCTCACCAACAAGTATCAATGGCAACGATAGGTTTATGATATTAGGCAATGATGACTTAGTCGAAGTAAGCTCTCTTATCATCTATAACAGATGGGGGCAACAAGTATATGCTGAAACTAATCTCTTGGGCAAAGAAAGTGATGGGTGGAATGGACGCAAGGATGATGAGGATATCCAGCCTGGGGTTTATCTTTATCGTGCCCAAGTGCTTATGGATGATGGAAAGGAGCGGTTATTTACAGGTGAACTTATGGTTTTGTACTAAAAATACTTCATCCTTAAATTTGAGGCAGCGGATAGATCATATCCGGTAGGTTCTATTACATCATCCAACTATTTTTATTCTTTCAACTTTTTATAAAGTTGAGCGAGAACGACTGATTTAAAACGCAGTAAAATAATGGCAACATGCAGGGCCATTCATAGTACACGATACTTATTGTACAAAAGAAGCGAGAGAATAGGCTATCTATTATTTTAGCCTGTGCCCGTATGGATACAGCACAAATCAAACATGGCCGCGCCATAATTAATCATCGAAAGTTGTAAAAAAAGCAAAGCTTTCCTTTAGGAATGAAAGGCGCAGGAGGCAGCCATGAACTGATTTTGCTGAGGCTAGGAAGCCCGCAACAACCAACCTCTACTTTTTCACATCACTCCTGAACATCCAAATTATACTTCTCCAATAAACCCTTAACTCCATACAAAGAAACCTTGGCTTTACTAACCCTATTCTGTTCAGGATCAATAGAATAGTTATAAGAAGTAGTCAAGTCTGCATTTTCTAATATTGTCCGATCAAAGATCGCTGCTCTAAAGTCACAATTATTAAAAACAGCTGCGGTTAGGTCAGTCTCAGTAAAGTCAACTTCATGCAGCTTGACATCAGTGAAAGTTTGTCTCTTTAAGACCATCTGATAGAAGGAACAATTATTCATTATACAATCGTGGAACTCGAAAGAAAGGGTGAAGGGATTGCAATGATCAAATCGAAGACCGAAGAGTTTACAACCGCGAAAGATGACATTCTGAAAAGAGGTTCTATCTGTGTTAGCATTGGTCATGTCGCAATCGACAAATTCACACTCTATAAAGAAAAACTTTGACAAGTCTACATCTTTCAATATGCAGTTTGTGAAAACACAGTACTCATATTGCCCTCTTTCTAATTCTTTCTTTTGGAAATCAGAATCGTCAAAACGTTCTTCAGTGATATACTTCATTGTCTATTAAAACTATTGAGCCGCAGCATGCGCTAATCCAAATAGCCCAACTGTGATATCTGATATTTGCTGTATGATACCAGAAGTATTAGAAGCTGTAACGATGACTGACTTAGTGTCTGGAAACAACATCATAAAAGAGGAGCATCCTAACTGTGCGCCTGTATGACCGACCACATCGCCGAGTTGAGGATTGTCTCCATAGAGATAGAGCCCTAAACCATAAGGATTACCTTCTTTTTTGAAGCTATTATCTGCCATCATCATTTTAAATGAAGAATCACTGATCAATAAGCCATCGATAAGAGCCATACCGAACTTTAGAATATCCTCAATGGCACATTGAAATCCACCAGCAGGGATACGATCACTAAGATCTACATCATCAGTTACCTTTATCTTACCATTGCTCTGTCTGTGATATGGTGTAGACTGATGCTCATATGTTTTATTAGCGTTCTCGATGGATATAGTCTGCATGCCAGCAACATCCCAAATGTTCTTTTGCATATAGTCCTCGTAAGACATACCACTCACACTTTCTATGATGGCTCCAAGAACAGTGTATCCATATGAAGTGTAACCAAACGCAGAGCCAGGATTAAATTCTAATTTTCTCTTAGAAAATATATCTATGGCGTCACTAAAGTTTTTATAATGCTTCTTATTGTTATTCTCTTTCTTGTTTTTGTAAGCACCTATGCCCGAGCTATGTTGCATCAATTGCTTTACAGTTATGCGAGATGCTTTGTCTTTTGGATAGACCGGAAGGTAAGTATCTATGGTAGCTTCTAAGTCAAGTAGTCCTCGCTCATGTAATTGTAAGATGGCGACACATGTCATCGGCTTGGCGATCGAAGCCATCCGACTCACAGTGTTGGCATCAAAAGGTTGTTGACTTTTTTTATCAGCAAGGCCTATATGTTGTTGCCAAACAATGGCGCCATCACGTGCGACACCGGCTGCCAGGCCAACGGCTATGTTTTCATTTATAAGTTTTTGCAAGGAGGTCTCCGCGTTAGCTAATACCTCAACCATAGTAGGTTGCTCTTGCCCATTGAGCGTGCAAAAAGAGATGGATGCGATCAAGAATAATAAGATGCGGTTAGTTAGGTTGGTAGTTAAGCAAGTCATATGATTTAAGTTAGTATATGTCAGTAATTATTTATTGATGATTCAAATATGAATATAAATCTCCTTCGATTTTCAAGCTGCACTTGGGCGTCAGGTTATTACTGATAGAACTGCATCTACAACGGTTAAAATAGCATAGCAAGTCATATAAAAGAATTCGTCAAAAGCAAATTGAGGTTGGGCATGAGCAGAGGGCCATTTGTCAGTACAAGTGGCTCGATCGTATAGGTACAATCCTTATCAGAAGTCCAATCTCCCCGTTATACTGTGCAAGAGCAGAGCTTTTTATATATTCGACGTAATATGAAAAAGACGATCATGAAACACTTATTTGGCTTGACCATAGTCACCATCATCCTTCTAACCTCTTGCAGCACTCCTACTTCTAACAAAGTTCTAGTCTTTAGTAAGACTGAAGGGTTTAGACATGAGTCTATAGAAGCAGGCATCGCTATGTTTCAAGAGCTAGGTGTTAGCGAGGGATTTGAGATGGATGCAACAGAAGATGCATTGGCATTCACTGCGCGTAATCTTGCACAGTATAAGGTGGTTGTGTTTCTCAATACTACAGGAGACATATTTGACGCAAGTCAGCAGATCGCTTTCCAAAGGTTTATACAAGCAGGTGGCGGATACCTTGGTGTACACGCTGCAGCAGATACAGAATATGACTGGCCGTGGTATGGTAAGCTGGTCGGAGGATACTTCAATGGTCATCCCAACGGCCCCAATGTCCGTGATGGATCATTGGATAAGACAGAGCATGTGCACGTAAGTACGGCTCATCTACCAGATCGCTGGGATCGTACAGATGAGTGGTACAACTACAAATCACTCAATCCAGGTATCACGTCAGTGCTCAATCTCGACGAGACTTCTTATGAAGGAGGCACCAATGGGGAGTATCATCCGATGGCCTGGTATCATGAGTATGATGGCGGGCGAGCATACTACTCAGGTGGTGGACATACAGACGAATCGTATAGCGATGAAAACTTCAGAAAGCATATCATGGGTGCGCTGGACTGGACGATGGGTGATAAAAGACCAGTAGACTTTAGTAAGTCGTCAGTTATGCCAGAGGAAAATCGATTTGTCAAAAACGAACTGGACAGCTACTTCAACGAGCCGATGGAGTTAGACTTACTACCTGACGGTCGCATCGTATTCATAGAGCGCAAAGGAGCGATCAAGGTATATGATCCCGCTACAGAATCGACAAGGGCCGTAACGAAGGTAGATGTATATAGCGGAGAAGAAGACGGCTTGATAGGTATGGCCGTCGATCCTAACTATGCAGATACGAAGCATATCTTCTTATGCTACTCTCACCCCACAGATATCAAGCAAAATGTATCACGATTTACCTTTGACCCTGACGCGGCCTCTGAGGATCAAGTACTTCAAGATGAGGTATTGATATTTGATGTGCTGACACAGCGAGAAGAGTGCTGCCACAGCGGTGGCTCTATAGAGTTTGATCACAATGGTTATCTGTGGGCTTCATTTGGAGACAACACCAATCCTCATCAATCAGGTGGTCATAGCCCATCGGATGAGCGAGCTGGCAGAGGACCATTTGACGCACAGAAGTCATCCGCTAATACTGATGACCTTAGAGGTAAGATCCTTAGAATCAAGGTCAACGCTGATGGTTCTTATGATATCCCTGACGGCAATCTTTTTCCTAAAGATGGTTCTGCAGGGCGACCTGAGATCTATGTGATGGGTTGTCGTAATCCGTTTAGATTTTCAATCGATCCGGAGACCAACTATGTCTACTGGGGTGAAGTCGGACCTGATGCGCGGGAGGATACAGACGGTCGTGGACCACGCGGATATGATGAGATGAATCAAGCTAAAGGGCCAGGAAACTTTGGTTGGCCACTCTTCATAGGCGACAACAAACCGTACAACGAGTGGGACTTTGCAGCCAATACTTCAGGTGCGCAATATGACCCAGCCAAACCCATCAATAACTCCCCTAACAATACTGGATCTCAAGAACTACCGCCAGCCCAGAAAGCGATGATCTGGTATCCATATGCTAAGTCAGAGGAGTTTCCAATGGTGGGCAGCGGTGGACGTAATGCCATGGCAGGGCCTGTCTATCACGCTGATAGATATCAAGAATATCCTAATCGGTTTCCAGATTACTATGATGATAAAGTATTCCTCTATGATTGGATGAGGGGATGGATGATGGCTGTATCATTTGATGAAAATGGAGACATGGCATCTATGGAGCCCTTTATGCCATCCAACAAATGGAATAACTTAATGGATGTTGTCATGGGCCCAGAAGGTGACTTTTATACTTTAGAATATGGTTCTGGATGGTTCTCCGCTAATGAGAATGCCATCCTCAGTCATGTAACTTATAACCCTGGCAATCGATCTCCTCAAGCAAAATTGAAAGCCAGTGAGACTGCTCAGGCGATTCCATTTGCAGTACAATTTGACGCATCAGAATCCACAGATGCCGATGCCGACGAGTTGACATATACTTGGGACTTTGGTGATGGCGGCACTGGTACAGGCGTTAAACCAGAGCATACATATACAACTGCCGGCACATACACAGCACAAGTGACGATCACTGATCAAGCAGGCGGTGAGTCTAAGTCTTCAGTCAAGATCCTTGCGGGAAATACGCCTCCGGAAGTCAACATCGCACTAAAGGGAAATCAAAACTTCTACTTCCCAGGTCAGCCACTTAATTACGAAGTCTTGGCATCAGATGTAGAAGATGGCAACATCGATCCCAACAGTATAGCGCTCAGCGTAGACTACTTAGAGATGGGCTATGATATGACTTCAATCGCACAAGGGCACATGGCCTTATCTGAGCTTAAGTCTGGACACCCTGGACAACAATTGATTAGTGAGTCAGACTGTGTCAGTTGCCATAAGGTTGAAGGTGTTTCGGTTGGACCGAGCTATAAATCCATCAGCGACAAATACAATGGTGAGAAGGGAAGAAAGAGTATAAAGATCGCTTACCTCACTGAGAAGATCATAAAAGGTGGAGGTGGCGTCTGGGGAGAAACGGCAATGGCAGCACACCCAGATATCAAACCAAAGGATGCTTCCAAAATGGCCAACTACATCATGTCCTTAGGACAAGAGGAAGAAAAGTTAGCTCTCCCCAGTTCAGGTACATACACGCTCGATGTTCCGAAAGGCAAGAAGCCAGGAGGCAAGTTTGTACTGATGGCTTCTTACACTGATAAAGGCGCAGATGGGATCGAACCACTCAGAACATTTTCTAACATCATACTAAGAGATGCAACTGTATCAGCGATAGATTATAGTCATGTAGAGAATGCTACTAACATGAAAGTAACAGAGCAAATGGTACCAGGCCTGGAAGAACCATTTGACATAGTGATCTGTAACGATGGTGCGCATATCGAATATAGCGATATCGATCTCACAGGTATCAATCAAGTTGTCATGGCTGCAAGTGCTCCGGCGATGTTTGCCGCCGGAGGTAGTTTTGATATCTACTTAGATGATATAAAAAATGATCCTGTATACTCTGGTAAGATCAATACTAGTATGCAGATGGCTCAAGCGGAAACATTTGTAATTCCGTTAAAGGGACAAACTGGCGTGCACAAGTTTATTGCAGTTTACAAAAGTGCCAAAGAGGGCTCGCCTGTTGGCACTTTGATGAACTGGACGTTTATGCCGTAGGAGTACGAACTAATTAAAACTATAAAAGCCGAGTTTGCTTCTTACAGAGAAGGGAGTTCGGCTTATAGATCTTAATTCTAGATTGTAGTCTTCTCTAACATATATGACAGACTTATACACAATAACTAGGAGCAGCCCAATCTGCATTCTCAAAGTTTTATTGACAGAATCGCCTTTGGCCCTTATAATCAAAGAAAATGTCTGAACTCAAAAAACACATAATCGAAACCTTTGGTTTTACCGAACGTGAATTTATCAGTATTCAGGATTTCTTTGAACGCAAGAAGATTAAGAAAGGAGGGTACTTCTTAAAAGAAGGTAACCTTGTAAGGCACATAGGGTTTGTAGAAAAAGGAATACTTAGAGAGTTTTTAATTACAAATGAAAAGGAAGTTACTAAGTGGCTTTCTGCAAGTGGAAATTTTGCTGTTGATCTATCAGCATTTCTATTTAACCAAAAGTCAAAAGTTAACTACCAAGCTATTGATGATGTTGACATATTAACGCTGTCAAAAGAGAACTACGATCAAATCGCTCTTAAGGCACCAAGGTGGGACAAACTGGAAAAGATGTTCTTAGTCAAATGTTTTGCAGTATTGGAACAAAGAGTAATTACCCATCTATCAATGAACGCAGAGGAAAGATATAAGTATTTTTTCAACTTACATCCGGATCTGTTCAATCAAGTACCCTTGATTTATATAGCCTCTATGCTGGGCATGACTCCTGAAACATTGAGTAGAATAAGAAAAAAAAGGATAACCAAATTTTCTTGACATATATCAAGTCAACAGAGTATAAAGTTGCTGAGCTTTGTCGAAAGACATCAATGAAGCGGGTTATGATTCTAATTTCTCTAATTACTTTGGGCACAACCATCCAAGGGCAAAATCAAGTCAATGTGGTCATTAATCAAAAAGCGCCAGTAGTCCAATCCAATGAAATTTACATCAACACAACACCAGAAAAAGTATGGAAGGTATTGACCAATATTGAGAATTGGGATGAGTGGAACAACAAAATAAATAAATCTAAGCTACAAGAGAAGCTTAAAGTCGGCGCCACTTTTACTTGGAAAACCAACGGAAGTAAAATCAAATCAAAGATTCATACATTCAACACGAATCAAGTTCTTGGATGGACTGGCAAAACACTTGGAGCAAGAGCGATACACAATTGGTATATAGAGCCATCAGAACAGGGAACATTGGTTAAGGTGGAAGAAAGTATGGAAGGTTGGATAGTCAAACTAATGAAAAAGAAAATTAATAAAACACTCAAAGAAGATATGACACATTGGTTGGAACAACTGAAAACAAAAAGTGAATCTGGTATATAGCATTATGAAGTTCATCACCTACTGCGGAGCGGTGATCACTTAACAATTGTGAAAAGCGTAGGGCTTTTATACTCTTTGCACTATTTGCCACCTAGTATCCTTACTATAAGGAAAAGGAAGTTTTTGTAGTACAGATAAATATGTACTTATACAGATTTGTGCACAACTCGCCAGTTCAATTCAATATTTTTTTACCTGTCTCTGGGATTACGATTGACAAAGACTTTGATGCTCCATTAGCGCTCAGCATTACCGCGTCGAACTTGCCTGGAGGCGAGAAAAGAACGGCATCCTTAGATGCTTCAGTAACTTCAACGACATCATATGGTATTGCATCAGCATTCTGATCTCCATCTCCCATAGCAAATACCATAACTGGAAGTTTCAAACCTGATTTTGAAACATCAACGCTTACGAGCTCATTGCCGCTACTCGCTAGCCACGATGGGCGTCCTTGATAAAACTCAGAACGTGGATGAAAGACATGAATATCATTCCAATCTGGGACATATTTTTTGTCGTAGTAAGATTCTCCTATACCATTAACAAATACAACAGGTTCAATAACACTTATATTCTTATATAGAAACGACTCATAATATGCGGATGTCTTTTCTGTATAAGTTAACTGACCAATTGTTAGTGGATTAACATTAAGTTCTTCGCTAATTTTATTTGCCAATGTCCTCCCTATAGATTCATGAAGTTGAGCTTCTATAGAGTGTACGCTTGAAATATAAATTAGAATTTTCTCATCAGGGAACTGCTCCATTCGGTTCCTTAGTTCTTCTACCTGTTCACTATCCTTGATTCCAAAAGAATCTACTTTAAATATAGTATATCCCAAATCCAAAGCTCTTCTGATCAAATTAGCAAATCGAGGTTCTTTCCCTTTTACATTATCAAGATATCTAAGATCATCTCCAGGAAGAATATCTTGACATATGCCTTCCAAACCCAGATGGCGATAACCTTTGTCATATAGCCCTTCTAACAAATTAGTGACAAATACAGGATACAGCGCCATCCTATACCCTCCATTGATCATCGTGATTGATGTTGTTCCAGCTTGTTCAATGATGAATTCATCAGCAGGAAAAGCCGAGTATTCCTTCGCAAAATTCTCTAAATAATTAGTTCCATAGTCTTTAGGAGGGCAACCCCCACTATTAAATTTTAAAGACTTCTCATATTGACCGATAGACGAAAATTCAGTTGCCCTATCCAGATCAGCAATTGGAAGCTCAAGAATCTCTGAAGAAAAAAGATAGTTTTCTGATAAGCCATTGATCTACTGTTGATTCTGGGAACAGGATAGAAGCATTAAAGAAAAAAACATGAATACTATTTGGCGCACATTGATTTTTCTCATGCTTTGTGGTTTACTTAAAACTAACTCTCTCTTAAATATAGATGCTAAAAATGAAGATTGGTTGTGTGTTGCCAAAAATATCAAGAAATAGATTGATTCAAATTATCAAATAACGTGGTCTAATCAACCGTCTGAGATTCGAAGCGTAACTCTATCCCTCGATAATTAAAATACCTTTCTTGGAAGTGCCAATTGAAAAGAACCATGCGAATCTTCCTTCTACTTATTGTCTGTCTTTCAACTGTGGTCGTCTATAGCCAAACCTACAAAAGCGCTGTAGAAAACCAGTTACTGAGACCATAGAAAACTTCTATATCAGCGATCACACTGGGAGCATCAAACACAAAAAGCTATCCATGCACGAGAAAGGTGCTTACAGATATGTCAACAGAGATGGAGAGTATGCGGACAGTGTTTTCCGACTAGACTCTGATGACTCAGACACTAATTATAAAGAAGAGTTACTAAGCGTTGAGATTTATGGCCGACTTGCTATAGCCAAACTTCGATTAGAACAGTTTAGGAGTAAACAGATCGAGTATAAAGTGATGACCCTTCACAAGACTAAAGATGGATGGAAGATCACCAGCATAACTTGGGGCTTCGGGATAACACAATAAATCTAACGACCAAATAGATAAAAGTTAGTCATCATCAGCAAGATGTAAAAACAACTGACATCATCGAAAATTCTCTTTGTTCAGTTTTACAGAATATTGATTTTTAGTAATATTGCCCTGTCAATTACCACACCATTTTTTTAACTAAAAGTACTGTTATGGGAAAAGGTGACAAACGAACTGGCAAAGGCAAAAGAAGGATAGGATCCTATGGTAACAAAAGACCAAAGGTCAAGTCCAAAAGCCAATCTACTCAAGCCCCTACGGCTTAAATTGCCAGTATTACTACAAAAAGCTTATTCAGAGTGCTGATTAAGCTTTTCTTATTTATAGTACTACGGTAATCTATTTTACGCAGCACTCCTATTCTCAACATAGACATGATTCGATTACTTACAGACAACTGATAAAGTCAGTTCTTCGAATACGACTTCTTTCTTCTGCTTCTCGATAGGGCGATCAAACAAATGATACAAGTTATTGCCTGCCAGATCTTCTAGTTGATATTCTAATTGTATCGTGTATATTCCTTTCTTCCATTTATCTATAGGTGTGAAGTGGATAGTTGTTGTTTCGCTGTCATAGGTCAATGCTCCCTCTACTCTATGGCCATCAAGTGAAATACTAAATGCATCCAAGAGACTTCCGTAGTCTAAGTGATCATTGCTTGTGATCTTAAGTGGTTGACGTGTATCAGCTTGCAATGCTGCAACAACCCAATTGGCCAAAGCAGGTTTGGTTCTATCCGAATCAGTGGTTGTAAAAGTATGTCTAACTCCCCTTGCTATGGGTACACCATCCGCATCCTTAAGCGTATCAGCTATAAGAAGAGTATACTGACGATGAGGCTCAAAGACACTGCCTAAGTGTCGATTAGGACCTAACATTCTTTTCTGTCTGCCAGGTTCTATCCAAACCGTAAGCAAAGTGCCATCCTCAGATAGCAATGGAGCACCAAGATGTAATATCGAACGATCTATCGGCTTACCTACATGATCCAAAAAATTGATGTGCTCATAAATCTTCACTGGATTTACAGGTTGAGAAAATTGGATATACCACTTTAAAATATTGGCTGGCACCTCATCAATAGATGGATAAATACCACTGACCGTCATCGCAGGCTGATCTTTGGATCTCTTTATCTCAAAATGAAAAAACTGATCATCGCAAACCAGTGTATATGGTGTCTCTTGATCAAAGGGCACCAGAGGTGTAAAAGTTGTAGAGACATCTCCCTTTTTAGTTGTTCCTATTATAGGAGTAGTGTTATGTACTCGATTATAATCAGCTATATCTCCTTTAAAAACTTTCAGCCCAGACGTAGCATAAGCATTGGAGATGCTAACGTGCGCGGTAGTATAAGAAAGGTTTTCTGGAGGTTGTTGTCCTGCAACCTTCAGAAAACCTATCAATAAAAAAATACCAAATATGTATCTCAACTTGTAATTATAACCAACGGTTATTACTTGTTTTTAGTCCCAATATTCCATTTGCATCGCGCTGGATCATTACAAAAGTAGACTCATTCAATTTGTCTAATTGTTGCACATTGACAAAAGGTAGATTGATAAAATCAATACCTGCTGTACCTGCACGCTCTTGCACTTTCTCCGTAAGGGAATCACCAAAGCTCTCTATATCAGACACCTTTATTTTCATAAGTGCTCTGTTAGAGTTAGCCATTAGGATGTAACGTTGGCCTTCTTTTTCCATTTCGATGATATCAAGAGGTGTATTCCAATTTCCCAACTCCGCAACTGTTCTACCCTTTATATGCTTACCATCTTCTAATTCATCAACTGGAAACACAACCAAAGGAGTGCAAGTATAACTTGCCAATATCTGTTGCTTGTTGTTGATAGTGACAGGTGTAAAAGTTTTGATTGGCGCATTAGTTTCATATTGGCCATGAGCAGCATGATATATCTCTAAGGAGCTTTGCATATCATCTTCAGTAAATGGAAATGATATCGCTCTAAATGTGGAGGCAAACTCTGCATTGCTCAGCCCACTGACCATAACTTTCCCATCTGCATATCTTAAGTCAGAGATGGCCCACTTGCGAAGTGATCGTCCACGTCCGTCTTTTGCATCTACCGCTATGGCATTCTGAAGTTCTGTTTTAGAGTAGCTAACCACATCTATGCTTACTGGCTCCAGCGTATTGTTATTAACTAAGAAGAGCAATGACTTACCAGAGCTGTGATTTACGGCCAAATAAACATTTTGATTAATTGGATCAACGGCCATATCAATAATCTGAAACTGATCGCTTGTTGTACCTAATAGATTGCTCAGTTCTTGCTCCAAATCCTTTATAATCATACCATCATTGACCGCTTTCTTCTGGTCTGACAAATCAATAGCAACTACCTGTGCTGCTTCACTATCTCCAACAAATAGAATACTTTCAGGACCAAAGGCCATCGCATGGACGCTTTCGATGCCTGGATCACCTGTTACAAAATCATCTGTAAAGTTGTTAGACCATAGCACTGAGCTCGTCATCAATAGGCTTAAAAAAAGTAAACTTAGGTGTCTCATTTTTGATGTTTTATGTTTTGCATGAATAGCACACTGAAAGTAAACCAAACGGAGGGATTATAGTTGTCGCGCGATATACATATTACCTATAGATCGTTAACTGTTCCTCCAGCTTTATACAAGCATGATGCTCTGGATCCGTCACCGGCGCAGTTCTGATGATATAATCACAGATATTCCAGAGCGCCCATCCTTCGTGATACTTCAACTTTAGGGTGTATGATTCTTTCTCTCTACCATAACCGATTTCCAATTTGGGCAACACATCAAATGCGATCGATCTTATATACAACGGTAAGTAAGTATTGTCAACCACCTTAATAAAGATAGCTAACATACATCTCCGATCGAAGTCATCGATCTTAACCTTTGTCTTGGTAAACATGCTTCAAATGTAAACATCTTAGACTAAGAAGATACTACATCACGGAATCATGACTTTTTTAACAATCTGATCTGTTTGATTGCTGAGACGGACCAGCAGCATCCCTTTCTTAAGTAAGCTTTACGATTATCAATAATTTAAAGTTCTTAAATTGCAATCAAGTGCTCGTGCTATGATTAATCTACATGACAAAAAATTCAAAACCTTAGCTAACTCTGACAATGGCGAGGTGAGCGAAGACACTATATTTCACTATCGTCAGAAAGGGAAGGTGATCTGGGCGACTTATGAAGGAGGAGAAGTACTCTTTGGTACACTAAGCGGAAGTATAGACGACAACAAGTTGCAGTTCTCCTATCAACACCAAAATCAAGAAAGCGTATTTATGACAGGTCATTGTAAGACCGTTATTAAGATAAGGAATGGTAAGATCTTACTACATGAGACTTGGCAATGGACCTCTGGTGATCAGTCGAAAGGAACATCAACATTAATCGAAGTCTAAAACCGTCTACTTTATAACTGGAGCCAATTGTGCGGCTAGCTTTCTATCGTTACTCAGTCTTGGCACTTTGTTTTGTCCACCCAACTTACCTTGATTTTTCATATAGTTTCTAAACGTATCTGTCGGCATTGATCTAATGACTAGTCTTTGAAGGATATTGCCTGCGATCAGGTCATCATAGTAAGCGTTTTGTTTTCTAAGTTGGTTGTCCAACTCTTCTGAGAACTTTACAACATCAGTGGGCTTTTGCTCCCACTCTACAAACCATTCATGGTATGGTTGTTCGCTGCCAGTTGGTGTGACTTGAGGCGCTACCGTATATTCTCGTACGGTAGCATTGTATTTTGCGCAAGCTTCTAACATCGCTTGCTCTACTTCTTTGCCTATGACATGTTCACCAAAGGCAGAGATAAAATGCTTCACCCTACCAGACACGACAACGCGATAAGGATCAAGACTCACAAAGCGGACGGTATCTCCAAGATTGTAAGCCCACAAGCCAGCGTTATTGCTCAGGATGAGCACATAGTCTTTTTCTAATTGCACATCTTGAAGCCCTACTCTCTTGGCATCACTTTTAGAAAAATCTTCCAAAGCAACAAATTCAAAATAGATGCCAGAGTTTGTATTAAGCAAGAGGCCATTGTTTTCTAAAGTATCTTGATATGCCAAAAAACCTTCGGACGCCGGATATAGCTCTACACTGTCGATACTCTTTCCAATCAAGCTTTCAATCGTATCTCGATATGGCTCATAATTAACGCCTCCATACATGAATACTGACAGATTAGGAAACACATCGATGATCTTCTTCTTTCCTGTAGCATCCAACATCCTTTCAAAGTACATCTGTACCCAAGGAGGGATCCCACTGATCAGTCTAAGATCTTCAGATCTCGTCTCATCTACTATCTTGTCCACCTTAGCTTCCCAGTCGTCCATACAATTCGTCTGATAGGATGGCAGCTGGTTACCTTTGATCCAAGATGGGATCTCATGATTGACTATACCCGATAGTCGACCGGTAGCCACTCCAGCTGTATCCGTCAAAGTTGGAGATCCAGACAAGAACATAACCTTCCCATCGAAGATTTTAGAATTCTTCCCATGACTGGCAAAAGTCATAAGGGCCTTACGCGCAGTGCCTATGTGGTTAGGCATGCTATCCTCAGTGATCGGTATATACTTTATGCCTGAAGTCGTACCGCTGGTCTTGGCATAATATTTTGGTCTGCCAGGCCATAGCACATTATCCTCACCAGATACTTGCTGATCAAAGTAATCTTTTAGCCCTTCATAATCATTGATGGGCACTAATCTTCTGAAGTCCTCTTCTGTCGTAATCGAAGAAAAATTATAATCTCTCCCAAACTTCGTCTTGCGACCCGCCTTGATCAATTGTTGAAATATTCGGTTCTGATCGATCAGGGCATTTTGACGCTCACGCTTGACTTGCTTGGCTATATAAGATGCATAAGGGCGTACGATAAGCGACTTCATATAAATATGATACTTCTGGTAATGCTGAAGAGACTAATTTATAATTTTACTTATCTAAGTCAGGGGCTGACAATGGTAATTTTTCACCGCTCTTCAGAATTTCTACTCCTTTTGCAAAAAGTCTATGATACTTATCTTCTGTCATACCAGTCGCAATGTCAGTAGAGATTCTTCTTTTGGAGATCACGGTTACCTCAATTTTGCCATCTCCTATACTTTCGAGCCAAGTGCCCATTACTGATCCATAGGACACAAGGTTCATACCTTTACTCGTGAGCATATATCCTTCTTCTTTGTACTCTTCGATTGCATCTGCTCCTCCCCAGCGAAATGATTTTTTTGCTAAAGTCCAGGCATCATCCATGCCTACATCATAAATCTCAACGGTACCTTTACCTTGCTCTTTTGCTTCAATAACATTATTAAGTGTACTGCACCCCGACATCAAAAAAGCTGTTGCAATTGCTAATATTAAGATTCTCATTTTTTGTATTTGACTTGTAATTCAGTTTCTTGATAAGCCTTGGTTTTATATATCCTTCCCTTTAAGGGCTTCAGCAATGTTGACATCCATTACTCGCTCAGCGATAGGCCGACTGTAGTCATTCAAAGTTTCCATGGCCGCATTGATCTCATCTTTAGAACCCGACTGCTTTTGAGTTTCTAATTGTGAGACCAATTTTTCTAATTGTAGGTGTTCGTCAGTAGATATATGATCTTTGTTTTGCGTAAGAAACTTGTGACTATGAAGGATTACATTCTGCGCCTCAGTCTGTGCTTCAATAAGTGAGCGCTTCTCCATGTCGGACTGAGCATTCTGTATCGAGGACATCAGCATGAGGGCCATTTCTTCTTCTGAGATGCCGTATTGAGATTTGATCTCAACTTCTGTTTCTATGTTGGATCGAAGTTCGCTTGCCTTTACCCTTAAGATACCATCTGCATCTAAGATAAACTTGATATCAATCTTAGGCATACCAGCCGCCATCGGTGGTATACCAGAAAGTACAAACTCTCCAAGCTTACGATTGTCTGTTACAAGATCACGCTCGCCTTGAAAGACAGCAACCTTTAGATTGGCCTGACCATCTACAGAAGTTGTATACTGACGACCTGCCCTTGAAGGAACCTTGCTGTTACGAGGTATGATTGTGTCCATCAATCCTCCGATCGTCTCGATACCAAGAGATAAGGGAGTGATATCAAGAAGTAGCATGTCTTTACGATTTCCCGCAAGGATATCTGCTTGTACGGCTGCACCGAGCGCTACGGCTTGATCAGGGTCAACTGTATCGTTTACTTCTTTTTTAAAAAAATCAGATACCAATCTTTTTACGATTGGAGTTTTTGTCGAACCTCCAACCAGGATCACTTGGTCTATATCTTCTATCTTTTTGTCCGCATCTTTAAGACAACTTCTCGAAAGATCTAATGTTTTTTCTAAAAGAGGGGTAATCAATTTTTCAAATTGATCTTTCGATATTTCTAAATTATAGTCTCCTACTTTTTTAGAAAAACTATCTGAACTGCTCAACGATTTTTTTGCTTCTTCAGCAGATAACCTAAGCGCTTGCACAAAGTTCTTATCCTCAAGATTCGCTGGAGAGATGCTCAACGCATCTTTCCAATAAGCTATAATCGCTTCATCAAAATCATCTCCTCCTAAAAAAGTATCTCCGTTAGTCGCCAATACTTCAAATACGCCATCTTCTATCATCAAGATAGATATGTCAAAAGTCCCTCCTCCAAGGTCGTACACCACAATTACTTCGCTATCAGATCTCGAAGTCCCGATATCATAGGCAAGGCTCGCCGCAGTGGGTTCATTGACTATGCGCAAGACATCCAGGCCTGCCAACTTTCCTGCATCACGTGTCGCTTGTCGCTGAGAATCATTGAAGTAAGCGGGCACTGTAATCACAGCTTTAGAAACTGCCTTGCTGAGGTGCTTAGAAGCAACGTCCTTGAGTTCTTTTAAGATCTCGGCTGAAAGCTCGATTGGCGAGTAAAACTTGTCGCCAACTTGGATCTTTACCAATCCGCCCTCATCATTATCTATGATCTTATAACCAAGTCTTTGGCTAACATCCGTCAGGTCGTCGTACGACTTGCCCAATAATCGTTTAACCGAGTAGACAGTTCGTTCTGGTTGATTGACTAATTGTTCAGCAGCTTGCTCACCAATAACGATACTTTCTTCGGAGGCAAAATGTATGATAGAAGGCACAAGACTAGAAGACCCACCGGTCTTCTTTATCGTCACTGGCTTACCATCTTTGATATAAGCCACTAAGCTGTTAGTAGTACCCAGATCAATCCCGATGATCACTTCATCTTGCTCCTCTCTGCCTACAGTACCATCTTTAAGATTAATCGAGATTTTAGCCATCTATGCGTTTGTTAATTTATAAGAATGTGAACCATATTGCCTTGAGACTTTTTGTATGTTCGCTCTTACGATATGTTATGATCAACGACATTCTCAATAATAAAGTCAATCGTCTATTTTTTGTTTTAGCCGGTGTATTCATCACTAATGCTTTAGTGGCTGAATTTATGGGTGTAAAGATATTCTCTTTCGAAGAAAGCTTGGGATTTGACTCTATGAATTGGACAATTTTAGGTGTCAAAGACCTTGGGTTCAATCTTTCAGCTGGAGTTCTCTTATGGCCTGTTGTATTTGTTATGACAGATATCATCAACGAATACTTCGGAAAACGAGGCGTGAAGATGCTATCCAACTTTACCGTTCTATTGATCCTGTACGCCTTCGTGATGATTTACTTTGCTATCTCATTAGCGCCTAACGAATGGTGGCAGAGCGAAAGCGGACGATTAACTGCCGATCCTTCTTCACATATAGCAGATATGGATCTCGCCTTTCGGAAAATATTTGGTCAAGGACTATGGATCATTGTGGGAAGCTTAGTGGCATTCTTGGTAGGACAGGTCGTCGATGTCTTGACCTTTCATAAGATTAAAAAGATAACTGGCGAGAAGAAGGTCTGGCTGCGTGCAACGGGTTCGACACTGGTTTCGCAGTTCATAGATAGCTTTGTGGTCCTCTTCATTGCCTTTTACATAGGGGCAGATTGGGATATCGTAAGAGTTTTAGCAATTGGACTTGTTAACTACATTTATAAATTTGGCTTGGCTATTCTTCTTACTCCAGTCATTTATCTGGCACATCATTGGATCGACAACTACTTGGGGCATGAAAAAGCAGAACAATTAAAAGCTGAGGCGGCGTTATAGTACCTTATCATTATCAAACTTGCAACATGACTATAGAACAATCAACTGACACTATCTTAATGGTTAGACCTGCCAACTTCGGATTTAATACTGAAACGGCCGACAATAATGTCTTTCAAGATGATGATACAGAGTTAAGTATCGATGAGATAAAAGATCGAGCTAAAAAGGAGTTTGATGACATGGTCACTTTGCTTGAATCTCATGGAGTACATATCATAGTAATCGAGGATACCAATCAGCCAGCTAAGACTGATGCCATATTTCCTAATAACTGGATCACTACTCATAAGGACGGAAGCATCTACACTTTTCCGATGTATAGCCCCAATCGCAGGTTAGAGCGGCGTGCTGATATTATTGATACGTTATCAGAAAAATATAAGGTGGTGACTAATGACTCTTTCTTATCCTACGAATCATCAGAGCAATACCTAGAAGGCACTGGCAGTATGATCTTGGATCGACCTAATAAAATCATTTATGCTTGCTATAGTGTGCGCACTGACAAAGAGGTATTAGCTGCTTATGGAAAGAAACTCGGATATAAAGTGGTCGGATTTGATGCTGTCGACGGTGATAACGTCCCATACTATCATACCAATGTTATCATGACACTAGGGGAGCATATAGCAGTCCTTTGTACTGAGAGTATAGAAGATCTGGATGAAAAGAGAGCAGTCATACAATCTCTTAAAGATACAGGCAAGGAAATAGTCCATATAACAAGAGAGCAAGTCTTAGCTTATGCTGGCAACATGCTCGAAGTCCAAGGAAATGAGGCTAAAAAATTGATGGTCCTGTCTAAAGCCGCCTATAAATCACTATCAAAAGATCAATTACATATTATTGAAAATCGTAATAAGATCGTATATTGCAACCTTGAAACAATAGAGAAGTTTGGCGGAGGAAGCGCACGCTGTATGATAGCCGAAATATTCCTCCCAAAGGATATCTAAGGGTATTTACTTAGATATTTCTACCTATTCCAACCTGAAAGAGTGCTAGATAGACGACATGAAATGTTAAAGTTTGAGAAATCTTTGATATTTGTAGCTTGATATATCAACATTTCACCGTTTTCATACGTACTTTACTTAGAGTTTACTTTTTTAGTTTTTATACCATGAACATAGTTATTAGATTTTTTAGAACTGTCGCACGATGGTTTTCGATCTCTGCAAGGAGAAGGAGACTTTTTTTGGGCGATGAGGAGTACGAGAAGTGGTTAGGCATATAATAGCCTGACCGATGAATTTCGCTGCAGAAATCTTAAAATCGTACCGTCCCAATGGAACTACCGTATAGCACAAGGCTTGCTTTTATTAGCAGGCCATTGTTGTTTTTAGAGGTAATTCTTTAATGTACCCATACCTAAAGTACTTGACGATGTGGACTTAGTTGATTGTCGATTGATAAACCAAAATGTCAATCAAAATCAAAATGGCTCAAGATCTAGTAGCAATCTCAAGTTCAAGCAATGGTTTAATTAGCCTTGAACTAAACACTTAGATATTCTAAGCATTTAAGTACCCCATCTGATTATTCTTTCACTTCTACTAAGTCAGTCTCGATCAATGATGATACGAGAAACTCTAGCTTAGCTATGCGATCTGATTGTAAATCTGCTGTTGCTTTTATGTCCTCGTTAGTTTTCATTAACTTGTTTATCATCATTTGTTGATCCTTGATAGCCTCAACTAATAATCCTACTGTCTCTGTATAGTCGATACTGTAAAAACCATCTTCTCCTTGATTGACTATCTCCGGAACAACTTCTCTTACCTCTTGGGCGATCATACCTATCTGCTCTCCTGTTTCTTTGTCTTCCTTCCAAACATAGCTCACCCCTCTTAACTGCAACACTCGATCTAAGCTCCCTTTTAATGTTTGAATATCAGTCTTCAAGCGTCGGTCAGAAGAAGACCTTGCGAGCGTACCATCAGATGTGTATCGCAGATCCGATGTGCTTGGTAATGGAGGTAACATTTCGATTTTGACTGTACCATTGACATGAAGATCGGCTGTAGGATTGTTTATTCCGATACCGACATTGCCATTTTCGATAATTGCTATCTGGGTTTGTCGATTTGATCTGAGGAATAACTTACCTCCTGCACCACTTACGCTGCCCATGACGACATCGTTTTCATCTCCATCATATCGTATCACTTCATTGAGGACTCCTCCCACTCCTTTCATTAAGACTCGACTGTTACCTGTTGAAGCATTAGCCGCTATGTGTAGATCTGCGTTGACCCTAAGTATATTATTATTAAACTCTCCATAGACCAAGGCTTGAGTAGAGTCTACACTTGAGTTTGATATAAACAACTTGTTGCTGCCTGTATGATTGTATCCAGCAAAGTTACCTAAGAACACATTGCCCGACCTACTGCCTTGGTTTGCAATAGCCAGTGTTCCCGCATTGTGACCTACATAGACAGACGAACTTATTAACGTATCGAATAGCCCAGCTGCTGTACCTATACAAACACTATGAAATCCTGCCTCACTTGATGAACCTGCTCCATTTCCGATAAAGACTTGGCTCCCCCCACTTAAGTTAGCCTTACCGGAAGAGCTTCCCATGAAAACATTACTGCTACCGCTTTTATTATTTAGTCCAGCTTCGTTTCCAAAGAAAGAATTAAAACGGCCGCTTCTATTATTTTTTCCAGATTGAAAACCAAGAAACGAATTGGACAACCCAGAAAAATTCTCGTAGCCGGCTTCATATCCTACAAAGACATTTTTATCTGCATCATTGCTATATCCGGCAAAAGATCCCAAAAATGTATTGAAGTTGCCGTTATTATCGTAGCCTGCATTATAGCCTAAGCCAACATTCTTCTCTCCGTTGTCAGCATCTTGCCCGGCTGAGGATCCTATAAAGGTGTTATAATCTCCACTCAGATATTCGCCGGCATAATAGCCCAAGCAAGTATTGTAATTTGTTGAATCTATGTTATTTCCGGCACCATACCCGATCAGGATATTATTATCTCCGGCATATAAGCCATCACCAGCTTCATAGCCTATGAAAACATTACTGTCGCCACTCTCGTTATCTTCCCCTGCATCTTCACCTATAAAGACATTGTATGATCCTGAAGTGTTATCACTTCCTGCGTCTTCACCGATAAAGACGTTTCGACTCCCTGATATATTATCCTTTCCAGCATCATCACCAATAAAGACATTGGCACGCCCAGTTGTGTTTTCTTTGCCTGCATCGCTACCGATATAGACATTGTACATGTGTTGTGTCGTATCCACTTTCTGTCCAGTATTCTTTCCTATATAAAGTGAAGTACTATCTGTGCTCAAATACACCTCTAAAAAGCCCTCGATCTGACTCAGCGGATTTTGTGCTTGAAGTGTGCCTATTGCTAATAAGAGGAGGACCGTTAGTGATTGTTTCATAATTGAAGCTTTTAGTTCTGTTTGCTTCAGTAAAGATGAGTTTGGAGCAACACCATAACCTATATGAATTCATAGACTTTTTTAATCACCGAGGGATGGTAATCATGACAACTGTACTTGAATAAACTTGTCAACCTATATCATGAGACCTTACAAAACTCAAGTTCGAGTATCCTACTCAAGTCTTACTGGTTCAAAGAACCTCACATACGAACAAAATAGGTACTAAGGTGCTTAGGCACTATTTTGACGAAAGTATAAGCCGAGCAAATCGAAGGGTCTCGAACTTCGTCAAGTATTCTATAAGAATAAAGTTCAACTGGTGTAAACACCCCGAACATATACACTTAGAACAATAATCATGAAGCACAAAAAAGAGGCTTAAGCCTCATGAAGCGTAACCTGCCTTGCTGCAAGTACCTCTTCTGCTTCTTCCCTATCTGGATCAGGGAGGCAACAATCTACTGGACAGACAGCTGCACATTGTGGTTCTTCATGGAAGCCGACGCACTCTGTGCATTTGTCAGGAACGATAAAGTATAGCTCATCATGGACAGGTGACTGATCGTCATCTACACCCACGATTTTACCATTTTCAAGGGTATATTCTCCTTTGACGGACGTTCCTTCTGACATCTTCCACTCCACACCACCTTCATATATGGCATTGTTAGGACATTCTGGCTCGCAAGCTCCACAATTGATGCATTCGTCTGTAATAAATATTGCCATGGATAATGTGATGACTGTTAAGATGCAAATGTAAGTTGATACTCAACGTATATCAATGCTTAAATCACTTAATTGTTGTTAACAACTAAAAAAAGCATTTGTGAAAGCGCAAATCACAAAAGAAATACTCTAATGAGACTGAGAATGCGATCTAGGTACGTTGCGCGCCAGACCGCTGGCAAAGGAAACGAGGACATAAGATCCAAAGCATACGATTAGCGCAAAACTGGCATCCAAAATCAAGGCAGTAATCGTAGTGGCGATCACAAACCACAAACGCCAATCCTTGAACATAGAACCGCCCTTAAGGGAGAAAAAGCCCATCTTGATATTCATACAGATAGCTGTCGTTAATATGGCGAACATAGGTAACCAAGCTGGATTGATGACATTATCTTGAGCATATATCAGAATGTATCCAGCCACAACCCCTGCCGCAGCTGGTGATGGAAGACCATTGAAATCCTTCATGTAGTCCATCGTGTTGAACTTTGCCAGTCTAAAAAGAGCTGATAGAACATAGAATATACTTGCCAGCAAAGCCTCTGTATCGCTAAAAAGGTGATAAAACAGATAGCCAGGAGCAACACCAAAACTGATCAGATCCGCAAGAGAGTCCAGTTGTTTGCCTAGTTCACTCTTTACATTGAGCGCTCTTGCGACTAAGCCATCAGCCAAGTCAAGCACCATAGCTGTGATGATGAAGTAAGCACCAATAACAGGATCACCAAATAATATGGCAAGCATGCCGCAGACGGCATTGCATAAAGTTATCGCATTAGGAATCTTAGACATTTATATGATTACTTCTCAAATATAACGGAGTTAGAATAGTTTATCGGATAATAAAAGTTAACAATTTGAAGATAGTTTAACAGAAGTGTCGCATGATGAGCACTTAGTACCCACTTATCAACGATCCAATGACGCTTGTTAAACCAAAATATAAGTGCTCCAAAATGAGACTTTATCAAAATAGCCTCGATTATACACTATCAACTAATAATTGTGCATCTTACGGTGCAGTGTGATACGCACCGACATTGTGATGTGCAAGAAAAACCGACAAGACTTCTTTACATCGCATCATAATATATGCGCAGATATGTTAGAAGTAAATGTTAGTAATCAGGTCGCTTTTAGTGACTTCATCAAGACTTTCAAGGAAGCTGTTCATTCAGCATTTCACGAAAGGGATAATATAGATGAGTTTATCCAAAAGAGGGGATTTCCAGCATTGGTACTGAGAGAGATCATGGCTACTAACCCACTTGCAGTTTCTATACCTACAGAATATGGAGGTAGAGGATGCATCGTGAAGGAATGTCTTGGACTACTCGAGGCTGCATCTTATGAGTCACTTCCATTGACACTGACATTTGGAATCAACATCGCTCTCTTTCTGGAGCCGACAGCCAAGTACGCTCAAGAGGAAGTCAAGCAAGGCATATTTGATCGCTTTTTGCAAAAGCAAAATATGGGGGGGCTGATGATCACCGAACCTGACTATGGAAGCGATGCACTCAATATGCAGACATCTAATGTGCTCAAGGGAGATCACTATCATATACAGGGAATGAAGCATTGGCAGGGGCTTACGGGCCTAGCAGACTACTGGATCATGACATGCCGCAACAAGAATGAAGCAGGTAAGTTAGGTCGAGATGTTGACTTGTTTATCGTGGATGAGCAACAGCCAGAACAGCGCATCATCGTAGAAGAATACTATAACACACTTGGTCTCTACCCTATCCCTTATGGGAAAAACAAGGTCGATATCAAAGTACCAACTCAATACAAACTCGTACCTGAGACGACGGGTCTAAAAATGATGATCGACACACTGCATCGCAGTAGATACCAATTTGCTGGGATGGGCATGGGCTTTATCAAGCGCATGTTGGATGAGGCTATAAAACACTGCAATGAGAGATATGTAGGCGGTAAGCCGTTGAGTGCTCTCGATCAAGTCAAATACCAAATATCAAGAATACAAAGTGCTTTTACCGCGTGCTCCGGTATGTGTCACCGTGCAGCATCTTACAGCAGTATCGCTGCTAATCTCGCAGGTGATCTTGTGGAGGCTAATAGCATAAAAGCCTACCTGACTGATCTCATGCAGATGTCAGCGCAGACGTTAACTCAGCTCTCTGGTGGTAATGGCTACAGATTAGAAAACATCGGAGGCAGAGGCATCTTAGACTCTAGACCATTCCAGATATTTGAAGGGTCTAATGAGATGCTATATACTCAGGTAGGTGAGTCTATCTTAAAGTTGATGAAGAGGTCTAAGACTCCTAATCTCTATGAGTACTTATCTACATATGAGTTGACGAAGAGAGCGGTAGAAAGATTTAAGTCATCAGTAAACGTAAGTATCTCAAGTCCTCAACCACAAAGAAAAGTGATAGATCTGGGTAAAACCATATCAAGGATCATCGTCAGTGGTCAGGTTATAGAGCTTGGAGATAGAGGATTCAGACCAGACCTAATCAATGACTGTATGAAGAACATAGCTCATGAGATCACGATGCTCATGTGCTCTTACAGCAGTCAGTCTGACATCAGTCCGATAGAAGATTATCAGTCAGAAAGTGCTTGGCTTGACTTTGCATAAGAACAATCGGTAATCCACGGCTGCTTATTAACAATATCTAAATATGGATAGAATCAGTCGTATAAGTGGTGCGGTTTGATAATTTTGTCTTTTAATGTTAGACCTATGAGACTGTACTTTATATCATTAATCTTATTACTACTATACTCCTGTAAGCCTTCTACAGAGATCGTGGCGCCTTCCGCATTTGAAAGTATAGTCAACAGTGATGCTCCCTCAGCGCTAGAGGCTATAAATCAGACTAAGTTTTGTGAGTCATTTGACATCACGCTCAATGGGGCATTTTGGGATGGCTTCAGCGATGGTAAGATGACTTGGTCAGGTGGCGTAGAAGGTACTGTCGAGATCTCAGGAGTTGATTACAACGAGATGACCTGTACTTACAAAGTGACCAATTGTTCTTTAGGTCAGATCAGCATGATATGTAATCAGAGTGCTTACGATACGACTATGGATCTCTATACGGCTGATAGTATCAAGCTGGGGACTACGATTTATACTCGGGTGAAATGATGTTTCTAAGTATTTAGATGTGCTTTACTTCTAGGTTCCCTATTGTCTATGGGCTTAAGTTTTTAAGTTGAGTTGATTCTTAAACTTGAGTATTAACAGTAAGTACAGCCAATAATGACCTGACATAAACGAATACAAAAAGCTAATTTCGAGCAACTTATAATTAAGATTAGAGCCGCATGAATCTATATACCAAAAAACAACTACAAGGTATCCATGACCATACTTTTGCCTTCACACAGATGCATGTTGAAGATCATGTATTGACACTGACGCTCAATCGAGAGCGAAAGAAGAATGCTCTTCATCCGCAGATGATGAATGAGATAGCCTATATCATGCACTACGCTCATCATATGACTGATGTATGGATGATAGTAGTAGAGGCAAAGGGCAATGTCTTCTGCGCAGGAGCCGACTTAAAAGCCATGGCAGGAATCATTGAGGAGAATGACTCTACCGTACCTCAACCTGAAGGTGATGTATTGGTAGGAGAGCTGTTCAATAAAGTCTACAAGCCTACGATAGCTAAAGTAACGGGAGATGTGTATGCTGGCGGTTTCTTCTTTCTGGCAGGTTGCAACATTGTCATTGCCCAAGATGATATCAAGTTTGGACTCCCTGAAGTGAAGCGAGGACTTTACCCTTTTCAAGTGATGGCGGCGCTTCTTAAGGTGATGCCTGCCCGTAAAGTGGTCGATTGGTGCATCAGAGGTTACAACTTGCCAGTAGCTGAAGCCGAGCGGTTTGGACTTGTATCTCAGATATCTACAGTCGAAAAAATAGACGAGGATTTAAAAGTTATAATTGAAGAACTCAAGCAAAATAGCCCATCCGCAATTAGAATGGGATTAGAATCCTACGACAACATACAACCTACTGCTGCCGAGCATAAGTATCTATACGATATGTTGCAAAAGACAATCAGTAGTAAAGATGGGATGGAAGGGTTGAAAGCATTTAGAGAAAAGAGAAAGCCAGAGTGGACTGGAGAGTAGCTCCAGACAAGATAAAACTGAATCTTCATTAATCCTTCAAATATTTTGACTTAGGACTATAATTTAAACTTGAAAATTTTATGTCCTCCAGTTCGCCGTTGCAAGTCAATTAATTGCACGACAAGGTATATGCCCCACTTACACCATCCCAACCATCTACAACGACATAGTAGGTCATAGCTGATGCCTGAGCCGGTATGGCAACTGATTCATTACCATCATTGATACCTTCATATTCTGGTGAGTTATCACAGGATGCAGTTGAAATGAATAAATCCATGTCTACAGCACTGGTCAAAGTAATCGTCCTAGCTGTGTTAGCTGGGATTGTAATTATATGAATCGTCTCACTTGCTGGATAGTCTGATCCATTAGGATAACCAGACCAGGTATTAGTTCCATTAGACGTATTACCATTGAATGGTGTGCCGCACATCAAGTTGAAAGGAGAGGCACAAGTCCCTGACCCTGCTCCTTGGCTTCCTCCACCCCCACAATCTAATGTACCTGTATAAGCACATCCGATGTTATTTATTTCAAAGCATTGACCAGCTGGAACACTGAAATTAGAATTTAGGTTAACCATAGGAGCCGAAAAAACAGCACCATTAGCTTCTACAACTCCTTGCGTTGAAATCATAGCAGAGGCAAGCGTATTACCAGTTGTTGTTGCGGTAGAAACTGTTTCATTAGCGTTACAACCATTACCACCAGATGATATTGAAAAATTAGCATCAGATACATCATAGAACGTAGACGCTGCTCTAAATCCTCCAGCGACATCGCATCTAACCAGTATCCGAGCAGTTGTAACATTGCTTCCAGGTAAAGTTATTGTCTCTGAACCATCGTTAGGAGTAGCATCTGAAACGATAGTAAAAGTAGTACCTCCATCAAGTGAAATTAGAATGTCAACACTTCCACAATGAGCGGCTGTACCATTGACTGACCACGTGACCATCGTAGATGCAGAGAGTGATTCTCCACCATTAGGAGCTGTAACGTTAAACGGTCCTGTATTAGCAACCGTGACCGTGTTGTTTGCTTCGCTTAACCTACCAAATGAACTATTGTTATCCCTTACAGTAAGAGAAAAATTAATAGTTCTCGCAACGGAAGAAGGTCTTTCCCAAGGACTTAGATTAGTGCCTGATAAACTAGAACTAAATACTGGAAAGTGTCTAAAGTTATTACTACTCGCAGGTCTAAACCTGAATAATGGCTCCTTGGAAAGATTGCCTGTAGGCATGCCAGTGGTTGCTGGGCCGTCTCCATCATTTTGCTCCCAAGCATAAGTAAGGTTGGCTATAGGATCGCTAGCATCCGTAGCAGCTCCAACCAGAATAAACGGTGTCTCTTTAGGAACAGTAATATTAGCTGGTTGTGTAATTACAGGATCACTCGAATTGCCTGCCGATGAAGTTGTAGGGCAATTATGTCCATTAATAAAAGATTGTGCCTCGTTGATCGACGTAATAGCAAAAAAGGGATCAGACGCTTGCGCATACCCTATCCCACATACATTGGCATAAGCCATTATAGAAGAGCCCTCACCAGGTTCATATCGAAAATTGGCCTCACCGTTTCCATCACAACTATTAGAAAAGTTATGAGGCATACCAAACTGATGACCTATCTCATGAGCCACAAAATCTATCCATAAGGTTGAAACACTTCCCTCCGCTCCAGAATATCCTCCTGCTTTAGACGAGTCATCACAAGGATTTGGTCCGGCCAGACCGCCGACATCTTCCCATATTACAAGATGGCCTACGTCAAACTTAGAATTGCCAAAATTATTGGCCAACGTGTTGGCTAATTGATCGATCGTATGTCCATCCCAATCGAATTGTGCGTTAGCAGGCTTAAAGTATGGGTCAGTGTTTGGATTTTGAAATACAATAGATGCATCCGTTACATTGCTAAACTCAATGCCCAAGTCTCTCAAATAAATTGGGTTGATCAAATTGATACCAGAAGCTATCGCATTGAGCACGGCAGTTACATTGTATGGCGTACCTCCAAAATGTTGACTATATTCTCCTGATGCTGATACCGCTAAGCGGTATGTTCTCTTCTGTGTCGGTAATAATCGTTTTTGATCTATCACCTTATCAATAGTGTTTTCGATTGCTCTCACTTGACAGCCCTTTTTATCCACTTGCAAGTCATTTTTATAATATATGATGTGCTTTGGACTAGGATTAATATTAGTAGGTGATATAAAAAAAGTCCCTCCATGAGCATAAACAGCCGCATTAAAACCAGCAGAACTTATATCACATGCAATCTTGACACTGGGATCTTTCTTTAGATAGCCAGTAAAAGTCTTTATGGTATATAGATGAGCCACGTTTGGGGCGTTGACATCTGAGGGCTCGATCACATATGTTTTAAAGCCTCCATCTGGGTGTGGTAGTACAATCTCTTGTATATTCTTGATTATCTTCTTATCAAATCCATCGATAGATATATCCGCTCTAATATACTGGGTCGGTAAAACAGAAAAGGCATCCGCTTGATCTGCAGACAATGATTTGGAATTGTCCAAGACCCAATCTTTTTGCCCGATCTGCCCATTAGCAAGCACGGGCAGTAGAAAAAAGAACACTATCGCTTTTATATAAAGATTCATATGCTATTTTCAACCAGCAAAATACTGATTTAAACAAAAAAACATATTAAAATTTATTCCCATTTATGAGCCTCAAAGTTTATTATTGAAATGGCCACACCATTCCTAACATTCAATCTTACTCCTTATGGCTTGATAGGCAGTCCCAATAGTCCTAAGTTGTGTTTTGTCAAGGCTTGTTTAAACTTAGTGAGATCATTATCTAATATCTCACTAAGTTCTCCTTGATATGCTCTAACTCAGCTTTGCAATATCTTATGTACTTCGATATGTCTATCGGCCTTACATGCCTATATTCTAATTGTCTAAATTGATTTGCTGAGACCTCTTTCACCTTCACATGATTATCACTCATACTCATCAGGGTCGAGACATGTATGATAAACTGTGATAGTCTTTTAAAAATATGGAGATATCTATTATCCTTTTACAGTTTCTTTTTTCAAGTGAGTATCCAAGAATGTCATAATCTCACTCCATCCTTTTATTTGATTTTCTTTTTTTCTAAAACCATGTCCCTCGTCGGGAAATAAAACATACTCAACAGACACGCCATTGGCCTTCATACCTTCTACCATCTCATCAGATTCTACTTGAAGAACGCGAGGATCTTTTGATCCTTGGAGTACGATCACTGGGTTCTTCACTTGATCTGCGTGAAAGAGCGGGGAGATATCATAGAGTCTTGTAGAGTCAGCAGTGTTAGGATCTCCCATCTCAAGATAGAGTGCCTCTTTAAATGAACCCCACCATGGCGGTATACTTTTTAAAGTTCTGAGCCAGTTGGTCACACCAAATATGTTGACACCTACTTGAAATTCATCAGGTGTATGCGTCATCGCTCTCATAGTCATATAGCCACCATACGACCCACCTAAGATTCCTATCTTGTCAGCATCTACATAGTCCATAGAAGCCAAGTAGTTCTTACCTTCTATCACATCTTTTAGATCTACGTCGCCATGCTTTTGATCATCCATCTGATAGAAGGTTTTACCATAACCACTGCTACCCCGGTTATTAACACAAAGCACTGCGTAACCATGGTTGACTAAAAACTGATATAGCGAAGAATAATTTAATCTCGTCTGACCACCCGGTCCACCATGTACTTGGATGATGCCAGGGACTTTGGTATCTGCACTTGCATTATGTGGTTTATATAAGATGCCCGGTATCTCTAATCCATCGTACGACTTAAATCGCACGACTTCTCCAACAACCAAATCTTCCTTGCTAATTGACTCACTCAATGTATTAGTCAATTGACTGACTTCTTTAGATTGAAAATTATAAATAAACAGATCACTTGGCGCATTAGATCCTCCTGCATACAAAGTCATCATATCTTCCGCTTTTGAAATATTTACAGAAGTGATCTCCTTATCGCCTACATCAGGAGCAGGCAACAACTCGTTGCTCTCAGTATCTAATATCTCAATAGCTGTCTTGCCATCCTGATTGATACCAGACACTCTATATTTTCCAGTTTCAGAAAAGTAGGTATAGACGATGTCCCATGGTTTTTTAAGCACCGTCTCCTTCGTTTTATTTGCAATATCATAGGCTACCAAATATTGAAATTCTGCACCCTCATCAGTAGTATAGTAAAGCGTGCTATTGTCAACACTAAAATCAGCAATCTGATGAGCAGCATTGGATTCGTTGATTTTAATTTCCTTTCCAGATTGTGTATCCAATAAGAAAAGATCAGCGTCATTGGTATTCACCGATTGAGTGAGCGCTAAGTATCTTTTGTTCCTTGATATACCACCGACATTCTTACCATCATTGTTTTCAAAAATGCGTTTAGATGCAAAGCCATCGATAGTTATCTCATATAAATCAAAGAACTGAGGGTTTCTTTCATTGCTGATAAAGAAAAAACTCTTTCCATCATCAGCCCATCCAGAGAAGCCCGCCTTTGCGCCTTCTGCTGGCGTAAGGTCTTGGGTCGTGCCATCGGTATTTCTCAAGAAGATGTGATCTATCTCATCACCATTATTGTCGCTGATATAAAGGAGTCGATCGTCCTCTGGGAAATAAGATAAAGGTCGTATCGTACGATCTGTTGAAGAAGTAAGGGCCGTACGCTTCTTAGAACTCAGATCTATCGTGTAAGCATTAAAGATCCCAGTCTTGTTACTGCCGATAAGTAACTTGGATTGATCATGCGAGAAGGAGCTCCCGCCCACTGACTCGTTGTCCATGAATTGGTCAATGTTGTATTGTTGTACATCTCTTTTAGCTGGAGCCGTTTCTTGACAACTCAATAACAACATTGTCAAGAATGAAAGAACAATAAGTCGTATCATCACAGTAGGTTTGGATAGATTCAATTGTAATATACAATAAAAGCTGAATGAACTTTTACGAGCGAAAAATACTGCCCAAGGTGATCCACTGTGTATGTGGTCTAAAGCCGATGATGCGACAACGTAACAAGGTCGTTCCTGATGCGTCAGGTTTAGTTCTGGAGCTCGGTATAGGCTCGGGACTTAATCTGCCTTACTATGATTCTAATAAGGTGACTCACCTCATAGGTATAGATCCTACACCTAATCATAAAGCACTGGATAATGCATTAGAAAAAACTCAACTTTCTACTGAGATGATATTTGAATCTGCAGAAGCGCTGCCGATGGAAGATGATTCTATTGATTCTATAGTGTGCACTTATACCCTCTGTACGATCCCAGATATTGATCAGACTTTAGAACAGTGTAGAAGAGTCTTAAAGTCTAATGGCAAATTTATATTTGTAGAGCATGGTATCGCACCTGATAAAAAAGTACAGCGGACACAGAATCGCATCAATCCAATTTGGAAAAAGTTAGCAGGTGGCTGCAATCTTAATCGAGATATCCCACAAACATTAGAGCAACATGGATATAACATAACCAAATTAGAATCTATGTATCTCCCCGGTTGGAAACCAGCCTGCTGGAATGTCTGGGGAAGCGCTCAAATCAAGTAGGCTAAAAGTATCAGTATGACTTCAAAGATTCATCCAGATTTTCAGAAGCACCTAAGGCTTAAGAGTAAAGAGCTCCAAGCTCTTTATAAAGCAGTTCGGTCGCTTATCATTGAGCTATATCCAGAAGGCAATGAGCTCTTATATCGGACGCACGCATTAACTTCAGTTTATAGCACCTCTACCAAGTTGTCAGATGGCTATTGCCACATTCCAATTTATAAAGAACATCTCAACCTTGGTTTCAACTATGGCACGTCACTTGATGACCCAAAGCAGTTGTTACAAGGTACGGGTAAGTCGATTAGGCATATGCCTATAACATCAGTTGCAGCATTAGAAAGTGAGGATCTTAGGGTTTTGATTGCCGATGCGATCGCATATTCTATAACGAATCAGAAAAAACCATCTGAAGGTAAAGGTCAGGTGATTTCAAAAATCAAACAAACTTAAATTGCTCAGCATCAAACATTCCCTTATCGCTTATCTTCAACTTTGGAATCACAAGCAAAGCCATAAATGACAAAGTCATAAATGGTGCAGTCAAACAGCAACCCAAATCTTTAGCAAGAGCTGCTAATTGCTGATACTGTTCTGCAATAACAGCACATGGAAGATCGCTCATCAATCCAGCAATAGGTAAAGAGAGATAAAGCTCTTGGTCATCAGAAATTACGCTAAGACCACCTTTGCTTTCTATAAGCAGGTTTACTGCTGCACAAATCGATGCATCATCTGCACCAACTACAATGATGTTATGTGAATCGTGGGCAACCGTTGAGGCAATGGCACCATTCCTCAATCCGAAATTCTTAATATACCCAACTGACACAGGAGCTTCGGCATATCTATTAACAACGCATATCTTCTGAATTCCAGAATCAGGATTTAATAGTTCTGACACACTCACACACTCTGTCTCAGTGACGATCTCTCCATCTATAGCAATAATCACTGGGACATCACTATTCTCTACACTTTTAAAATCAGCGACCGTCTTCTTACTTACGTTAAATTCATTTATAATTTGATGCTCTTTATGACCAAGTGTAGTACGACCTTGGCTCGACACTTCATAACCATCTATATAGGTTGAGTTTACTTTAAAATCTTTCAGATCTTCTACAACTATAAAGTCAGCAGCATCGCCTGCTCGCAATTGTCCAACATTCAAATTGTAATGATCGATTGGATTAACACAAGCTATGCGCAACACCTCAAAGAGATCATAGCCCAGCTCTAAAGATCGCTTTACCAATAAGTTGATATGTCCTTCCATCAGATCATCGGGGTGCTTATCATCACTACAAAACATTAGCTGATCTGGATGACTTGCAATCAATGGATGAAGAGCATCATAGTTCTTTGCAGCTGATCCTTCACGGATCAAGATCTTCATCCTATGTTCTAATTTGAATTGTGCTTCTTCTAAAGTAAAGCACTCATGATCTGTTGAGATACCCGCACTGATGTATTTGATAGCATCATCTCCAATCAATCCAGGCGCATGGCCATCAATAGGTTTATTAGCCTCTTTGGCAAATTGGATCTTCTTCAAAACTTCTTCATCATCAAATAAAACGCCTGGATAATTCATCATCTCTGAGAGATAATGGATGTCATCAAGCGCTAAAAGTTCCTTAATTCCTTGGGCGTTGATCGCAGCACCAGCTGTCTCGAAAGAAGTGGCAGGCACACATGAAGGTGCTCCAAAGTGAAATTTTAATTTAGCTGACTTCGCATTGTCGATCATGTACTTCACACCCTCTACTCCGCAAACATTAGCTATCTCATGTGGATCAGATACTGTTGCCACCGTACCATGAGTGAGCGCTACCTTTGCAAATTCGTATGGCACGAGCATACTGCTTTCTATATGTATGTGAGCGTCGATGAAACCAGGTAAGATAAATTGATCTGGAGCATTCGCGACACGTCGTATCGTTGTGATCTTCCCTTCTGATATAGATACTGTTGCAGGATAGATCTCTCTATTCTGTATATCGACTAATTGTCCTCGTATTTCATGAACCATATTGTAAAGGTAAAATCTCTAGCGTCAGGTGGTATAAAACCACCTGTCAGCATATTACTCCTCTCAGGTCGTGTAAAACAACTGTCAAAATTTGACCCACTCCCTCGCATTGACAAATGCTTGAATCCATGGGCTGATGACATCGTCACTATCGCTTGGATAGTGTGCCCAGTTCCACTTGAAGATAGATCTTTCTATGTGCGGCATCGTTGCCAAATGTCTACCATCTGCGCTACAGATCATAGCAGCATTATAATCGCTTCCGTTAGGATTAGATGGATATGCATCGTATGTATACTTGGCTGCGATATTATACTTAGACTCGTCTTCTGGAAGTACAAACTTTCCTTCGCCATGTGAGATCCATACACCGAGGTTGGCCCCTTCAAGATTAGAAAGCATGACTGAGTTATTCTTCAAGATATTGACTGAAGTAAATGCACTTTCGTGTTTCTTCGAGTCATTGTAAGTCATCTTACCCTTCTTTTTATGCTCCGGATTAATGAGGTTCAACTCCATGAAGAGCTGGCAACCATTGCAGATACCAACACTTAAGACATCTTTGCGTGCAAAGAAGTTATCAAAGGCCTTCTTTGCTTTTTCATTATACAACACAGCACCTGCCCAACCTTTAGCAGATTCTAATACATCAGAATTAGAAAATCCTCCAACAGCTCCAAGGAACTGTATATCTTCTAATGTCTCACGACCGCTCATCAAGTCAGTCATGTGTACATCCTTAACATCCCAACCAGCGAGGTACATGGCATGGGCCATCTCTCTTTCTGAGTTACTGCCCTTCTCTCTTAAGATGGCAGCTTTTGGTCTTGCTTTCTTGCTGTCGAGCCTTGGCAACTGCCCACTATGCCAGTCAGGGAACTTATAATTAAGTGGCTGTTCCTTATAATTGTTATATCTCTGTTTTGGCAGATCGCCGGCTGTTTGATTTTTATCCAATAGATAAGATGTCTCATACCACACATCTCGCATCTTTGCTACATCAAATTCATAATTAGAATCTTCATGAGCGATGTTTAACGAAGCGTCATTTGACACTTCACCTATTCTTTGGAAGAGCACACCTCGCTCATTGAGTACATCACCTAAGTCATCTGTTGCCGCTTGTATGATGATACCAGGTGCTTCAGATAACAACAACTTGATAATGTCATCTTCACCTATATAACTAAGATTGATGTTAGCACCTACATTGTTATCTGCAAAACACATTTCTAAAAGGGCAGTTAACATACCCCCTGAAGAGATGTCATGGCCAACTGCGATGTGATCTGTCAAAATCAACTCTTGAATTGTGTTGAAGACATTAATCACATAGTCTGCACTCGCAGTATCAGGGCATTGCTCTCCTACTTCGTTGAGCGTCTGTGCAAATGAAGATCCCCCTAATGCAAATGAACCATCTGACAGATCGATATAGAAGATATCTCCTTTGTCTTTTTGAAAAACCGGTTCAACTACTTTTGTAATATCTATACAATGGCCTGTCGCAGAGACAATCACTGTCCCGGGAGATAAGACATCTCCATCAGGATACTTCTGCTTCATCGATAGAGAGTCCTTACCTGTAGGCACATTAACTCCTAAGCCAATTGAAAAGTCTGATATGGCTTTCACTGCACTATACAATCTTGCATCCTCTCCTTCATTACGACAAGGCCACATCCAGTTAGCAGATAAAGAAAGAGACTTAACTCCATCTTTTAAGGGCGCCCATATGATATTGGTCAATGATTCTATAATAGAAAGTCTAGCACCGGCTGCAGGATCTATGAGGCTCGATGCAGGGTCATGTCCTATCGAAGTGGCGATACCATGATTAGAATCATAGTCTATCGCCATGACACCACAATTATTAAGAGGTAATTGCAGCGGACCAACACACTGCTGCTTTGCCACTCTTCCACCTACACATCTATCTACCTTGTTTGTCAACCAATCCTTACAAGCTACAGCTTCTAATTTTAGAATATTCTTGATGTAAGATTCTAATTGTGATTTTTTGTACTTCAGTTTAGGATATCGCCGATCCACCGTTTTATCCTCCATAATGGTCTTTGGTGAACTTCCAAACATATCACTCATCGCCAAATCCATCGGCTGCTCACCTGTCTTACCTGATTGAAAAGTAAATCTATCATCTCCAGTCACCTTACCCACTTTATACATAGGTGATCTCTCACGCTCGGCTATCCTTTTCAATAGCTTGGCATCCTCTTTTGCAATCACAAGTCCCATTCTTTCTTGGGATTCATTACCGATGATTTCTTTTGCAGACAGCGTTGGGTCACCGACTGGCAACTTATCCAAATCAATCTTGCCGCCTGTATCTTCTACCAACTCTGACAAACAATTAAGGTGTCCACCCGCTCCGTGATCATGGATGGATACGATTGGATTGACATCATTCTCTACCATACCTCTGATGGTATTGGCTACTCTCTTTTGCATCTCTGGATTAGAGCGTTGGACGGCATTGAGTTCTATACCCGCACCAAGCGCCCCCGTATCAGCTGACGAAACCGCCGCACCCCCCATACCGATTCTATAATTGTCACCACCTAATACTACTATCTCGTTATCCTTAGCAGGTGTATCTTTTAGTGCTTGATCTGCTTTGCCATATCCGATGCCACCAGCCATCATGATGACCTTATCATAGCCGATCATTCGCTCTGTTTCCTTATGTTCAAAAGTTAGAACTGACCCTGAGATCAACGGCTGACCAAACTTGTTTCCAAAATCAGACGCACCATTAGAGGCTTTAATTAGAATATCGATGGGTGTCTGATATAACCATTTGCGAGGGCCCACCTTTTGTTCCCAAGGTCGATCTTTTGTCAGTCTACTATAAGCAGTCATATAAACTGCCGTCCCAGCCAAAGGTAATGATCCTTTCCCTCCTGCTAATCGATCTCTTATCTCTCCTCCTGAACCAGTGGCTGCTCCACTAAAGGGTTCAACAGTAGTTGGAAAATTATGTGTCTCCGCCTTGAGCGAGATGACTGATTCAAATTCTGTTTTTTTATAAAACGAAGGAACATCTGGTCGCTCTGGTGCAAACTGTTTCACCTTTGGCCCTTTTATAAATGCGACATTATCTTTATAAGCCGAGACGATGTCATTAGGATGTTCTTGTGATGTCTTCTTGATTAACTTAAAGAGCGATGTCTCTTTCTCTTCACCATCGATTATGAAAGTGCCATTAAATATCTTGTGGCGGCAGTGTTCGCTATTGACTTGAGAAAATCCAAAAACTTCAGAATCTGTCAGTGGCCGCTCTATACGCTTCGCCACATCCTCTAAATAAGCCACTTCTTCTTTGCTTAGTGAAAGACCTTCTTGGTCATTGTATATTGCTATATCAGCTATTGGCTGGACAGCAACTGGCTCAACATTGATATCGTATATCTCTTGTGTCAAGGCATCGTACTTCTGAGCTACCATGGGATCATAAGAAGTATTTGTGTCAGCGGGATAAAACTCCTCTATGCGCTTGATGCCAGAGATACCCATGTTCTGAGTGATCTCGACGGCGTTAGTAGACCAAGGTGTCACCATCGCAGCACGAGGACCCACAAATACCGATTGAATCGTCTCTTGATCCAACCGTTGGCGCTCGCCAAAAAGCCAGATCAACTTGGCTTCATCTTCCTTATGGATCGCGGATGAAACGTGTACAGCGAATATCTTGTCTACAGGTGTTCCAAAGAATAAAATCATATGACGACTTATGATGATATGATGAGTCGCAAAGGTCAGTTATTTTTAGGAGGTGACTAAGTCACGGAGGAACTTTATTATGAAGTATTTTCAGCCCGTCACAGATGCGTCTAAAACTAAAGGCTTCCTTCGTAAACGGACCTATTTCTCAGACCAAAACAAAAGACTATCTTCAAAGCATACAAAGCAAATGTAATGATCAATGTATCAACAGCGACAACCATCTCAGCGCCTATAGAAAAAGTATGGGCAGCTATGACGCATCATGAAGGTATGGTTGATTGGCCAGACTTCCATCAAGTGGAAATACTAAAAAAAGGAGACCCTCATCCTGATGGCTTAGGCTGTATCAGACATGTAAAAGCCAAAGGACTCGAAGTCACAGAGGAAATAACAAAATACGATGCCCCGTTTGAGATGAACTACCTCGTTTCAAAAATTAACCATCCGATCAATCATGAAGGTGGCGTTATAAAGCTCACTGAAACAGAGAGCGGCACCACTGTCTCTTGGACTAGTGCATTTACCATGAAGAGTAAAAATCCAATTATAAAGTATATCGGTGGTAAGATACTAGTTGCACAAGGGAACAAGGGATTTAGAAAAGCGCTAGAGTGGGTGAAGAAAGATCTTGAGAAAGATCTCGCATCATCCAATTTTCTTTAAGTAATAAAAATTTAGAAAACTCCTTTAAATTTATAAATCCTATTCTCCACATCAGAAGGGACATATAGATTGCCATCGTCATCAAAGTGAACATCTGACAGCTTCCAAGTAGGAGCCATAGTCGGCGGTCCAGGTATACCCAATGGTATGTCAGCTACAAGCACCTTTCTTTCTTTTGTCTCCATGTCATAGGAGGTAATCTGATTTGCTCCTGTCTCCACAATGATCAGCTGTCCATCAGGGCCTATCTGTATGCCTTCCGGCATTTTCAGATCTGAGATAACAGGTGTTGGGATTTCTAATTTGACATTGTTTTTGGTGAGTTGCAACACTATGCCATTAAAAAAATCAGCAACGTAGATATTGCCCTTGCTTGCCGCCAAGCCAGAAGGCACAACCAGTCCTGACTCCGCGCTTACTAGCAATTCTAACTTTCCATCTACAAGTCTTGTCACTTTTGCAGCGCCCATGGTCATCCCAAGTTCTGCTACAATGAGTTGTCCATTGTCCATGATAGCATTGAGCGGCACGAGATAATTATGATAATCCGCTATCTGCTTATCTGCTGCAGCATCCCAGACTTGGACCTCATTGCTGAACCAGGATGTCATGACATAGGTATCACCCTCAGCATCGATTGTAAATGGACCAATGATACCAGGACGACCGATCATATGTCTTTTTGTCTTTTCTATTTTGCCGCTTTCAGTATTGATCATTTTCATAGAAAGAAGGTCAGGTGCGATGATCTGATCATTGTGTATCTCTATATCAGTGGCATTGCATAGTGATGGAGCAACTATTTCCCTTGAGGTCCCATCCATCATCACTTGATAGATACTCCCATCCTGAGCATGGGAAAGAAAGAGCTCATCCTTACTATTGAAAGCGATGTTATCTCCTCCTTCAAATCCACGATTGACCTCTCGCTTTGTTTTAGCATCAACATCGATCTCATATACGATACCCGTGTTATGATCCACAGTGTATAAATTCCCTTTGGAATCAAACTTAACTGCAGCCGGTGTCACGAGGTCGTCTATGATAACTTCTAAACTCCCCTTATCGACATCGATCTTTACAATATGTCCCTTAGACCATAGCGGTCCATACAGATATCCATCAGGTCCGAAGTCCATCCCATTGAGCCATCCTAGTTCTTTGATGATCAACCTCGGCGGTTCCTTTAGATCAGGATCTAACTCATATAAGCCATCTCCTTGGAAGTCTAGAGCCACAAATAGTCGACCATCATCTGAGAATGTAATGGGGTTAACACCTGGTGAAACGAATTGCTTAGAAGTAGTGCCATCTGGTTGGAGACGACCTACTTCACCCGTCAATATAGAAGTGTGATATAGTGAACCATCCGAGCCAAAGATCAAGTCATCAGGTCCTTCGATACCTTCTGCTTGACTCAACGTATCTAATATGGTTCCTGTGTCTGTATCAACGACTCCAATCAATCGACTCACTACAGATGCCACATGCAAGCGGTCCTCTTTATCAAAGTATAGACCATTGGTACCATTGAAAAAAGTTCCTTGGATCAGTGTTGCCTTGGCTTCACCAGATGAGTCATCGGCTGTCTTCTTATTGGTCATATCGCATGATAAAAGAAGTAAAGCAAGTCCAAAACTAAGGGTACATAAGTAAGTGTGCGAAGGATACATATACTTTAGATGATGATTGGAAGATGAATATAGTCAAGATTAGGGCAAAAAAGAAATCAAGCAGACAGACTCGTCTGTTTTATAGAATTGATATACATTTGCATCATGAAGCATTCTGCCGTAAGACAGACGATTATTGATACAGCATCAGACTTGTTCTATAACAATGGATACAATCTGACAGGTATCAATGAGGTCATCAAAGAGGCAGGCATAGCTAAAGCAACACTCTATAACCACTTTAAGTCTAAGGATGAGTTGTGCTCCGCGTATCTACAACACAAGCATGGGACTTTCCTTGAGTCTTTTGCTACTTACGTAAATGCTATACCTAAAGGCAAAAAGCGAATCTCGGCCATATTTGATTTTCTAAAAGATTTTTTTGAAAGTGATGGCTTTAATGGTTGCTGGTGTATCAATACAATCTCTGAAATACCAAAAGAGAAAATAGAACTTCGAACGGAAATTAAAATACAGAAAGATGAATTTCGTGAGGTTGTTCTAAATGTAATAAAAGAGAGTCTTCCAGAATTAAAACCCAAGAAGAGAAAAGAATTGACTAATCAGATTTATCTATTGTATGAAGGTGCTGTATCCGAAAGCTTTCTCCATGGAGAAGTGTGGCCTATAGAATCAGCACAGTCAATTTGTAAAATCTTGTTGAACTAAAAAAATTTGTAAAACAAAAGACAGACTTGTCTGTTCATATTAATAATTTAAATAATAATACACAATGAGTACATTTAAAAACAAAACTGCCTTAGTCATTGGCGGAACAAGTGGCATCGGTCGCGCAACATCAGAACATCTTTTAGCTCAAGGGGCCAATGTTCATATCGTAGGTCGTAGCCCTCAGAAGATCCAAGATGCGCCAGGTCTTACAAAACACCAAGTAGACATCACCAACCAACAACAAGTTGATCAACTGATCAACACGATCGGAGGTATGGACAACCTCGACTACTTAGTTAACGCTTCAGGGATATTTGGCCCTAAGCCATTCTTAGATCACACAGTTGAAGATTATAATTCTTACCTAGATCTCAACAGAGGATTCTTCTTTATCACACAAGCTGCAGCTAATAAGATGAAAGATACTGCAGGTGGATCTATCGTCAATGTAGGATCTATGTGGGCCAAGCAAGCTGTAAAAGCTACACCTTCAACAGCATACTCCATGCAGAAAGCAGGTCTTCATTCACTAACACAACACTTAGCTATGGAGCTTGCTGACTATAATATCCGAGTCAATGCAGTCTCTCCAGCTGTCGTAGAAACACCAGTTTATCACGGCGTATTTGGTGGAGAAGCAGAAGCTGCAGAAGCACTTGTAGGCTTTAACGGTTTCCACCCTATCGGTAGAAATGGTCAAGCTTCAGAAGTTGCTAATAGCATCGCATTCCTATTATCAGACCAATCATCTTGGACAACTGGAGCTATCATCGACGTTGATGGTGGTGTCCGAGCAGGTAGAAACTAATATTATAAAACCATTAAAATCAGACGATTATGTATGATATGGATCAGTTAAAGAAGCTGGGTTCTTTAGGTAAAAACGCGCCTGCAGCTATGAAAGCGTTTCAAGCATTGGACGCTGCAGCTTTAGGAGATGGAGCCATCCCTAAGAAGTACAAAGAACTTATAGCTCTAGGCATAGCACTAACAACTCAGTGCCCTTACTGCCTTGAGATACACAAGGATCATGCTGTAAAAGCAGGAGCTACTCAAGAAGAGCTTGCAGAGGTCACTTTTATAGCCGCAGCGCTTAGAGCAGGTGCAGCAGTTGTACACGGTACACACTTAGTAGACTAAACCTTTTTAGGTTTCTAATCTTTTAAACATCCCTATCAATTGTGATCCATGGATCAGTGATTTGATAGGGATGTTTTAATTTTAAGACGACTGATCTACTCTCCAGTCGATGATCTTCATCCAGCCAATATTAGATTGTAATATCTAAGCTTAGCACAGTACTTTGTGAGTAACAAAGCGCATAGGATGAGTCAGGTAGCAAATGCCAATATCGCTCCAGATAAAGTCACGGCATCTACAAAGTTCTATTACGGGCTTGGCTTCTCATCAAGAGGTATCAAGGATGGACTCTTTCAAATATTTGTCTTCTTTTACTTTAGTCAGGTACTTGGTTTAGATCCTGGATTGGCGGGTTTAGCATCGCTCATATCTCTCATTTTTGATGCCGTCTCAGACCCTGTGGTTGGTGTCATATCAGATGGATGGAAATCAGAAAAATGGGGTCGTAGACATCCGTTTCTTTTTGCATCCGCAGTACCATTGGGTGTCTTGACGTGGTTACTCTTTATACCGCCAGCTGATCTTGGGCAGTCAGGATTGTTTTTATGGTATCTATCTTTTACTATTTTGATTCGGCTGGCACTGACGGTTTTTGTTGTTCCATTTTCTTCACTTGGCGCCGAGCTTTCTACTGACTATCATGAACGGACGACAATCACGGCAGTCCGGATTATGTTCGCTTCTGTGGTCTCCCCTATCATTATGATCATTGGATATTTGTTCTTTTTCAAAAAAACTGATGATATAGAACATGGGCTTTTCAATCTCGCAGCTTATCCTAAGTTTGCCATGTTCTGCGGTGCTCTCATGATCTTCTTTATTCTAATTAGTGCTTGGAAGACTAGACATGTCATCCCTACTCTGCCAAAGCAATCGGACAAGCAGAAGTCCATGTCTTTCTGGGATATGATGGGTGGTGTCAGACAGGCAGTCAAGATGAAGTCATTTACAAGTCTCGTCCTTTCACTTATATCGGTATATATCTCTATCGGTATAGGCATGGTGCTAAGCACTTACTTCGGCACTTATTATTTTGAATTTACTTCAGAGCAGATGGCACTGCTTCCAATTGGTGCTGGTATAGGAGGGCTCCTATCGATGGTGCTTGCACCTATGATGGGAAAAGTATTTGATAAGAAAAAAGGATTGGTAATTAGCACGATAGTTTTTGCATCATTCTTTTCCCTTCCATTTAACCTAGGTCTCTTAGGTCTTTTTCCTCAGAACGGAGACCCTTTGTTACTCCCTTTATACGTGGTTACATTGATCATAGCTTATAGTTTTCTGTGGGTAACATTTAGTCTCTGTAACTCTATGATGGCGGAGGTAGTGGATGAATATGAATTACAAAGCGGCATCAGACAAGAAGGTCTCTTTTTTGCATTTATGTCTTTTGCATTTAAGTGCTCAACGGGCTTGGGTCAGTTTTTCGCAGGCATCATAATTGGACTCATCGCTTTTCCTACTAAAGCTGATATCAGTGATGTACCTCAAAAAGCAATTGACAACTTGGGCATAGTAGGCGGTCCTGTCCTCCTCACAGTTTACTTGTTATCGCTGGTATT
>CALDEM010000037.1 GCA_937942435.1 uncultured Saprospiraceae bacterium
CGGAGCTGTGTTGATTGGTGTTGGTATTGCTACCCTATTTAAAAAAGCTGTAATCAACTTTAACAAAGAACCCATGGGTAGGAGTGGCATCTTTAGCTACTGGATCAAAGGCTTTATGGTCAATACTGTTAATCCATTCACCTTTATCTTTTGGTTAAGCACTATAACAGCTTTTGTTGCCAAGCGACAGCTTAACGAGCTAGAAAGTTGGCTTTTCGTTGGTTCTATCATTTTTACAATAATCGTTACTGACTCGCTCAAGGTATTCTTAGCTAAAGTCATCAGAAAACGGATCACAACTGAAAAGCTCAATCTGATTAATAAGATAGCCGGTTCTGCGTTAATCATTTTTGGGTTTATTCTGTTATTGAGAAGTGTTGTGTGAAAGCTTACTTTTGCACCTTTTTTAATTCAGAGTTTTACAAGCATATATCATGAGTCACGAGTTTCACAGCTTGCGGGTTAGCCAAATAGTCCGAGAAACAGAACAAGCATCCAGCATATACTTTGAAGTGCCAGAAGACTTGGCGGACAGCTATAGCTATAAAGCAGGCCAATACTTGACCCTTAAGTTTGAGATCAATGGATCTGAGGTAAGACGTGCCTACTCGATCTGCACAAGTCCATTGGATAAGGAGATCGGTGTTAATGTCAAGAGAGTAAATAAGGGCTTAGTGTCTAACTACATCAATGATAATATCAAAGAAGGGGATACCATCGACGTCATGCAGCCGGATGGATCATTTGGCATAGACCATGACCATAATCAAGCTCGCGAATTTTACTTAATCGCTTCTGGAAGTGGGATAACTCCTATCATGTCGATCTTGAAGACGTTATTAGAGGAAGAACCTAAGTCTCGTTGCCACCTGCTTTATGGAAATAAGAATGAAAACTCGATCATCTTTAAAGAACAGTTATTAGAGCTACAGAATAAGTATGCAGGTCAGTTCTTTTATAAGCAAACTTTATCGCAGCCGATCAAAACAAAAGAAGGTGGATTAAAAGGCATGTTCTCAAGAGGAAAAGAAAACTGGACAGGTTGGAAAGGAAGATTAGATGGTAAGAAAATAGATGCCTACCTAAACGAATATCCAGCAGTCAATAAAGATGTGCACTACTTCGTCTGTGGCCCAGGTGCAATGATAGATACATTAGTCGATCATCTTGAGAATAAAGGTATTGCTAAATCCAATCTTCATACAGAACACTTCATAACAACTGCACCTGCAGGTGGAGGACTTGGAGCTTCTGAAGGAGTCGCTAGCAAGGTTAAAGCGCACCTTAATGGCAAAGAGTTTGACATAGAGGTCTCCTCTGATAAGACAATACTTGATGTCATGATCGATGAAAAAATTGACGCTCCTTACTCTTGTACCAGCGGTGCCTGTTCTACTTGTATCGCAAAGGTTATAAAAGGCGATGTAACAATGGATGCATGTTATGCATTGGATGATGATGAGGTTGCATCAGGATACATACTGGTTTGCCAGAGTAGAGCACAGAGTGCGGAGGTAGAGTTAACATTTGATACTTAGAAAAAACAAAAGGAAGATGACGATAGATGAGATAGTAGCAGTAAGTGGTTTACCCGGTCTATATAAGATAGCAGGAAGCAGATCCAATGGTATGATCATAGAAGATATTGTAACCGGCAAGTCAAAGTTTGCCTCTATGCGTAAGCATCAATTTACACCGCTGGGCACAGTTGCGATATACACTAATGAAGATGCCACAGAGATCAATACAGTCTTTGAAACCATCGCTGAGCAAGAAGCGACTAATCCTCCACCACCTCTAGCAACTCCTAAGCCCGAGTTGTTCAAGTACTTCAGTACGATTCTTCCGGATTATGATCAGGATCAAGTCATGGTGAGTGATGTAAAAAAGGTAATCAAGTGGTACAACTTTCTTAAGAAGCACAACTTGTTTCCATTTGAGGCAAGATCAGAAGAGGGGGCTTCCGAAGAAGAATAAGTGAGCCATATAAACTGCCAATAAGACATAGTAAGATCTGTTGAATATCATCCTGTCTCTTCAGATCCTAAGATCTATGACAAAATGACTGCAAATCACATGTGGCAATAATATTGATCATCAAGCTATAGCGATTAATAGGATAATGTAACTTATGAGTAACGAAGACGAAAAAGAGATCATCCAAGATGAGCAAAATGATGCTGTGGATGAAACAACTGAGACTCAGCCAGAGCAAAAAGAAAAGCCAAAAAAGAAAAAAATATTTGGCCGTAAGGATAAGTCAGAAGAGTTTAAAGTAAAGATCAACGATCTGGAGCAAGAACTTGCTGAAGCAAAGGACAAGTACTTGAGGCTTTTTGCTGAGTTTGACAACTTTAAGAAGCGCACAGTTAAAGAGCGTATAGACTTCATGAGCACAGCTGGACGTGATACAATAGCTGCCATACTACCCGTCCTTGATGATTTTGATAGGGCAAAGAAGAGCGCTGAAGATGACGATAGTATAGAGACCTTCTCTGAAGGAGTAGCCCTTGTCTATAATAAGCTACATGGTATCATGAAGTCCAAAGGTGTAGTTGCTATGGAGAGTACAGGTCATGACTTTGATCCAGAGTTACATGAAGCAATCACAGAGATCCCTGCACCATCAGAAGATATGAAAGGTAAGATCATCGATACCATCGAAAATGGGTACTTACTCAATGATAAGATCATCAGGCATGCTAAAGTTGTAGTAGGCAAATGATGTACAGCACAGAATAAATGGCAAAAAGAGACTTTTACGAAATACTAGGTGTACCTAAAAATGCATCAGATACCGATATCAAAAAAGCATATCGTAAGGTGGCACTTAAGTATCACCCTGATAGAAACCCTGATGACAAGGCAGCAGAAGACAAGTTTAAAGAAGCTGCGGAGGCGTATGAGGTCCTTAGTGACGGTGATAAGCGGGCGCGTTATGATCGATTTGGTCATGCAGGAGTAAACAACCAAGGAGGCGGTGGTTTCTCTGGTGGAGGAAGCATGAACATGGAAGATATCTTCGAGCACTTTGGAGATATCTTTGGGGATTCTGGAAGCCCATTTGAAAGTTTCTTTGGTGGAGGCCGTTCGAGAGGAGCAACTAAAGGTCAAAGAGGTTCTAATCTTAGAATCAAGGTCAGTCTAACCTTAGAAGAAGTAGCCAAAGGCATCACAAAAAAGATCAAAGTCAAAAAACAAACTGCTTGTGATACTTGCGGTGGCTCGGGTGCTAAAGACGCCTCTTCTGTATCAACATGTGGCACTTGCAGAGGAGCAGGATATGTGCGCCAAGTCAAAAGCACCTTCTTAGGTCAGATGCAGACGACCGCTGCTTGTCCTACCTGTAAAGGATCCGGACAAACGATTACGGCTAATTGTGGTAGTTGCAAGGGTGATGGAAGGATGTATGCAGAAGAAACTTTGGATATAGAGATCCCTGCTGGTGTTGCAGAGGGGATGCAATTATCGATGAGGGGCAAAGGTAATGCAGGCAAGGGAGGTGGACCAACTGGAGATTTGCTGATAGTAATAGAGGAGATAGAACACGCGACACTACTTAGAGATGGTAACAACGTGATATATGATCTATTCTTAAATTTTGCAGACGCTGCTCTTGGTACGTCTGTTCAAGTCCCCACTTTAGATGGTGACGTTAAAATAAAAGTGCCTGCTGGATCTCAAGCAGGTAAGATCTTCCGTCTTAAAGGAAAAGGCATCCCTGAAGTTCAGGGCTATAAAAAAGGAGATCAGTTGATCAATGTTAACATATGGACACCAAAGAAACTAAGTGATACTGAAAAAGAGTTACTTGAGAAGATGCGAGAGATGCCAGCTTTTAAGCCTGCACCAGGAAAAGATGAAAAAGGCTTCTTCGAACGCATGAAGGACTTCTTTGAATAAACAATCCGCTTACAATGTCTAATCATGGTACAAAAGCCCTGCAAGTCTTCACAATTTGTATGGCACTACTCATCACCAGTTGCGGAGAACAGGATGTTGTATCAATTAAAACAGAAAATATTCCTGATGTAGGTTGGTCAGAAGATCATAACCTCTCTTTTGACTATGTCAAGTCGGATGGGGGACCACTCTATATCCGTGTAGAACATAAAGAGACTTATGGTTATGAAAATCTTTATGTTAAGAGTACCACTCAAAATGGCGCTGATACCCTAACCAGTGAAGTTTTTTCTATCCCTCTTATGACTGATAAAGGTCAATGGATAGGCAATCTCTCCGATGGGGTTTTAAGTGTAGATCACTTATATCCATCGCAGCCATTGCCTGATGACGTTACATCTATTCAGATACAGCAATATTCACGAGCTTTCATTCTCAATGACATTGAGAAAGTATCTCTACTCGTTAAAAAGCAATAATGAGGAAATAAAAAAACCGCATGAGGATTATCATGCGGTTATGAATGTTTCTTTGCTATGCTGCTATAGTCTTGCCTAAGAACCTATCTACGGCCTTACTTGCTTTCGCAACTATAGGATAGTTAATTGTGTAATAGACTTTCTTCCCTTCTCTTCTTCCCAGTACTACGCCTGCGAGTCTCAATATTTTTAAATGTTGAGATGTGATAGACTGCTCTATCTGAAGTTCACGGTAAATCTTGTTAACGTTGGTCTCTCCCTTCTGATCTATATATTCCAATATTTTCAACCGAAGCGGATGAGCTAGAGCGCGCATGAGATTGCACGAATAATTGAGCTTATCGCTACTAAACCGAACCTTAGTTTGTTTCATTGAGTTTTCTTATTTCTTATCGACCTTGAGACAAATATGACTATTAATTTTGGTCTGACAAAGAAATATTACAAAAAAGTCTAATCTGAAAACTAAATTTTCGGATTAGACTTTTAAATCGTTACGTCTGTACAGAAATAAAGCGTAAAACTCTCTAACTCAAATAACTATGTTTAGATACTTAAAGTAGTAGCTTATCCAGCAAGGTCCTCGACCAACTTAGATATCTGCTCCAAGCGCTCATTGTTGAGCGAATAGTAGATGAACTTGCCTTGTCTCTCGGTAATCACAACACCAGCCCTTCTCAGGATCGCTAAGTGCTGAGATGCAACAGACTGCTCTAATCTTAACTTAATGTAGATATCAGTCACTGTCATTGTCTCTCCAGTCTCGAGCAAATCAATAATGCGCTGACGCAACTTATGATTAACCGCACGGAGAACCAGAACAGCTTTTCTGAGTTCGGTGTAATCCAATTGGACATTAGCCGTACCTTTCTTAAGCGTTACTGTTTCGTTTTTCTTACTTCTCATTTAATAATAGGTTTTAAACAGTTTTCGAGTTGTTTCACATTGTAGAACCAAACATTATGCCGAAAACGCATATTTAAACTGTCAGCTACCTTTCGAGATAGCTGCAACCTTCTGTAAATCAACAAATTAGAGGAGGGTTTAGTGCCGGAGAGACCCTTAAAATTATGGTAAAATTCTCTTTTTAGATTGAGTGATGTTAGGGCTTTTGTAATAAAACGGGTCGTGATAGGCAATATCTACAAAGTCCTGATGGGCATACTTGTGCTGAGCAAGAGGCAAAAGAAGCTTAGCGTCACATTCAGATACATGCAGCTTTAAAGATGGGCATTCAGCTAGGAGTTCCTGAGCTTTCTCAACACCTGTGCCACAGACAGTCATGGCTCCGTACGTCTCGTATAAGGTTGCTATCTCATCTTCTGTCCATATTATAGCATGTGTCTCTTTAACTGTAGTGCCATCTCCTTTCATAATTAAGGCATAGACTTCCATACGACGTGCATCAAGAGTGGATAACACGATATGGTCATTACTTGCCCCAACCTCCATACCCAAGGATAAAAGCGTAGGAATAGCAATAAGTGGAAGATCTAAAGCATAGCACATTGCTTTGGCGGTGCTCGCTCCCACCCTAAGACCCGTATAAGAACCTGGGCCATCGCTTATCGCAATGGCTGAGAGTTCTTTCATAGATATACCAGAAGTGTCAACAACGTCCTTGATGAGGCCCGTCAAAGCGCTACTATGCCTCATGCCTGTAGCTAATGAGGCTTCAGCAACGATATCACCATCTCTGCTGATCGCTACGGAGCATACGTCAGTAGCTGTCTCTATACCTATAATGTATGAGGGCAAACTTACTGAAGTAGTTTTTTGTAGCGCTGAGGGTTGCCTAAGAGTTTGATAGCTTCATCAATCTCAGGGTCATTCTTCAATCGCTGAAAAGCCTTACCCTCCTGAAAGTGATAACGCTGAGCTAACTCTAGCTCGATCCGCTTCGTGATCTCTTCTTTAAACTCCACTAGGTCATCAGCTTTCTCTTTTTCAACCTTAGACTTTATAGCTTGTACCTCTGATTGAAGTTCATCGCTGTTTTTGGCTTTCTCTAACAAGTTGGACAGGGCCGTTTCAACCTCTGTATCATACTTAAAGCCGGCTTTTTTCACAAAAGCTGTGAAGTCAGCATATTTGTCGAAAGACAGATCTGTCATACTTGGAGCTTCAGGATTGTCTTTTATATACTGATTGACATACTTAAAGATCCAGTTGTTTTTATCAAGCGATTGTAGAATCTCGGATGGTTTAAAAGGGTCTAACTTGACATCTGGAGTTACTCCTCCACCATCAAGCACAGGTCGGCCGCCCTTTGTCTTAAACACTTCACGCTCGCTATCAGGTATATCTTTTGGCTCTCCGTTTTCATAAGCCACACTCTGTATACATCGGCCAGAAGGGATATAGTACTTTGATGTAGTAACCTTTATTCTTGAGTTATAGCCAACTTCTTGTTGGTTTTGTACGAGTCCCTTGCCGTACGAACGCTGTCCCATCACGACACCGCGATCATAATCTTGGATAGCTCCTGATACGATCTCAGAAGCAGATGCACTACTCTTGTTGATTAGGACTACAACAGGAAGATCTATATCGATAGGCGTCCTTCTTGTACGATATGCTTGATCTCGTTCACGCACTTTCCCCTTAGTTGTAACAACGAGTGATTCTTTAGGCAAAAAGATACCCAGTATATCAATAGCCTCACCCAAAAGCCCTCCACCATTGTTACGTAGATCGAGGACAAGTCCTTTTAGTCCGTTGTTTTCAGCTCTTAGTTTTCTTAGTGCCTTGGCTATATTTTTTCCAGCTTCTTGGGTAAATGTTGTCAAGGTTATATAGCCAACTTCATCACTGACCATCCCACTATAGGGTACATTGGGTATATCCACGGCTGAACGTGTTATCTCAAAGTTGTGTGTTTTCTTCTGTTCTGGTCTATAGACTCCCATCTGAAGCGTTGTTCCAGGAAAACCTCGCAAGAAGGCTACTACATCTTCATAAGAACGGCCTTTGGTCGTCTGACCATTGATGCTCGATATCTGATCACCTACTTGTAGGCCTGCTTCATAAGATGGACCATCTTTATAGATCTCGACTATAGTGACTTTGCCATCCACATCCTTGCTGGAGGCACCTAATCCGTCATACTTGTTGTCCAATGATATGCGATAGCTCTCCACTTGAGACTCAGAATAGTAGACAGTATAAGGGTCGAGACTATTCATTATGGCGTCGATGCCGGTTCTCATCACAGTGTTGGGGTCTAGTTCGTCAACATAGTGCGTGTTCAGTTCTTTATACACTGACGTAAATATTTCAAGGTTTTTAGCGATCTCAAAATATTTGTTGTCATAATTAAGTGTCACTGCTGACGTCCCTATAAAGATGACAACTAAGGCAGAGGCGATTAACTTTTTATTCATATCGATATATATACTATAGCTTCTAAAACGTGCTTTCTAAAGGATTTGATACAATTAGATCAAGTCGTTATCCTAAAAAAGAGGATACCTGCTCAAAAAGTTCCTTTGGTCGTTCGGCATGTACCCAGTGTCCTGCATCTAACGACACAATTGAGACATCAGCATTAGTCAGATTATCCTTTAAGATAGATACTTCTTCTTCTCTTATATATGAGGACTTACTTCCTCTTATAAACAATGTCTTTGCACTTATCTGATCTACCTCAACTTCCGAAAGAATATCCTCGTACCCTTTGTAAAGAGCGCTGAAGTTTGTCTTCCACCTAAAGCCACCTTCCTTATCTCGGGCCAAGCTCTTCAGTAAAAATTGTCTAACCCCTATATCTTTAATCTTCAAGGCCAGCTTGTCATCTGCTTCTTGGCGGTCATTAAGAAGTTTTGGTTCTATTGAGAAGATAGCTTCAAATATCGCATCATGTCCTCTAGGATATTTCTTTTTGCCGATATCCACGACTACTAATTTATCTACACGTTCAGGATGCTTTTGTGCCAATGTCAGCCCTACCTTACCGCCCATCGAGTGACCTATAATATCTGCATGTTGGATCTCAAGATGATCCATCATATCTATGACATCTTGTGCTGCGATCTGATAATTAAAATCATCGGACCAAAAAGAACGACCATGGTTTCTCTGATCTACTAATATGACCTCATATTGGACTTTTAACATGCCTGCAAATGTTCTCCAATTATCGCCTGTACCAAAGAGCCCATGAAGGATAATCACAGGCCTTCCTTCTCCCACCTTTTTATAAAAAATCATGCTTACAAATATAGTTGAGTAATATCTGTGATACCGACAACTCAATACATGGAATATCGTAGTTTTGTCTGCTCATGAGTGAGTTTATAAAGCATGAGTGTGGCCTGGCGCTGATCAGACTCTTGAAACCTCTTGAGTTCTATCAAGAAAAGTACGGAGCCCTCTACGGATTAAAGAAGCTGCAGATCTTACTGCAGAAGCAACGTAATAGAGGTCAAGATGGTGCAGGACTAGCGACCATCAAACTTAATACGAGACCTGGTAAAAGATACATCAGCAGACGCAGAAGCAATAGTCCCCAATACTTAAAGGATTTGTTTAAAGGAGCTTATGCTCACTTTGAAGGACTTACCTCAGAACAGTTGAACGACCCACTCTGGCTAAAAGAAAACAAGCCTTATACTGGTGAACTATTGATGGGTCACCTGAGATATGGTACTCATGGTAAAAATATCATAGAAACCGTACACCCATTTCTTAGACAGAATAATTGGATCAGTAGAAACCTAGTCATCGCTGGCAACTTCAATATGACCAATGTAGCCGAACTCTTTCAAGAGTTAGTTGAACTGGGTCAATACCCAAAGGAAAAGTCTGATACAGTTACCGTGTTGGAAAAGATTGGTCACTTCTTAGATGATGAAGTAGAAAGACTTTATAACTGGTTCAAACCAGAAGGCTACAGTATAGATCAGATCAACAATCTGATTGCAGAAAATATGGATGTACAAAGAGTCCTTAGAAGAGCTTGTAGAAAGTTTGACGGAGGATATGTGATGGCTGGGATGATTGGACACGGCGACGCCTTTGTTGCAAGAGATCCATCCGGCATCAGACCTGCCTTTTATTATCAGGATGACGAGGTCGTTGTCATGGCATCGGAGCGGCCAGCCATTCAGACAGCATTTAATGTGCATGTCGATACTGTCAAGGAGCTCGAAAGAGGACATGCTTTGATTATCAAAAGAGGAGGAGCTGTAGATGTTGTGCCATATAAAGATCAAAGAAAGCGGACTGCATGCTCTTTTGAGCGCATCTACTTTTCAAGGGGTACAGATAAAGACATATATAAGGAGCGCAAGAAGCTTGGTCAGCTACTTGTTGATGAAGTACTTGAAGAGGTAAATCATGATCTTGAAAACACTGTTTTCTCATTCATCCCCAATACAGCAGAAGTAGCTTTTTATGGGTTTGTCGATGGACTTCATCAATATCTCAATAAGTATAAAGCCAAGAGGATACGTGAGAACAAGAGCCTATCCGAAGAACAGATAGAAGATATACTTAACGAACGTCCTCGTGTAGAAAAGCTCACGATAAAGGATGAAAAGCTAAGAACTTTTATAGCCGATGATCTGAGTCGAGGTGAGATGATATCCCATGTTTATGATGTTACCTATGGCATTGTCAAGAACCATGAAGACACTATAGTAGTCTTAGATGACTCGATCGTAAGAGGAGCTACCCTTAGAGATAGCATCATAGAGATACTGTCACGACTGAAGCCTAAAAAAATAGTCGTTATATCTTCGGCGCCTCAGATAAGATATCCCGATTGTTACGGCATCGACATGTCTAAGATGGGGGCTTTTGTGGCTTTTCAAGCATTGATTAAATTGTTAAATGAAGAGGGTAAAGAGAACCTCATCACTATAGCTTATGAAAAAGCTAAGTCCTTGTTAGCTGAAGACAAAGGACATACAGAGAATGTGGTTAAAAGCCTATATGCCCAATATGATTATAGAGTAATATCTGATAAGATAAGTGAGATCCTAAAACCGAAAAGCGCTAAATGCGAGTTAAAAATCATATATCAGACGCTAGAAAGCCTCAGGAAAGCCTGTCCTAATAATAGTGGTGATTGGTTTTTCTCTGGCGATTATCCAACGCCAGGCGGTTACAGGGTCGTCAATCAGGCTTTTATTAATTTTGTAGAGAAGAAGAATGAAAGAGCCTACTAAAGCGTTTTGCATAAAACTTCAATCAAAACAAAATCAATAATCATGACACGTCCAGTTAACACAGCCTTATACATGTTGATGATCATAGGGATCTTTTTCTCACTTTCTCTGATCTACCAATCATGCGGACAAAAAAAACAAGAAACACTAACAACTGAGGAGTTGGCAGAAAGAGCCGGAGATGTTTCTGATAGTTATACCGAAGAAGAGTTTTTTGAAGATGACGATGCGACAGGAAGTGATGGTGAAGATCTTGAAGACGATGGTGATGAGATGCCTATGTTAGACGAGGATAATGATGACAGTTATACTTCATCCTCGTCAAGCTCCTATTCTAATAACACTGCTGCCTCTTCATCAAGTGCACTGGGTCAAGGTGGGTATATAGTCGTAGCCGGCAACTATCTTTTAGAAAACAATGCATCTGAGATGGTCAGAAAATTAAAATCTGCTGGATATAACAAAGCCGATAAAGTTGTTTTTGATCTATCACAATATTATACCGTTGTTGCGGGTAGCTATGACAGTAGATCACTTGCCAACTCTGTTTCTAGCGAATTGACAGGTAAGGGAATTGACAATTACGTGCTAAAACGTAAAGGTTAATGCCGTTAAACTATAGTTAAAGGAAAACAAGTAAGATTTTTTCTGTTCATTTTGCAGTTGAACAGCTTGATTAATAATGTAACTCACACAAATGAAAAATTTCAAAACTTTAAGCGCGGTTATTTTTGCTTCATTCTTATGGATCAGTTCTTATGGGCAAAAGATCGCGGTCATTGATATTAATGCTGTTCTTCAAGAACTACCAGAATACATCACAGCACAACAACAATTAGACGAAGTAGCTGCCGGGTGGAATCAAGAGATCGCTGCAGAATATGATAAAATCAAAAGTTTATATAATAAATATCAAGCGGAGCAAGTCTTGCTAAGCGACGAAGTAAAGGCGCAGAGAGAGGAGGAGATCATGCAAAAAGAAAAAGTAGTAAGAGAGCTTCAAAAAAGAAAATTTGGCTCTGAAGGAGAATTATTTCTGAAAAGGAGAGAGATTATCAATCCTATACAAGAAAAGGTTTTTGCAGCTATAGAAACATTCGCTTTAGATAGAGGCTATGATCTTGTTTTAGATAAGGCTGGATCAGCCGGAGTCCTCTTCGTAGGTCAAGAATTTGACAAGACAGATCTCATTAAGAGAAGACTAGGAATTAGATAACTTTCTCATAACGATTAAGGGGATTATATTTGCGTCCTCATATTACACAACAACATTTTTAAAATGATGAATAAACTACAAACATATTTGCTCTTATGCCTTTGTCTCTTTGCGACAATAGCGGTCAGTGCACAAAAATTTGGATACATCAACTCACAACAGTTGATACAGCAGATACCTCAGGTAAAAGAGGCTAATGCGGAGCTTGAGACGCTTCAGAAGCAGTACGAAAGCCAGATGCAGAACAAAGCTACAGAGCTACAAACGAAGTACCAAGCACTTGCAAGAAAGCAAGAGCAAGGTGAAATATCTCCAAAGCAATTTGAAACTGAATCTGCAGCCCTGGAGCAAGAAAGAGTAAGTGTAGCTAAGTTTCAACAGGAGATACAACAGAACCTATCTACTAAGAGTGAAGGCTTACTTAAACCAATAAGAGACAAAATAAATGAAGCTATCAATTCTGTAGCTAAAGAAAATGGTTACACATACATATTTGATATGAGTGTGGGTGTCTTACTTTATGCAGAGGAGTCTACTGATGTAGGCGCACTTGTAAAAGCAAAGCTAGGTCTTTAGTAAAAACACAACTGATCTTAATGATCACTAATAAATATAATCGAAGCTCCCTGACAACAGGGGGCTTCTTTTTTTAGACATAGATGAAAGCCAAGAGATGAAAAAGGTTTTGTTCTTACTCTTATCCCTAATTATTTCTATCAGCACCATAGATGCACAAGAATATGATGCTTCTATAGAGCATGCTTTTAGCAAATATCGTCAAGCATATCTGTCCATCGATCGTGCTAAGCTAGTAGAGATGACTCATCCCAACATTGTAAAGATGGGTGGAGGCTCAGCTTATTTGATTGAAGAGATTACCCAAAATTATAATATGTATGCAGCTTTGGGACTATCGATTATGGATCTGACGATCAATAAGTCTTCCAAGGTGCTCAAAGTAGACGACAGCCTACAGGCCATGTTGCCCTACGAACGAACATTAGAAAAAGAAGAAGACATCGTCTCAGAGAAAGGATTTTTTCTAATCATATCCGAAGATAAAGGAGGTAGTTGGTACTTTACAGATATGCGCAAATATGACGCTGAAAGTATCAAAGTCTTTATCCCAAACTATAATGAAAGACTGAACATATATATTAATTCAATCAACCATTAATACCTGCAAGGACTTTGAGCACTTCCAAATATTTACAATTAGAGAAAGAGCTATTGCCATATCGTAAGATCATGAACATGGCATCCGACTCTATCATAGATCAAGAGATCACCAAGTACCCCATATTCGTCATTCATCAACACACTGTTGAGATTGGAGTTGCTTTGACCAGTGATGATGATGCCGGACCATGGAAAGTACAAGCTTCAAGTCTTGAAGAGTTTGTATCTAAGCAATTAATAGAGTCCAACAAGGTTGATTCATTTAGAACTATCTATAAGGCTCCAGACAAATTTTTTTGTGTCTTCGTATTAAGCGAGCTTGGAGCAAAGTTCATATTCATACCGAGAGCAGAAGAAAAGAAGTAGACCCTACTTTGTACGGGACGCTCATTAATATAACTTACCTCGTGAACAATTAATGGCATATTTCTTTGTTCAATCAGACAAGCAAATCTATGAGCGAACCTTCTTCTACATCTTTTGACACACAACAGGAGAAGGTATTAGATTCTATACGACCGACTAAGATCATTTTGCCGATCATTATCGGACTCGCAGTGATATATTTTTTGGTTAAAAGCCAGCTCAACGTGCAAGAGCTTAGCAATATTAATTGGTCCAGCAGGGCTTTTATATGGCTCTTTGTGGCGGTGATAGTCTACTTTGGGAGACACCTCTTGTACTCTTACAGGTTGCGGATTTTGTCAGAGGGAGATTTTTCATGGGTTAAGTCGATAGAGTTAGTCACTATCTTGGAGTTTGCAAGTGCAGTCAGTCCGACCAATTTTGGAGGTAGTGCGGTAGCCTTTTTCTTACTGATACAGGAAAATATATCAGCCGCACGTGCTACGGCCATCGTTATCTATACCATCATCGCAGATACGCTGTTCTTTGTTTTTAGCTTTCCGGTTATATACTTGTTATTAGGTAGAAACTTCTTCTTACCTCCTGAAGAGCTATCTACTGGCTGGGGAGGCATGGGAATAACCTTAGTCATTGTGTGGCTCATCATGACCTTATATGGACTGCTACTACTGTACGGCTTATTCGCACAGCCTAGGCATATCAAGCGATTCTTGATGTGGGTATCTAAATGGCCATTCTTAAAAAAGTCCAAACATAGGATTGAAAGAGCCGCAGAAGACATAGAGGTGAGCTCTTTACATATACGCAATATGTCATGGACCTTTCATGGTCAACTATTCATGGCTACGCTCGTAGCATGGATCCTAAGGTTCTTTACTGTCACCGCGATATTGTTGGCCTTAAATCCTCAGATGGCTCAGTCGCTCTATGATCACATTATACTCTTGGGTAGAGGTGAGGCGTTATATGCCATAACAGCTTATAGCCCTACACCTGGTGGTAGTGGAGTTGCGGAGGTGATATTTGGACAGTTTTATAGCGAATATATATCTCCGGGTATCGCTGTAATTGCTGCCTTGTTATGGCGGGTGATTACATATTATCCTTATCTTATTTTGGGAGTAATTATTATCCCTAATTGGATTAGAAAAATTATCAATAGAAGACGATTAAACTCTTTGGAACATGACTCGTAAGATTATCTCCGGCGTTATCATTCTTGTCCTCGCATTCTTTGCCTATGACTTTTTCTTGAAGCCTCCAAGCTTTAAGAATGGCGCCACTGCACCAAACTTCACCGGTCAACTTACAGATGGTACGGACTTTAGTCTCTCTGACTTAAAAGGCAACTATGTCTTGGTTGACTTCTGGGGTTCTTGGTGTGGACCTTGTATCCGGGAGATACCCGATATCAAGAACTTACATGATACATATCATGGTAAGCAATTCAAAGATGGTAAGGATTTTCATATCGTTAGTATAGCATTAGAAAAGTCCGATAAGTATACAAAGCGCATTATAGCTGATCGAGGTCTTAATTGGGACCATCACATCATAGATACTAATCCCATTATTATGCTTTCTTCTTTTGCTCAGTTATATGATGTAAAAGATCTGCCAAGCAAGTTTCTCATAAACCCAGATGGCAATATTATAGCTAACAACTTAAGTATTGATGAAATGAAAAAACTGTTAGACGCTCGATTGAACTAAGTATCTTATCACCTCTATATCTAGAACAAGCTTCCTTGCTGTCCATCTTTTTGTGGCTTTCTTTTTTGCTTATCTTCTTCACGCATTCGCTTTCTTGAGGTAGTCATTCCCATTCCTTCTAATCTTAACTCTTGATGTATCTCGTAAGTATATTCTGGATAAATTCGCTCTCCAGTAGGTTGCAGCAAATCGAAATCCTTATCTCTCGGATTTTTTATAGCAGATGATATTGGATAAGCATTGAGTTCTTCTGATGGATATGGTCTTAATAGTGGTGTTATATCTTGCAACGATGCATCCGATAACCACGTTTGTTCGTCTTCTTCATCTAAGATTACAGGGGATCTGTGGTGACCGATTTTTAACAATAGCTCATTAGCTGTTGTCGTGATTATAGAATATGATGCACTTACTTCTCCCGTCACCCTATTAACCCACTCATCCCAGATCCCTGCGAATGCAAAAGGTCTTTTCTTCTGGCGCATATATATTAAAAACGGCTTGCTAAGTTTTTCTTTCTTTGGCCCTTCCATAAAGGCATCTGCTATAATCAAGCATCTCTTTCTTCTGATTGGCGACCTAAAAGCAGGCTTACTGATGATACCCATGGCGCCATTATACCGGGGGTCATTTTCTTTGTTGTGATCACCTTCTGATCTTGCATTAAAAAGATACATTTTCTTTTTAGCCCAAGATGGGGTCATGCCAAATTGAAAAAGCTGTAATTGGTCAGGTTGCTCATTAGTAATTACCAAGGCTTTGTCACCTATTGATATATTGGACATAGGTGAAAATAAATCAGGAGGCGGTGGTGACACCTTAAATCTTTTTTGGATCACCTTTAGTTTAGATATGATTACGTATCGACCACACATAAGCTTACTTGGCTCTAGCTTTTATTATTTCAGTTTTAATCGATTCTTCAGAAGAAATTATATCATAAAAACTTTCAAGATATAATAGACTATTCTCTTTTTCTTCATTAGTCAGTTCTGACTCTTGTTCAATGATAGAGGTGAGTGCAGATTTGTTCTCATTGAAAATTGCGACTGTGTTAGAAAAATCTTCATCTATATCCCCCCTCCATTGTAGCATCCTATCTGTCACTTTCTCGATTGGTAACATCGCATGTGGTTTAGCATAGGAGGCATTGACAAAACCAGAAAAGTCGAAATCATATGGGACTGGGGTCGGCCCATATTCTGGGAAGCAGTTGAGCAGTTGTATGTTATGCCTTCGAGACAAATTCCAATCCGTATTTCCAATCATAAACTGAAAGAATGTTATCAACTTATAATGTTCCTTATGAATGTTTTTAACGGCCGCGTTTTCATCCAGTATTTCACAATCACATCTTTTTGACAACTCCTCTAACGGCTCAATTATAAAGCCCATTTTAGTAATCATAGACATTGTATGCTCACTGTCTTCATATGTAACCTCTACTCGTTGGGTACTAAAGCTTTCTTTAGAAAGAGTATTTAGCATTTTATAAATGAGCTGTTCTTTCACAACCCATTTATCATATGCTAGAGAGTCTTCACAATTAGTAACAAGTTTTATGTTATGAGTTGGCCCTAAGTTCTGTTGCTTTTCCTCTTTCTTTTTTGTTTTTAGCATGATAGGAGGAAATGTACACATGTCACGTCTTGTTACTCCTCTTGGTCTTATTTTCACCTTCCCTTTATAAATTAGGGAATCCTTCTGTTCTACAATTATACTCGCAGACTGAAAGTGCTTCCCTTCAATACTTTTGTTTTTAAACAATAATTCAAAATCTGTCTGTAGGGTAATGTTTAAAAGTTCTGTTTCTGATATTTTGGCAAACAAGCTGGGTGCAAGGTCTTCGTTCTTTTCTTTTGGGGGAGCAAGACATGATATCAACAACAGGGTGCATAAAAAGCAAACCACATATTGTGAAGTGTTTTTGGTTGATCGCTTCATAATTTAGTTATTAAACCTTCTGAATTCGTGATGTAGTAAGTGTTGCCATCGATTAGGAGAGCCTGGTATTTTTTGTTGATTCTTTTAGCATCAAGTGCATATACTTTGTTGTTATAAAGTGGGCTAATTTCTGGAACAACTGTATGCCCTACAGCTATATGATCTACGTCTAATGTGGTCAGTACTCTTTGGACACTTTCATCTTCTATCGGATCTTCTATATATCCGCGATACCATAGAGGTCCCTTCTTTCCCATAACTAATGAGTCGTTGGACTGGGCATTGTCTATGTTTGTTCTGATCGTTGCATTGAGCGGGTCTATAGAGGGGTGTCTATTGATCAACTCTGGGCTAATTCCTCCATGTACAAAAAGTGTTCTTCCTATTATTTCTATCGAATTTTTTGATCTTAACCACCTTCCTATTTCTGTATTTGTCCCATACAGTTGTTTATAATCCATCTTCAAGTGGCTCGTAAGTCTTTTGTATTTCCTATGGATATATCGATGATCTCCTTGAAGCGCCATGATCTCGTGGTTACCCAAAATAACATGAACCTGCCCTCCAGATCTTCTTGCCTCTTCTTCTAATTTATAAAGTAGCCATAAGCACTCTGTGACGTATTTGCCTCTGTCAAAAATGTCTCCAACAATGACCAGATGACCTTTGTCAAAAATCCAATTATACTGATCATCAATAACGCTATTCCCTTGAAGTATTTTTTTTAGAAAATCAAAGTCCCCTTCAATATCTGATATAGCAATAATTTTTTGTTCTGTGGTGTAGCGATGTTTAGGGATTACAATCTTCTCATGTTTAATAATTGAAATATCTTGACCATCAGGCGTTTTCATGTTAAAGGTGATCGGCACACTAGGATCAATCGCTTTGTATGTTTTGTACTTCTTGTTTCCTGTGATATTGATGGTTAGAGACTCTATGGTATCTCCTTTATAAAAGATGTGAGGGCCTTCTATCTGCTGGGTTTTCCTATTAAACAACCATGACATTAAAAAGAGAAGACTGAAGATTAATCCAATAGCTAAAAATCCCGTGATTTTATTTACGCTTTCCTTTTTCATTAATGAGCTATATGCATAAGCAAGGTAGAGGTTTTCGACTATCTAGATTATTATATTTAGCGAAGGCTGCTTTTAAAATTACTTTTTGATAATCAACTTTATATCCGTGCTATTATTGATGGCGATGTGCCAACAAGGGAGGAGGTTCTCCTGTAAAAGGATTCATCCGTCCGATGGTGCGTGCTTGCATCCCTTCTGCTCTCATCACCGCCCGATCTCCAAACCGCTCTCTTATTTTATCCATCGCTTGATAAAGGCTGATGATCTCCTCTGTATCTTCAAACATATTCATCTGGTAGTTGCCACCCACTAGACTGCTAAATCGGACTCCTATCAATCGAACCAAGACACGTCGGTTGTATAACTTTTCAAAGAGTTCTTTCACCTTGGGCACAATGATATGGTCTGCAGAAGTATATGGCAACCTACTCTGTAGTGTCTGTGTCTGAAAATCAGAATATCGAACCTTAACCGTGATACATCCCGTCAACTTCTGTCCTCGACGCAGTTGAAAAGAGAGATTCTCTGCCATGGCTGTTAGTAGTGAACGCAACTTCTTCACATCAATCGTATCCTTATCAAATGTCCGCTCCGTAGATATAGATTTGCGTTCGTTATAAGGAACCACAGGTGTGTTATCTATGCCATTAGCCTTCTTCCATATAGCTGTTCCGTTTTTACCAAAGACACTCTCCATCATCTCTACTGGCATTTTCTGTACGGTACCAATCACTTTAACTCCAAGGTGACATAACATCTGATGAGTCTTAGCCCCCACCATAGGGATTTTACGCACAGGCAGAGGCGATAAGAAGGGACGCTCTAAACCCTTTTCTATATGAAGCTGATTGTTAGGCTTAGCAAGGCCTGTGGCAATCTTTGAGACTGTTTTATTGATCGAAAGCCCAAAAGATATGGGTAGGTGGGTTTCTTTTATGATTTTTTGTCTCATCTCAGATGCATACTTCATGCATCCGAAGTAGGCATCCATACCACTGAGATCTACATAAAACTCATCAATAGAAGCCTTCTCGTAAGTCGGAGCGTACTCCTTGATGATCTCAGTCACCATATCTGAAAACTTGCTATAAGTCCCACTATTCCCTCGGATGATTATGGCTTCTGGACACAACTGACGCGCTAACCTCATAGGCATCGCTGATCGGATCCCATATCTACGGGCCTCATAACTACAAGCTGCTACAACTCCTCTATCAGAAAGCCCTCCGATCAGCACAGGTCGATTCATCAGTCGGCTATCAAGTATGCGTTCGCAAGACACAAAGAAGGTGTCTAAATCTAGATGCACTATGGTTCTTGGGGCATTATTCATGGGTTCGGGTCAATAAGTATTGGTTATCTTTTTACGATAAAAAGCCCAACTTTCGGATGCTCTATCCTTGCTTCAGCTCATCAACATCTTTTTTTAGTTGTAGCACGATACTGCTCAGTTGCTTTATCTCAGACTTAGATTGATCTTCTTTATCGGGTAGATCAAAACTTAGGTAAGCAAGATTTTTCCACACTTCAACTAACTCTTCTATATGGATATGGTAGGGGTCATACAGGATGTTATCAGATCTTAACAAGAGTCGATGATGATCGGGTTCTTTCCAGATCCGTTTATAAACGATGCCTTGAGACTTAGTCACGATGATGTGGCTTTCACCATCTTTAAGATCTCGCCAGTCTGCTACATACTCGCAGATGATATAGCTACCATCCGCGATAGGTAGCATACTGTCTCCTTCGATCTGAAAAAGACGGTAACTCCTATCGGGATACAGCTCTGGTAATGGCAAATTAAACTTGGGTAGCTCTTTTATATATTCTGGGTCAGCATATCCATGCGAATAACCAGCGCGAGCCGCAACTGGCACAATAGATATCTGTTCTTGATTGTGCTGATCTATAACGATCGGTAGGATGCGAAGTGTCTTACCTTCTATGTCCACCTTAGGGCTATCCTTATCCTTACTTAAGTCTTGGTTGATCAACTCATCAAGGGACAAACCAAAGAGATATGCAAGCTTCTGAATCGTCTCTAACTTGGGCTCTGCACGATGTTCTTCATAGGATCCGATCTGCGCCCGCTTAATCCCTATGCGCTCAGCAAGGTCAGCTTGGGTGTATCCCTTCTGCTTTCGCAAATGCTTTATGTTTTTATTGAGATAGCTCACAAGCCAAATGTATAACTAATAATATTAGTATACTATAAAAATTAGCATATTACTAATAATATTAGTTTTACATCTTCATGATTATTGCTTCTAACTTACTTATTCGGTCTTCTAAGGTCTCGATGATCTCTTGCTGCTCATTGATAGCCTCTATAGCCAATGGGCCTAAACCCATATAGTTAACTCCAAGCATACCATCGTCTAGCTCTGATACCAAGTCCGGAAACGCAGTTTGGACTTCTTGTGCAATGAAGCCTCTAGTTGCTTGAGAGTCTCCTTTATAAGTGTAGCTTTTAAGTCGCATCAGTCTAAGTCGTTTAAGTACTGGTTCGCTATTCACAATGTCGTCTTTTGCTCTGCGATCACTTACGGCCGTCCATTCAGGAACCCCTGCGGCACTAATGCTCAATTGATTGTAAAAAACAAAGTCCCCACTGTATCTATAAAAGCGCACGGCTCCCCTTCCATTACTTTCGGTTAAAACTGTCAACCTATCGTCAAATGTGTTCTTTGTATAAATGTCTCCGAAAGTATTCATATCGTATTCAAAAGGGTTCGAAAAGTTGCGTGGACCCCAATAAGCACGTTGAAAAGGCCCGGTGCTGACTGGGCCTAAAAATCCATTTAGATGATTAATGCTAAAACTGTTCTTTGTGACTTGAGAATAAATGAGGTTGCTTAGCTGAAACTGAAAGCCTATAGGACCATCAGATATACGCAAATGGTTATCCGAAAGGTTCGTAAAAGCACTACCTGTAGTGTCTTGATAAATCAAACCCACCGGAAACTCAGGAATAAAAACTGGGTCAGGGATAATTACCTCAAAGCGCTTGTTGAAACGTTCAACTTGAAGCGCCTCAATTTGCCCTAAGAGGGAAGTTGTACATAAAACTGTCAATAAAAGTGATACAATGATTTTCATAATTTTCTTTGATTTGAAATCAAATTACATCAATACATCTGTAGTAAAAATCAAAAGGTGTGGATAGTATCATTCATTGTGCAAATGGTTAAGTTCTCGGTGTAAACGGATTATCATCAACCTGCACTCATTCGTTGTTTTGACTCATAGTTACTCACTAATTCATCCTTTTCAATCTCATCTTCTCTAAATCGTGGATCAGCGATATAAGGTAGTTTTGACATTTCTTGGGCTTCTATACTGTAGTATTCAAACTCTTCGACCACCTTACCTTTAATTAGATAGACGCCTCGACCCATGAAAGGATACTTAACTGCCACTTGTGGGAAGTGCACTGTATCTAAAAAGTGTCCTTCTATATCTATGAATGTCCCAAAGTTCATACGCTCGCCCTTAGATGTTCCTGTGTTCTTGATACTTATTAAGTAGCCAAGTATCGAGACTGACTGATTAAGAAGTTCAGGTAGATCACATTTGCGTAAGCGGGGATACTCTTGGTCTTCTAACAAAGAAAATGGATCACATAATGGAAAACCCAAAATCTCCATCTGATCAAA
>CALDEM010000038.1 GCA_937942435.1 uncultured Saprospiraceae bacterium
CAATATTTACGAAAGTGTTAGTAGGATTAGGGTATAACTTAAATGGAAACTCTACTATGCCGTTTGTAGAGACACTGTTTAGCGGTTCGGCTTTGGTAGCGATCCAACCTACGACCAACTTGACCATATTGTAAAAGTAGTCAAGGTTCATCAGACCGATACGATCATTAGTATTGTGATACCCTGGGGTGACATCATCTTCTGACCATCCTTCACCTAAGAGTGCTGCAGAATATCCTGCATCCCAGAAGGTCGCATGATCACTATTGGGCGTACCGGGGTCGACTACAAAACCCACCAGGTCTAAGCCATGCTCAGAAACTACGTTCATTAGATCTGTGGTGATCTGTCGAGAGTTTTGGATGTTACGCACATCTATATCAAACCTCTTGTTTTGGTTAGCATCGTAACCGATCATATCCATATTGAGCACTGACAGGATGTTGTCCCCATTAGCAGCGGCTTTGGTGGCATAATCTCTTGCACCAATTAGACCAAGTTCTTCCTCATCCCAAAGGGCATACTTGATCGTATACTCGAAACTATAATTAGAAAGTATCCTTGCGGCCTCTAGAACAGCTGCTGTGCCACTGGCGTTATCATCTGCTCCTCCGTTTTCTACAGAATCATAGTGTGCACAGATGATGTAGATTTGGTCTGGTATTCCGTTGCCCAGTTGAGTGGCAACAACATTGCGTCCTCCAGCTCTATAGTTGATGTTTTCCACTGTTAAGCCATAAGAGTTGAGTTTGTCTGAGATATAATCAGCAGCAAGATCGTTGTTCCGTTGACTAACACGATGAGTGATTGTATTAGTCCTTCCGTTAAGTGTTATCTCCTTGGCTCCAGAAAGCTCTTCGACCATCTGGATAGCACCTTCTCTGGATACTTGATCTATGAGATCGCCTACGGCTTGACCATAGAGTGCAAGTGATGATATGAGGAAGGTTATTGTGATAATTGATTTATGCATGATATATAGTTATAAAAATGTTTTTTCTAAATAGTCAAATTTTTCTTTGTGATCTGTATTGAAGTGCAGGCCACGACTTTCTTTTCTCATCTCCGCACCTTTGGAAACCAAAAATGCAATTGTAATTAGATTGCGCAGTTCGCATAGCTGTGGTGATACTTTTGATTCAGTGTAAAGTCGCTCTGTCTCTTGATAGAGTAGGGCCACTCTATCAGTAGCTCTTTTTAGACGCACATCTGTTCTTACGATCCCTACATAGTAACTCATGAGCTCTTTAAGTTCTTTCCAACTTTGAGTGATCAAGACCATCTCTTTCGGATCCGTAGTCCCCTCGGCATTCCAATCTGGGATCTCTTTGTTTAGTGTAACACCGTCTATAGACTTATCAATATCCATAGCTACTCTATGGCCAAAGACTAATCCTTCAAGCAAAGAATTAGATGCTAATCGATTAGCACCATGAAGTCCTGAGCAAGTGCATTCGCCAGCGGCGTAGAGTTGCTTGATAGAAGATTTCCCTTGAGGGTCAGTGACGATGCCTCCACACTGATAGTGACAAGCAGGTACCACAGGGATCATATCTTTAAATGCATCTATGCCGATACTTTTACACTTCTCATAGATGTTAGGGAAGTGATCCAAGAAGCCCTCATGATCAAGGTGTCTACAATCGAGATACATATGTTCTGCTCCAGAGATCTTCATCTCATTGTCAATAGCTCTGGCGACAATATCACGTGGAGCTAGCGAAAGCCGTTCATCATATTTATGCATAAACTCTTTGCCATCTGGGGTCTTTAATATCGCGCCATAACCACGGACGGCCTCCGATATTAAGAAGTCAGGATTTTCTCCAGTGGTTTGATAGAGTGCCGTTGGATGAAATTGTACAAACTCCATATTGGCAATCCGTCCTTTTGCCCTATAGACCATAGATATGCCGTCGCCTGTGGCGATGACTGGGTTAGTAGTGTTCTTATATATCTGTCCTGTCCCGCCAGTGCACATTACTGTTGTTCGTGCAATGATGGTATCGATCTCAGAAGTCTTTTTATTAAAGACATAGGCTCCAAAGCATTGGATATCTGGGGTAAGTCTTGTGATGTTTCTCCCGAGGTGATGTTGCGTTAGGATGTCAAGTGCGAAGTAGTGTTCTAAGACCTTGATATTAGGATACTCCTTAACTTTTTCATTAAGGGTCCTTTGTATCTCCCAACCGGTGATGTCTTTATAATGAAGGATTCTATTTTCGCTGTGTCCACCTTCTCGACCGAGGTTATAATCACCGTCATCTTCTTTGTCAAAGCGAGCTCCCCATGCTATCAATTCGACAACACGATCATGGCCTTCTTTGACGACTATCTCAACTATCTCTGGATCACACAAGCCATCTCCTGCATCGAGGGTATCTTCTACATGTGACTGATAGTCGTCTACATTGAAGTCCCATACAGTCGCGATGCCTCCTTGGGCCCAGCTGGTGTTACTCTCACCGGTGTTGGTCTTGGTGAGTACGGTGATCTCGAGATCAGATCTTTTCTTGGCAAGTTTAATAGCTGCCGATAGTCCTGCTACTCCTGCACCTATGATCAGCACATCGGTCTGTATATTAGCACTTTGATTATTTTTCATCGCTGCGTTCTTTCCATTACGAATATGCACAAAGTAATACACTTCTTATGAGGATCGCATTAATAGATACATTCTATGAAGACAGTCATCGGATCTGGGCCGAAGGTGTCCAGCGTAACCTTGGTGTAGCAGTGGATATCTATAGTGGTTCTGCTTTTAACTGGAAGTGGAAGATGGTTGGGGGTACGATCCCCCTTGCTGAACAACTCAATGCAAGCAAGACCAACTATGATAGAATCATCGTGTCTGATATGGTCAATCTACCACTCTTAAAGTCCTTGCTAGATCATCGATATGAGTCGACTCCAATCATTATATACTTTCATGAGAATCAGATCACTTATCCTTGGTCGCCGATGGATATGGACGTAGTAAAGAAAAGAGATCATCACTACGGTTTTATTAACTTTTCAAGTACGCTTATCGCAAATACTATCTGTTTTAATTCTGAGTACCACAAGCGAAGTTTTCTTGAAGAGTTACCTCGTTTTTTAAATATGTTTCCTGATGAAAATATTAAGAAACACCTTAATTCAATAGTTGACAAATCATATGTACTCCCTATTGGTTTAGAGCTTCCGGCGCATGAGCAGTCTAATGATGAACTTCCTGTCTTTTTATGGAATCATCGCTGGGAGTACGATAAGCACCCAGATCGATTCTTTACAGTGTTGTTTGAACTCAAAGAGAAGAACATACCTTTTAAAGTGATCGTTGTTGGCAAGTCGTATAAGCAATCACCGCCGATATTTGCCCTTGCTAAGGAAAGATTAAAAGATGAGTTGATACACTTCGGTTACGCTGAGAGTAGATCAGAGTATCTAAGGTTAATGGCTATGGCCAATGTACTAATGATCACCAGTCACCAAGACTTCTTTGGTATCAGTATCGTCGAGGCCATTGCTTCTGGTTGTTTTCCTCTCTTACCGAACCGCCTGTCTTACCCAGAGCACATAGATTCTGATCAGGTAGGTCGATGTATATACGAAAGTGATGATGAGTTACTGTCAAAAGTAGAATCGATAATTACTGATAAGAGTTATCTGGACACCCAGAAGTATAGTGATTATGTTCAGAAGTATGCTTGGGAAAACCTGAGTGGACGATATAGACAAATAATCTTAAGCTAAGGTGAGCGAATCACCTTGCTGGCGCGTTATCAAAAGTAGAATATGTGATATCTTGAGCAATAAGTGATAATTGGTCACGAGGAGAGAGTCATCAAATCAAAAAATAATAAGTGTTGGTTGTAGTGGATAGGGTGGTATGTTTTGTAGTTGTAATGATCTTGTCTACCTCAATGACCAAGTCCCAATCCATCTTAATTGATAAAGAAGATATCCCTCCCCAGGAGATTAACAACTTGCTTCAAGGGCGAAAGTATACGCCTACATATAGACACATCAAAGGCACTCAATACTTGACAGAAAATTGGAAAGTTGGATCCGTACTATATATGGATCGGCTGTACGAAGAGATCCCTATATGGTATGATGTCTATAACGATGAAGTGATACTGCTTGACTGGCAAGGATATGGTTATGGCTTCATCAAGATGGTGAAGCAACATATCCAAGAGTTTTCTTTTGATGGTCGAAAGTTTGTTAATCCAACTCATGGAGCTTACAAATACTACAGTCTCGGGTCCAACTTTTTAGAGTTGATGATTGATGACCAGATCACGTACTTAGTAAAAAGAAAGAAAGAGTTACGAGAGATAGATAATAAGTATGATTTTGTAAGTAGAGATCAGAAAGTGATAGTCAAAGATGGTATTGCTTATGAGATCAATAAAAAGAAGTCATTACTGCAAGTGGCGGGCCCCAGTCACAAGAAGCAGGTCTCAAGTTATATCAAGAAGAATATCGATAGAATGAGTAAGGCTACCGAGATAGAATGGTCTCAAGTGATATTGTACTATAACAATCTGCTCCAATCAAACCAAATTAATTAGAATAATGATGAGAATACTTATTCTAATTATGATGACTTTTTTTATGGTCCTGGACTTGTCGAGTCAAGACAAAACTTCTCATGTAGTTGATGAAAATTATAATGGACGGTCATTTGAAGAGATGGCCCGTGATCTATCGGAGCAAGGAGAACTTCAGTTTTTCTATTTTTCTGGGTGGGTTAGGGATATCACTATAAAGCAATCAATTGCTCCTACGTCCATTGATGAGATATTAACAGAGACATTAGTAGATACAGATTATAAGTTTGTAGTTAATGACAATGGTCAAGTCATTCTTTCTATTGGCGAAGCGATTAAGTCAGCTTTTACTGTTGTTGACTCTGCTGATTATGTAGATGAGGTGGTTGCAACTACAACATCTACAGGGGCAGGCATCACAAGTCAATTAGAAAATCTGAGTACTGAGTGGATCATCCTCGGAGACCCATCTTCGCCAGAGCAAAAACCACAAGTGAAGTTAAGTGGCTACGTCACTAATATAGATACTGGAGAGCCATTAGAAGGTGCGCTTATATATATAGAAGAACTAAAGACGGGTACAGCAACAGACTCAGCAGGCTACTATGAGATGGATATGAGGCAAGGGAGATACAGCATCTCTTATCAAAGCATAGGCCTTAAGGAGTCAAATAGAAAGATACAACTCTATGCAGGTGGGCAAGTAGATGTTGCACTTGGTGAGTTGGTTTTGAACATCGAGGAAGTAGTGGTTCGAGCATTTAAAAAAGACAATGTTGACAATGTACAGATGGGCGTCGAAGCACTTTCTATAGAAACTATAAAAGAGCTGCCGTCGCTGATGGGTGAAGTGGATATAGTAAGATCGGCGTTGATGTTGCCAGGCGTCCAATCTGTAGGAGAGTTTTCTTCAGGGATCAATGTCCGTGGTGGTGGAGCAGACCAAAATCTCATATTGATCAATGGTGCTCCAGTCTTCAATGCATCGCACTTATTCGGATTTTCGTCATCGTTTAGCCCTGATGTTGTTGAGGGCTTTGAATTATACAAAAGTAGCATCCCAGTTAAGTATGGGGGGCGTATCTCTTCAGTACTTGAGATTGATATGAAAGAGGGAGATGACGAACGATGGACTTTGCGAGGCGGTATCAGTCCGATCACGAGTAGAATCACAGCCGAAGGACCGATCAATGATCGAACTACTTTTATAGCGAGTGGACGGGCCACTTATTCTGATTGGATATTGGGTAGGATACAAAACGCATCTTTTAGAAATAGTAAGGCAAACTATCAAGACTTTACTGCAAGGGTAAAAACCAAGATTGCAAAAAATGATTTTTTGGATGTTTCTACTTATGTGAGCAACGATGCATTTAGATTGAATGGTGATACAACTTTTGCATATCAGAACTTTAATGTGATTGCTAATTATCAACATTCATTTAGTGATCGACTATTTGGTACGTTGTCTCTGATACATAGCCAGTATCGGTTCAATGTAGATAGTGAGCAACAGCCGCTTACAAGCTTTGATTTATTTTATAAGATAAGATATTCGGAGGCAAAAGCCCACTTTTCTTATGCACCTGATGAGAAGCATCAAGTTAATTATGGACTTAATATTGTCCATTATAATTTGTCTCCTGGTGACTTCCAACCCAAGCTGAACGAATCAGTCGTTCAGCCAGTTTCACTAGAAAATGAAAAGGCCATTGAGGGAAGTATTTACATAAGTGACCAGTGGGAAGTCAGTGACAAGTTGTCTGTATATGGAGGGTTACGATATACGCTCTACTCATTCTTGGGTCCTCGTTCTGTTTTTGATTATAGACCAGATGCACCACGATTAGAAAGTAATATCATCGGCACGACTGAGTTTGGCAATGGAGAGATAGTAAAACAATATGGAGGGTTAGAATATAGAACTTCATTGAGATATGGTATCGATGATAACACTTCTGTAAAAGCATCTTTCAATCGTAATAGACAGTATCTGAGTATGCTTTTTAATTCTGCAACTGTTTCACCAACGGCTACATGGAAGCTGTCTGATACATATATTAAGCCGCAGACTGGCGATCAGATTAGCATAGGGATTTTTAAGAATCTGTTGGATGACAAATTAGAATTGTCAGTAGAAGGTTATTATAAGAAGATACAGAATATGGTTGATTATAAAGCAGGTGCAGAGCTCGCTTTAAATGATCATATCGAGACAGATGTCGTCAATGGAGAAGGAAGAGCGTACGGTGTTGAAGTGTTACTTAAGAAGAACGGTAGAAAGCTCAATGGTTGGTTGAGTTATACTTTTTCAAGGACGCGCTTTAGATCACAGAGCGAGTTTCCAGAAGATCAAATTAATGAAGGAGATTGGTTTGCAACCAATTTTGATAAACCGCATGATTTTAGTTTTGTTGGATATTATAAAATATCCAGAAGAGTCAGTGTCTCCAGTAACATGATCTACAGCACAGGGCGTCCTGTTACGATACCTGTTGCCAAGTATCTCTTTGCTAATGGTACGAGACTACAATATTCGCGACGGAACGAGTTTAGAGTGCCTGATCAGTTTCGATGGGATCTATCCTTAAACTTAGAAGGCAATCACAAACGAAATAAGCTGGCGCATAGTTCTTGGTCACTTTCTGTTTATAATGTTACTGGACGTAAAAATGTCTACTCAGTATACTTTGTAAGCGACGGATCAGATGCGCAAGGTTATAGGCTGTCGATATTTGGAAGACCTATTGTAACACTTACTTACAATTTTAGATTTTGATGGTTAGTGAAGCACATATCGTGACTGGTCCACTGACTTGGATGATAACTTTGCTTGTTGTCATCACATCTATGACCAGATGCATAGAACCATTTGAACCTGAGATACCTGAGTATGACAAGACCCTAGTTGTAGATGGATTATTCACCGATGGAGATACGCCTTCTAGGGTTACCTTGTCTAACTCATTTGGTTTTGATGAAGACGCTCCTTCGTTTGTATCAGGAGCGTTAGTGATCATAGAAGATGACATGGGTGGTAGTACGACTTTAGACGAAGTTGAAGAAGGGATATATGAGACAGACCCATTACAATATATGGGTCAAGAGGGTACCAGTTATAGATTGTTGGTATCGACCCCTGCTGGTGACCGTTTTGAATCCTCATGGGAGTTTTTACAAGGATCACCACCAATCGAACAATTAGATTATGAGTTTATAGAGATAGAACAAAATGATCCAACTGAACCTCCAGTATTTGGTGCTCAGATACGGTTGGATACCCGAGATGAAGAGGGTGGCGCAACTTTTTTTAGTTGGGACTTTGAAGAGATCTATGAGTTTGAGTTGCCTCATGCGCCAAGGATAAGGGCGGAGTTTGGAAGTCCTCCGGGTAGAGGAAGTGATTTTATTTTTGAAATATCTAATGAAGAGTTTGAAGGACTGCGTTGTTGGAAAACTGAAAAGTCTCGTCAGTTGCTTATCGCGTCAACAGAAAATCAAACTGAAAGTGTCATTCAAGATTTTGATATCAAATTTATAGACAATAGCACACCTCGACTATTTATAAGATATAGCATCTTGGTTAACCAGTATGCCATATCTAAAGAGTACTATGACAACATAAGAAAGATATTTGAGGTCAATCAAACTACGGGTAGTCTTTTTGATCCTATACCCAATGAGATATTTGGAAACATAACTAATGTCACGAATGAAGGAGCGCCAGTACTAGGCTACTTTGGTGTAGCTGGCAAGTCACAGAAGCGAATCTTTATAAATAGAGAAGATGCTCCTGATGGTTTTGGAGCTACTCGTGGCCCGAGTTGCGAATTACAAACTATACCTTTGAACTTTATAAGTTTGTTCGATCAAATCGAGAGAGGCCCTTTTGTGTTACAAGATTATGCACGTGACTTGTTGTTTGGCAATCCCGTTGGTTATATACTGACAATGCCAGTATGCGCTTCATGTGCTGTAAGTGATGCCACTAATCAAAGACCTGACTTTTGGTAGTGCAATTAGAGCATATGAAGAAGTCTATACTGATATGTAGTTTTTGGCTTTTTATTTTGATGATCTTTTCATCGTTGATGACGGCGCAGACAGGTCAAAAAGACACTACAATGACAGCGTTTATCCTTGAAGAGATAGAGCTCTTCTCAGATAAACAATTATACATCTCAGGAGAGACGATGTGGTTTTCATTGTCTATACGCGATCGCCGATCAGGATCATTGTCTTCGCTCAGCAAGGTGGCATATGTGGACTTAATTGGAACGGGAGGACTTGTGATGACACGCGTGAAAATAGAAGTCAATAATGGCAAAGGTCATGGTGCTTTAGACTTATCGAAAGACTTAGCCTCGGGCAACTATCAATTAAGATCTTATACTCAAGCCCTACGTAATTTTGGACCGGCCACTTTTGAAGAACAAACAATCATCGTCCTTAATCCTGATCAACCTATTGTAACAGCTCTGTCAGAGCAACGAGCGATGTCAAGTCATGAAGCTACAGTATCGTCTGACGGCGTGGCTAGCATCAGTATGAACAAGCAAGCCTATGGCCAAAGAGATCGCGTACAACTCAACATACAACTGAAGGATAAAGTAGGCCGTCCAATATCAGGAGAAATGGCTTTGTCAGTTTCATTAAAAGGGGCTGGTGAACATAAAAAGCGATCTCCCAGTAAGACATCCAAATTAGAAAGTAACCCTACGGCAGAATATCTACCAGAAGATATAGGCATGTACTTGAGTGGGCACATTGTATCTGAAGAAGGAGATCAGTCAATCGAAGGAGTCAAAGTGTTCTTAGCATTCCCAGGTGAAAGATCGATGGTATATAGTGCACTGACGGACGTGGATGGTATGTTTAGATTTGTGCTTCCTAAACTCTATGGTCCTAAAGAGATCGTAATCCAAGTAGAACCGAAGTATGAAGATCAATTATCCATAATACTTGATGATGAGTATTATAAAAGCCCGACAACAGAAGATCCAGCTTTTAAACTGCCAGAAGCATGGCTTGACATGGCTAATGCTAGTTTAGAGAATGCAAGTATCAGAAGTGCTTACGGTGCATTTGAAGAACAAGTGCGTTATATAGAAGATAGCACTTTTTATAGTGTACCGTTTTATGGAGTTTATGATAAACAATATATTCTTGATGATTATACTAGATTTCCATTGCCAGAATTTTACTTTGAAGTAGTGCCCGAGGTACGCGTACAAGGGAAGTATGGTGAGGAAATATTGAAAGTAGCCAACACATGGAGTCTGCCTAATCGAGAATCTCCTCCACTTTTTCTAGTAGATGGTGTTCCTGTGTTTGATCAAGGCAAATTTTTAAAAATAAATAACAAGTTGATAGAATCGACTCAGATCATAATAGATCCTTTTTGGTTAAATACAACAATATACGATGGTATCATAGAGATCAGTTCTTTTGAAAAAGATGCAAGAAGTTTTGATCTACCCGAGTCTGCGTTGAGATCTGGTTACTTGACTTTGCTTCCTGATCGGGTATTTTCTACTCCTAATTATGGGGTTAATGAAGGTTCTAATCTTCCAGACTTTAGGAATACGCTTTACTGGAATCCTACGATTACAACTGACGCTAATGGTAATGCTACCTTAGAGTTCTACACTTCGGATGTCATAGGTGACTATGAGATCAGAGTACAAGGCAAAGACTTGCCAGTCGATACTAAAAAACAATATAACCTCAGTGTTACAAAATCTGCTAATTAAGATTCTCTTCTTACGTTTTCAACTGAGCAGTTGATATACTTTTAAGATGTGTGTTGTAAGACTTGATATATTTTATAAATTCTGATATGCTTAATCGCTTGCGACCTCCTTTCTTCAATTGTTGACTGATGAGATACATCGACCTGATGTGGCTATAGAATATCTTATACTTCTTAAATAACGGTATGCTGTGATCGTATATGGACAGAGGTTCGCTAGTGATGGTGTTGGCCTCGATGATTTTAAAGTTACCTTTTAGGAGATCGTTCCAGTTTTGATATTTAACATCAAGTCGTCCATAGTATAACTCTAGTCCTTGAAGAGATTCTTCTATCACTCGTAACAACTGGTCATTGATCAGGTGATCACCAGAACTAATCATGGTACCTCTATTGTGACTTCCTATCGGTTCTATAACAAGTTCTTGACCTTTGGCTAGAATAGTTTTGTTTAGATCATAATGGTTAGTTATAGTGTTGGCTTCTGAAAGCGTTATGTCAGATTGTGTGAGTAGCTCCTGGAGACTTAATCTGCCATCTCCGGTAACAGCTACAAGTTTTTTAAGCCCTATAGAAGTTATCAGACCTTTCTTGTCTTGAGGCATACGGATGTAGAATATCCCACACTCATTACTATAGTCGATGTACTCTTGAAGGAGGATGTCGTAGTTAGCTTTCTTGATATAGTTTGTTAGATCATCATCGCTGTACAATAGATTAGCAGCCAGTCCTCTTTTTCCAATATTGGGTTTTGCTATAATGGGGTAGGCTAGATCCCTGAAAGAGGCGAGAGAGATGTCGATAGCGTCGCCTTGTTTGACCAGATGTGTTATCGGGAAGTATGCTTGTTGGAGTTTAGAGTAGACAAAGTGCTTAGAGGAGTTTTCTATATTACAATCTTTATAGTCATTGGAGATATTGGTAAAGAATAAAAAGTTGCGTGCTCTTAAGCCCATAATAAAGTAGAATACTGCAGTAGGGAAGTGCACCAGCCACTGTGGCCAGAACTCCCACTTTCTAACCAAGTACTGTTCTAACTTAGTCATATCAACGCGTATATATCGTCAACTAACTGACGATTGCTACTGATCCTTGGGATCTTGCTTTGCACGGATACTTTTCTTTGTTGGTTAAGGTATCTATGAAAGCAACCATGTTGCAATACCTTGACTATCGGTGCGCACATGATGTAGTCGTTCTTTCTTTTCTGCGTATAGTCATGATTGAGCTTCTTTAGCTCTTTATCTATGATGTCGGCAAGTTGTTCTTCATTATAATTAACCGCTGCGTTAAATTCTATAAGCCATTCGTGGCAACCCATATAGGTTTGTTCAGGGTGCTGTATAAATCTCGGTGCCACTGTAAAATCATTGACCTCTACTCCAGTCAATCGTGTCAGCTGATCTATCACTTGGTTACAAGTGTCTTCCATTACTTCTTCACCAAATGCATTGAGAAAACCAGAAGTTCTGCCCAGTATTCTAATTTTATAGGGTGCTGTATTTGTGAAAGCGATCACGTCCTCCATGACATAACGATAGAGGCCAGAAGTGTTAGAGATAATCATCACATAGGGGATGTCTTTTTCTACTTTACTGAGTGTGACTATCTGTGGGTTTTGATGGTCTATATCTTGCAATCTTACAAATTCATAATAGACATGTCCATCAATAAAGAGTGTCAAGTCTTCTCCATCATCAGGATTTAATTGAAATCCGAAAAATCCTTCTGTAGCGTTGTAGACATTGATATAGATGATGTCTCTATCTTGAAATATCTGATTGAATCGTTGACGATATGGAGCTAAGCTGATGCCACCATGTACGAAGAAAGAGATATTGTTTATAAAAGCCTCAATCTTCTCTTCGCTGTGTGTAGCTATGTAGTGTTCGAGGAGTTTGAGGTTCCAAGTAGGTAGTCCACTGATACCCATGATCTTACTCGTCGCGGCTGCATCTATAACTGCACTGAGTTTAGTCTCCCAAGATCCATTGAGTGTGTTACCAGTGTTGATAGCCGACTTGTGACGGAGCAGCAGTGGTATATGTTCTGCCATGATCGCAGAGACATCGCCGATCTGATTATCGCCGATCTGTCTCAATGATCCTGGTAGTACGACCATCTTCCCTTCCGTAGCGTCTCTAACGTGATGATTGACAATCGCGGCAGAATACATAGAACCTTTGATGAGGCATTCGCGAACGTACTTTTTAGAAAGTGGGATGTGCTTGTTTCTGCCCGTAGTGCCTGACGACTCGCCATAGTACCTGACTTTGTCTTTAAGAAGTAGGTTCTTCTGTCCTAACTTCATCGACGATATATATGGGGACAGATCGTCATATCGACAGAGGGGCATGGACTTGAGATAAGCTGTAGTTGATACCTCATGCTTAAAGCCAAGATCAGAAGCATACTGTGTGTAAGAAAAGACTTTAGTCACCTCTCTTAAGATCGCTTCTTGATGACTGTGCGGCTCAGCCAGCGCCTCAGATAGACTTTTGTATTTGTAGTCGAGAAACGGTTTTGAGATATTCACCATAGATCAAGTTGTTTTCATCACAGGTGATAGTAAAATAATAAGAAGAGTATGAGTTAGTGGCATACTATATCTGTTAGCTTATCTCGTTATTTTGAAATTATAAAGATGAATTGGTCAGACGCTTCTGTAATTCAATTGCTCTTTGTAATGGTATGAAGTCTGTATCAGCTTTTGACCAATACTTCAATGCAATGTCTAAGTGTTCTTTAGCTTTTTCCTTATCATCGTTTTCTAAAAAAGTAGCCATTTGATAGTAGTATATTGGCTCATCTGTTTTTTCATCAAGCGCTTTCTTTATAATTTTTATGGCATTGTCAACTTTTCCTGCCTTGGCATATATGTTAGCCAACAAGTACATATCGCCAAACAATTTTTCTATTCTGCCGTCGTCGTTATCAAGGATTTTTATGCAATTGTCATAGTCCTTGTCAAGATAAGAAACCAGAGTTTGTACATACTCTGCATAGCCATCTCCGTAGGAGGCATAGGTTTGGGTACAATTGTGGAATTCTTCTGTACTCATTGAAATATTGTAATCTTTTCCCAAAGCTATCATGTCTACCATGCAGGCATATAAATTAGAAGATTGTGGTGCATATTTTATCACTCTATCCAAGGCCTCTTGCACTTTATCTGGTCGTCCAATAGAATAATACATATCTGCTTTTGGGTATAATGTGCTTGTAACCATTCTATTGATGGGTGTTCTTTTCACTCCGTGTTTTTCAAAAACATCATACGCAACTTCTGCGTTCTGTATCTGACCAGTGACATGATAGAAGTATGCTTTTATCCAAAGAAAGTTGAGACTGTCTGATAGGGTGGTTGATTCTTCTAGTCCTTGCTCTACTCTTTGATTAGCTTGATCTATCGCGCCATCCTTAAAGTCAATGTAAGCAAGTCTATTTTGAATAGTTGTATTGATTGGATCGAGCATCTCTTCTTTTAGTAAGATCTCTCTTGCTTTTTCAAGTTTGCCTTGGTTCTCATAGATAGTGGCATACTTCATGCGGTCTTGATCCCTGTCGGGAAATTCTTGACTAAAGCGATCAAGTGTCGCTTCGGCAGCAGCATACTCTTCATTTTCTAATTGTAAATCGTATAAAGAAAGAAGCCCTCTTTCTATGTTGCCATTGTCGATTGCTTCTTGCATGAGCATCTTAGCACTATCGATACCATAATTGGCTTGATAGATGGGTAGGAGTTGGCTATAGGCGCCAAAATCATAGGGGAAAATCTGGCGTCTTACTTTTTGCAATTTTAAATAAGCATCCATCTTATTAGTTATAGAATATAGAACAGCCTTTGGTCCAAATTGCATTCTTTCTGGAAGTGAAGAGCCATATCTGATTGCTTTTCTAATATAGGTGATGGCCTCATCTCTTTTGCCCAATCCATACAAGGGGTCACCTACATAAAAATGACAAAGTGAACAAGTGGGATCAAGTTCCACTGCTTTTTTGGCCAACCTAACGACCTCGTCAAGAGCAGTCGGATCTTTATAAAAAGTAAGTCTCGATTGGATAAAATATTTTAATGCTTCTTGATTGTTTGTGATCAACGAAGAAGAAGGAAGCCTAACTTGATCTTCTAAATCATCCAGTGCATCAGGTATGTTTTCTGCGATCTGTTGATTGATGAGATCTATACCTTCAAAGGGGTCATTTGCGACAGCGTCAATCTTAAAAATACTCTTACTATCTCTTGAGCTATACAAGTCTCCTTTAAAGACATACTGATCTCCCTCTACGTCATATGAAATACGGGTAAAGTAATCATTGCGAGACTTTTGTGCAATCTCTCTCTGCATACCAACACTGGGCAGTTCAAAAGAAGGCAATCCCAATTGGTCATAGTAGCTGTTGAGATTAAATTGGGAAAAAGTATAAAACTCAGAGCGCTGTTCTAAATTGAGATCTAATAATTCAGAAAATGCAACGCCCCACCAGTCTTGATCTTCATCACTCGTGAGATTTTCAAATTGAAATACAGCGACATTTTTAACCTTGTTTAAAGAAGGTACAACTGCAGTGACGGTTTGGCCTTCTTCATTAGTCAGTTCTACAACTTCACTCGCTTTAATTGTAGTATCTCCATTAAAAAGAAAACCGCCAAGCAAAAGCGCTACGATAGTGTTGCCTACTACTATAAACTTCGGCCATTTCAAACTGCCCTGATCCGTAAGCTGACCATTAAAATAAATCAAAGTGATGATAGCAGGAATCATAATGAGCCAAACCAAGAGATATTTGTCGACCCAAAAGCTACTCATGTCATATCGATCAGTTACAAACTCTAAGAACTGCAACAACCCAAAACCAACAGCGAGATAAGAACCGAGATACTGAGGGATCTTACGATCCCATAGCTTTTGTATGAATGTCTGCTCCGTCTTTTCTGTCATAGCGCTATCTAAGTTACCAAAGATATCAAAAGGCATGAGTATGCCCTTCTCAGGTAAATGCTATATTTATCACCTAACAGATAATCAAGCCTCATGAAGATACACTACTACGGTCACGCTACCTTTCTTATCGAAACTATGGGTAAGAAGTTGCTTTTTGACCCATTTATATCCGGCAATCCACTCGCCAAGCACATAGATCTCAACACTATTGAAGCTGACTATATATTGGCCTCGCACGGACATGGAGACCATATCGCGGATGTAGCTTCAGTCGCCAAGCGCTGTGGCTCAACCCTTATCGCCAACTATGAGATCGTCAATCACTTCGCCAAGCAAGACATAAAAGGCCATCCGCTCAACCATGGTGGTAAGGCTACCTTTGATTTCGGTACCGTTAAAGCTGTCAATGCCATCCATACCAGCTCATTTCCTGATGGCTCATACGCTGGTAATCCAATGGGGTTTGTCATTTGGAATGATGAGGGCTGCTTCTACTTCGCAGGAGATACGGCCTTAACGACCGATATGGAGCTCATACCACGTACTTGTCCACCCCTCAACTTCTCTATTCTGCCGATAGGAGATAACTTTACTATGGGATACGACGATGCAGCCATAGCCGCTGACTTCATCAACTGTCACAAGAACATCGGTTGCCACTTCGATACTTTTGGTTATATAGAGATCGATCATGCTAAGGCAAAACAAGCATTTTCAGCAGCTGGCAAGGATCTGATCTTAATGGGGATAGGGGATATGTGGAGATCTAACAAGACCTTGGTATAATTGCTTAATAAAATCCTTCGAGACTATTGGACAATAAGCGTAAATCAGATACATTTGCGACCGCATTAGTGCAATGCCTCCTTAGCTCAGCTGGTTAGAGCGGCGGACTGTTAATCCGTAGGTCCAAGGTTCAAGTCCTTGAGGAGGCGC
>CALDEM010000039.1 GCA_937942435.1 uncultured Saprospiraceae bacterium
AAAATATAATTTGTTTGTTGATGAATTGAGAAAACCTATACTTAGGTATAGGTTGGGACCAGGTTAACGCTCTTATCTTTGGATTATCATTACTTAATCACCCATTAAAACTATGATAGACTTCATACAGATTATAACCAAAAGAGAAAAGGAAGTTCTTAAGTTGGTCGCATATGAGTATACTACCAAGGAGATAGCCAACCATCTTTATCTATCTGAGCATACTATAGACACACATAAGAAAAACCTAAAACTTAAACTTGACGTGCGCAATACGGCAGGGATGGTCAGAAAGGGTTTTGAGGTTGGCATATTACCTGCCTGTTGAAATACATTGTAAATCTCTGATGACCTAAGACTCTATGTCAAATATTAGTATCCTTATTGTTGAAGACGAAGGCATTGTCGCCCATGACATTGCTAGGAGGATAAAAAAGTTAGGCTACGATGTGGCGGATATAAAACACAAAGGAGAACATGCTATCAATTGGTTAGAAATACATCATCCAGATCTTATCCTTTGTGATATCAATATCAAAGGAGAAAAAGATGGTATCGATGTAGCACAGTATGTCTACGAGCAAAGGAGAACACCGCTGATCTTTGTATCGGCGCTCTCAGATCGAGCAACATTAGATCGAGCAAAGAAGACACTTCCATATGGGTATATAGTTAAGCCTTTTGATACTCGCGATCTTTTGACAGCTATCGAGCTCGCTCTTTATAAGCATAGCGTCGAATTGGAGAAATTAGCTATAACACCCGACAAGATTAATAGCATAACTGATGTACCCGTGTCAGAGAGAGAATATGAGATGCTCGAAGACATCATCAAAGGATTGACTAATCAACAGATTGGCGAGTCTCGTCATATATCTGTTCCAACTGTTAAGTATCACGTAGGAAAATTGCTCTTAAAGATGGGAGCTTCTAACCGAGCATCAGCCTTACTCAAGATTATAGAATTGTTTACTAAAGCCTAACACAATTAATATGGCAGAGTCGAAGAGTACAAGTGATAATGAAAAGAAACATGAGTTGATCAGTCATTGGGCAGTCTTGTTACTCGCCAATTTGGACAAAAAGATAGAAAGGAGCCTAAATAAAGCAGATTAATATTTCAATCTTATTTTATGGAGTAAAGCCCGAAATAAATAGGATTTTACCGCTGAATATTGAAAGAACATTGCGCTTATAGACTATTAAGGCATATAATATACTGCTTTTTCCTAAGCGGAATTATGATCCTTAACTGGGATATGTCACGAAAGTTGTTATTTTTACTATAATTAAATTGAGCTTTCAGTGGAAAAAGATTTTGATAAGGGGCAAGAGAGTGTTTATTCTAACAAAGTTAGAGCAGGACGCAGAAGGACATACTTCTTTGATGTCAGACAGACAAAAGGAGAAGACTACTATGTTACATTAACGGAGAGTACGCGTAAGTTCAACGGTGATGGATATAGTCGCCATAAGATATTCTTGTATAAAGAAGACTTCAACAGATTTTTAGAAGGGCTTAATGACGCTGTCAACCATGTTAAGACAGAACTCATGCCTGATTATGACTACGAGCAGTTTGATCGTCGTCAAGAGGAGTGGGAGAGAGCTAAAGAACTGGAAGCTGCTAATGCGGAAAACAATCCAGCCCCAGAAGAAGCTGCAGCAAGTGAGCCTGAATCAGAAAGCACTTCAGATATCATCGAGAGTGATGAGGACATGGACTGGTAGACCTGTCTTAACGCTTCACTCTAATTTTGAACTTCCTACTACATCGTTAAAACGTAATGTATAGTTCTGCAGAACTCGTACAGGCTGATCAAGAGTTTTGCCAGCTTTCCATTTTGGCATAGAGCTAAGTATATTCTTAAGCTGGTCACCACAACCTTCACAGATATCTCGTCTTATGATAAAATCCGTAAGACAACCATCCGCTTCAATAATAAATCTCATATGTATGCTACCAGAGCTCACGACCTGTGCAGCAAGAGCAGTATAAGACTCATGTCCCATCACATAATTGTCGATTTGCTCTTTAGTGCATGCTGCACTATCTGTATAGTCAAGACCATCCTTACAAGAAGCAGGACAAGGCATTTCCTCTACGATTTTGTATATAGCTCCCTCATGACTAGTTGCGCCGCACTTCTGGCTTGTCTCTTGCGCCATGGCCAGATTGATACTTAGCAAGCAAGTTGTAAGGAGTATTGGCAAAGTTTTCATCGAGATCATTTTTACGAGTTTTGAGTCATAAACAATACAGCATCATAACGGTACATATTATCATTATCTTATATGTGTAATGTTAAATCTTTAGATTGACGACTGCCCTAACACGATGCTCTGTTACTTTAATCAAAGTCATCAGAGATGCTCATTTAATATGTCACGGATGCTATTGTGAAAGATAGCACGTCGATGTCCAGTGTTATTAAGAGTAGTTAATCTCGTTTTGGTTGGGTATGCCTCGCTAAGGACTTCTGATGAGTTATAAGGTATCACCTCATCTTCTGTACCATGCAAGAGGTCTACTGGACACGTGAGCTGATTAAGATGTTGATCATTGTTAAGTGGATACTTGATCAAGAAGTTGGGGATCAAAGGAAATATCCTATTCTTAAGATCTGCTATGCTCACATATGGAGCAATCATAATCAGTCTTTGCGGTTGATTATTAGCGGCCAAATAAGACGCCATACCTGTACCCAGTGAGTAGCCCGCTAAGATGATTTTAGATTCGTCAAAGTCTTTCTTGAGATAATCATACGCCTTCTGAACATCGCTATACAATTGATCAATAGATGAGATCTGACCATCGCTTTTACCAAATCCTCTATAATCCAAGAGCAAGACATTATATCCATAGCCCGTAAACATCTCTGCTTGCCGTTGACACCTTCTTGCATTGCCCTTGTTACCATGTAGATACAGTATAACACCCTTGGCATCAGCAACTTTATGATACAACGCATGTAGATTGATATCTTCACCTACCGGTATGTTCACCTCTTGGCCAAAGCGAAACTGTGTATCTGGTGGTATGCCTTGAGGCCTAAATATGATATCATCTTGTATCACATATAAGACAGTACAGCCTATCACGTACAATACCAGGAGTGATATGCCTACTATTTTAATAACTTTTTTCAAAGACAGAATTTCATTATAAACGAGTTAGCGTCGTCGATGTTATTATCTTTGATAAATACAACATCAAGTGATATATGAAGACTCCTACTTGGGCAACTGTTATAGGGATTATTTTGATTCTCTTTGGTGGCTGCGGTGCCTTAAGCAATGTTCAAAAGATCCAATCTCCAAATACTTTAGATGAGATGTCTGGAACATTTGATGAGATAAGTAAGCAGATAGAGACGGAGATGAAGACAGCTACTGAATTGCAAGATTCTTCAGATAGTCAAGAAGAAAGAGATGGACATGTGTCCATTAATATGGGAGAAGATGAGGAGTCCAACAATGTAGAGGTGCGCTTGCCAAAAGATAGTTCAGATATTGCGGCATTCGAAAATGTATTTGGCAAATTTGATAATATGCTCGTGTTTTCAGATTATTATAAGATATGGATAGTGCGATTGGGTATATTGGGTCTGATAGCGTCCATCATCTATGTAATCTCAGGACTGCTTATGGTTATGGGTAAGCCCATAGCGCTTAATGTCGCATATGGTGCTATAGCATTCAGCTTATTTTCAGTTATTTTTCAAATTATAATTTTGTCTCTTGATAGAGAAAGTGGCTTTGTTGCCAAAACTGGAAACTTCACCAATTATTTTATGGTCTTAGTCAATGTTATATTGATAGTTATCGTCTTAGCATCTGACAAGTCATACTTTTATGAACAAGACATCATCCAAGAATGAGGATATTCGTTTTTCTAATTGTTTCCTTTTTAGCTTTTGAGTTTCAAGCGCAGAGCACAAAGGATCTGTCGCTTGAGCTGCAAGTTTACCCAACGGGTGTGATACCTGGTTTGAGATATGAATCATCACTCACAGAACAATCAAGTCTTTCATTTAGGCTCGGCTATAACATCGTGAGACATCGCGACTTGGGTGTGCATGACGATGAGAGAGGTGGTGGGTTCGGCGGATCAGTTGGGTATAGGAAGTATTTTAAACCAGGCTTTAGAGGATGGAGTTGGTCTGTTAAGACTGATGTTTGGTTTAACGAGATTGATTGGTATGACATAGGGCCCCTGGATGAACGGATTGTAGGAGAGACGTCGATTACAGTTCTGCAGCCTACTGCTGAGTTGGCCTATACTTTCGTAAATAATTCATTATCTATCACTCCGACATTGAGTTTTGGTTTTGAGTGGAATGTCAGAACTGTTGGAGAACCAACGGGACAAGGCTCAATCATTCTCTTAGGTGTACAGGTGGGCAAAAGGTTCTAATTTCACAGAGCTTTAGGATTTATATCCCTGATTATTTCTACATTCACTAGACATGGTTTCTCAAGCTATTTTTCGGACGGCTTTATTGCTGATAATATCCTTCTATGGTTATAGTGCAGTGTTATGTCAGATTGCTTTTGAAGAGATCAGAGAGGACCTTGGTATCAGTCATCAGTTAAGCGAAGGGACGATAGGTGCTGGTGTCTCTGTCCATGATTTTAATGGAGATGGATTGGATGATCTGACCCTCGGTCATACGAGAGGTGGCATATCATTTTATGTCAATACTGGAGATGGATTTAGTCTTATAAGTCCACTTGTAGTTAATCGAGAGTTTGTGAAGCAAATCAATTGGGTAGACTATGACAACGACGGAGACTTAGATCTATATGTTGCCGCTAATGACGGTATCAGTAGACTATATCAGAACACGGGTGATCTTCAGCTCGTAGATGCTACAGAAGAAAGTGGACTTCCGTTAAATGTTCACTTTGGCTATGGTGCATGTTGGGGGGATTATAATCGAGATGGGTGGTTAGATTTGTACTATGCATCCAAAGGTGTGATCGGTGATCCAGATGCGATCAGAAGCTATAATCGATTGTTTAAGAATAACGCCGATGGTACATTTTCCGAAAGGACAGAAGAGTCAGGTGCTGCAGATGACGATAAGCTTCCCTTTTGTGCTGCCTTTTTAGATTATAATAATGACATGTGGCCTGATATCTATATCGCCAATGACAAGCTCACTTACAATACACTTTTAGAAAATAGCCGTAACGGCACCTTCTTGGATGTCAGCCAGCAAACAGGCGCTGATGCTCGGATGAATGCAATGTGTGTCAATCCTGGAGATTATAATCAAGACGGATGGATAGACATCTATGTAACCAATACACCTATAGGCAGTCAACTATTAGAAAATAGCGGAGTGCTGGATCAAGCTGGCTTTATACAATACCATAATGTCGCAGAAGATCTTCAAGCTCACTTCCCAGGTGCTAATTGTTGGGGGTCCAACTTCTTAGATGCAGATAACGATGGTGATCTCGATCTATACGTAAGTAGTTCTATAGATCAACCAAAAGAAGTATCGAGCATCTTTTATGAAAATATAGAAGGCACTTCTTTTCAAATTCCATTTGTCGAAGGCTTCTTAGCAGACACTACACAAAGTTATACTAATGCTATTGGTGATTTTGATAATGATGGTTTGATTGATATTGTTGTACAAAACAATCCGCCATATGATTTCTACTTTTGGAAAAATAACACGATTACCAATAATCATTGGTTAAAGCTGGACTTAGAAGGTGTCATGAGCAATCGAGATGGTGTTGGCGTAAGAATCGAGTCTTACGTACAGGGTGACTATCAGATGCAGTTTACATTATGTGGTTCTGGCTTTCTTGGGCAAAACTCTTCTTACAGGCATATTGGCTTGGGTGAAAGCGAACAGTTGGATTCGCTTGTGATCACTTGGCCAACTGGACATATAGACAAGTTTTATAATGTACAAAGCGAGCAGATATATAAAGTTTTAGAAGGAAGCTCTACAGATGGAGTGATCAATGTTGCGGCAGATGTTAGAGTCGTTCAAAGGGCATTGTCCACTTCAACAAAGTTTGTTGATCAAGGTACTGTCACTTTATTTCCTAATCCAGGAGGCGACGAGTTTTCAATTACTTCGGATGAGCGTATTAGTCATATTGATATCATCAATGTTGATGGCGTGTCTATAGGTCCAGTCTCTGATTATAGAGATGGTAACGCTTTAGATGTATCATATCTGTCTGAAGGTGTCTATTTTATAAGAGTACTTTTTGATAACGATACGTCCACAACTATAAAGTGGATTAAATTATAACATTGATGAGAGCGGTACTATTAAAAGAGTTTGGCGATGTTGATCAGTTATATATAGGGGAGACTGCTGCACCTGAGCTATCAGAATATTCTATACGAGTTAAGGTTGTTGCTACTGCACTCAATCGCGCTGACACTTTACAGCGCAAGGGATTTTATCCACCTCCTCCTGGTGCAAGTACTATACTTGGATTAGAGATGGCTGGTGATGTCATCGAAGTAGGTGATAAAGTTACAAAGTGGAATATCGGCGACAGAGTATTAGGACTCTTAGCTGGAGGAGGTTACGCTGAGCAGGTTGTTATTCATGAGGATATAGCCATGCCTATGGCTGATGACATGTCGTACACTGACGCCGCAGCGATACCCGAAGTATTTTTGACAGCTTTTCAAGCGCTCAACTACTTGGCGGACATACGACCATCTGAGCAAATCTTGATACATGCAGGAGCCAGTGGAGTAGGGACAGCTGCTATACAACTTGCCAAAGCTATGGGTGCTTCAAGGGTGATCATAACTGCATCCAAAGGTAAGCATCAGATATGTAGAGACCTTGGCGCTGATCATACTATCGATTACGCAAATCAAGATTTTCAAGCGGAGATATCTAAGATTACAGAAGGCAAAGGAGTTGATGTAATCATTGATTTTTTAGCAGCTGCGTATTTTCAAAAGAACATTAACTCTCTGGACTTTGATGGTCGGATGATCATGTTAGCACTGATGGGTGGCGTACAATTAGATAATGTCAACATCGCTAACATCTTAAGAAAGCGTATCCGTATTATAGGCTCGACCTTGAGAGCAAGATCCTTGGATTATAAGAAAGGGTTAACAAAAGATTTTAGTGATTTTGCGATGAAGAGATTTGCAGATGGAACTCTTACACCTGTGATAGATTCTATATATAGTTGGACGGAAGTCAGAGAAGCACACAGTTATATGGAAGCCAACAAAAATAAAGGTAAGATCATCTTGGCGATTGATTAATCGCATGCCAAGGCTTACAAGACTTTTTTGATTATTTCTTTTAGTGTAGCCTCACCCTGACTAAGATCTTTTGTGTTGTCTACGAGGAGATCCATCTTGGAAATATATGGATCTATAAATTTTTTGTAAGCTGGCTCTACATGATTAAAATATCGGTACTTGGTTATCTCTTCTGTGTAGTCCCGCTCGGCTATATCTCTTTTTAATCTGCGGGCATAAGCCAACTCAAGAGGCAGTTGAACCATGACTTTATAATCAAGATGGGACATAATCATATCGTAGTGGTAGATAAATAGGCCCTCAACAAGAATCACCTTGTTGCTCTTGATATGAATACTATCTGTCCCGCTCTCTGACTTAAAATCATAAATCGGAATCTCTATATCAACACCTGATCTCAGTATATCAAGATCTGCACAAAACTTCTGCTTTTGAAAAGAAGTAGGAAGATCAAAGTTTTTATAACCTTGGTCATCGACATACTGGTGATCACTGTCGAGATAGTAGTTGTCCATAGTATGAAGAGATACAAGTTCTGCTCCGAAGTGATTTTGGATATTCCTCACAAGTGAGGTTTTACCGCTTCCACTTCTTCCTGTTACTCCGATTATATATGGCTTCTGACTGCTGATGATTTCTTACTTAGGTCGTTGCAATTAGGTATTTATTCTTCTTGCCGTTTTCGATCATCATATAGTTCCCCTGAAGAAGATCTGTGCTATCGAGCATGTGATTATGATCAGATACTTTCACTTTGTTGATAGAGAGCGCGTTGTTTTTGATGGCACGTCGTGCATCACCTTTAGATGAGCATATAGCAGTATGTTCGGCGATCAAGTCAACAATGTTTAGTTGCCCTTTGATTATGTCTGCAGGTATTTTAAAACTTGGAATCTCTTGACCAATCGTCTCGAGTGCATCAACTGACAAAGATTTAAGCTTTTCCGCTGTAGCATTTTTATTGAAGAGTATCTCTGAGACATCCTCAACAGAAGCGTAGTCTTCAGCAGAGTGTATACGAATGGTTAACTCTTCAGCCAGCTTCTTTTTGAGGGTTCGCGGATCGAGTTCTTTTTCATCAGACTCAATCTCTTCTCTTTGTTTAAATGAGAAGTATCTGTAAAATTTTGCAAGATCTGCATCATCAGCATTGATCCAAAACTGGTAAAACTTGTAAGGTGATGTCATATTAGGATCCAACCATAAGTTGCCTTCTTCTGACTTACCAAACTTCTTACCATCTGCCTTGGTCAAGAGTGGGGTAGTGATCGCATAAGCCTTACCACCTGCTACGTTACGTCGGATAAACTCTGTGCCTGAAGTGATATTGCCCCATTGGTCAGAACCACCCATCTGAAACTTACAATTATAATTTTTGTACAAGCACTGGAAGTCATATGCCTGTAATAACTGATAGCTAAACTCTGTAAATGATAGTCCTGTTTCTAATCTGTTCTTTACACTGTCCTTACTCATCATATAGTTGACAGTTAGGTTTTTTCCTACATCTCTAAGGAAGTCAAGAACATTCATGTCTTTATAAAAATCATAGTTGTTGATCATTAAGGCTTTGTTGTCCCCAACATCGAAGTTTAGAAACTTCTCTGCCTGCTTTCTTTGAAAAGCTAAGTTCTTATCAAGCTCATCTTCAGTCTTGAGTAGGCGCTCTTTATCTTTACCAGAGGGATCTCCTATACGACCAGTGGCTCCGCCTAAAAGAAAGATAGGTTGATGCCCACTTTGCTGCCAGAAGGACAGAATCATCAACTGGACATAGTTGCCGATCGTTAAGGATGGTGCAGTCGGATCAAAACCGATATAGCCAGTGTTCATCCCTTTGCTCAATATCTCTTTCACACCAGGTGTACTGTCCTGAAGCATCCCTCGCCATGTTAGCTCGTCGATAAAGTCCATGTCTTATGATTTTGGGCAAAAGTAGCTAATCTCAGTTACAGAACATACACATATCACAACTGGAGATGAACCATTGATTTATACACCTTGTAAGATAAACAATCAGCGATTGGATTATCTTCACAACCTGTATGAACTTCGAGCGATACATAGCATCAAGGATATCCAATCCCACCGGTAAGAGCTTCTCTGGCCTCATCGTCAAGATTGCTATAGCTGCGATCGCCTTGAGTATGATGGTTATGATCTTGACGACCAACATCATAACTGGATTTAAGAATGAGATATCTGATAAAGTCTTTAACTTTTGGGGGCACATCCACATCGCTGATGGATTATCGGGTGATTCTTTTGAGTTGATACCGATCCATAAAGACAAAGAGCTTGTAGATTCTTTGCTAAGGATTTCTTCTGTAAGCTACGCTAGGCCTGCATCGTTTGACTCTGGTGATGAGATTAGAAGTATTGAGCAGTCCAATGGAGGGATCACTCATGTAGAGGCATTTACAGTAGTGCCCGGGATAGTAATGGATAAAACTCAGTTTGAAGGTCTCTTGCTCAAAGGCTTAGATAAGAATTATAATGTTGATCGCATCCAAGACTTTGTCAAAGCAGGCTCTTTTGTCGACTTCAGTGGAGAGAAGGGATCACGTGATATGATGATCTCTCAGTATACTGCCAGAAGGATGAAGTTTAAGGTAGGCCAAAAGGTCAATGTCAGTTTTATACTGGATGAAGTGCCCACCAAAAGACAGTTTACCATAACAGGCATCTACAATACGGGTCTTGAAGAGTATGATAGGAGATTTGCTTTGGTCGACATGCGTGTCTTACAAGATTTACTGGGTTGGGCGTCAGATCAAGTGTCTGGATTAGAAGTATTTGTAGAAGACTTGGATGATCTACCATTGATCAACGACTTCATCTACTTTGAGCTCTTGCCACCTGCTACATATAGCGAGACGGTAAGGACGAAGTTCTCGGAGATCTTCGAGTGGTTAGAGCTTCAGAATGTCAATGAGCGCGTAATCATCTTCTTGATGATATTAGTTGCCTTGATAAACATGATAACAGCACTGATGATCTTTGTGTTAGAGCGTACTCGTATGATCGGTGTATTAAAGGCATTAGGGGCAACAAACTGGTCCGTACGTAAGATCTTCTTGTATAACGCTGGAGGGATCATAGTTAAAGGTGTCCTTATCGGAAATGCCATAGCCATCATCTTATGCCTCATACAGAAGTATACAGGTTTGTTTAAGCTCAATGAGACAGACTACTATCTGAGCCAAGTGCCTATAGAGTTTAATCTTTGGTCGATGTTTTTGATAAACGCGGGCACAGTTTTAGTAGTGCTCATATTTATGCTGATCCCGAGCTTGATCATCACTCAGATCACCCCAGTCAAAACGATACAGTTCAAGTAGGTGCCTCGAAGTATAGATTGTTTTACTCACGGCACTGGAGCGTAGTCGAGAATCACATATAACTTACAACCCAATAGTCTATTTTCGACCTTTATCTCGTCGATGAAGACAATGTATCTTTTCTTTGTCAAAAGGAGACATGTGCATAAAAAAAGGAAGATCGATGACGACCTTCCTTTCGTATAATATATTTTGTACTTGCTATTTTTTCTTCGACTTTGTTGGACTGATCATCACATTCATACGACGACCTTCCAACTTCGGAAGATTCTCTACGGTACCAAGACCTTCAAGTTCTTTGATAAATCTTAGTAACAACAGC
>CALDEM010000040.1 GCA_937942435.1 uncultured Saprospiraceae bacterium
AACATGTGAGTCAATTTAACATCCCATTAGAAAATAAAATAGCACGCTAAAAGATTAGTATAATTTCTTCCAAGGGTAGCTATGGATGATGTGGCGTGGCGGCCAAGCTGCACAGGCTTTAAATTAAAACCACATAAACGCTCACTTCATCAAAGACATGATTGAGCCAATACAAACGATCCTAAGCACGCGACTTTTTAATTTTAACTGATAAAGTAGATCATCCGATTTTGCAACACTTTTCTAAAAAGTGTGAACTGATATAAGCATCTAAACCAACCCCTCTGGCAAATCCATTCTCACAATCCCATTCTGTTCATCGATCTCTGATATCAATTGCGGGTGCAGAGGGATCAGCACTTCGTTGCCATCTTTTCCTTTTATAATAGCCATCTCTTGTTGGGGATATTCATCTATACGGATGATGGGCCCAAGATCGCCGAGCGTTGCATCATGTATATGCTTTGAGATGAGGGTAGAGCGTTCTGATTGACTTTCTAATTGCTGCGCTCCATGTAGGATATCTTTTTCTAAAAGATAAAGAGGAGTGCGATGATATTTTTTAAGTGCTTCAACACTATCTATATGTTCTAATTTTATAATTATCTCCTTAGCACTCTGTCTTTCTTCTATGTAGTAAGGGACCTTATATCCATCTATCTGCAAGAAGATAAAGTCTTGCTTATTAAAGTCTGCTACCCAGTCGTCAAAGATAGCAACGCGTGCATGGCCTTTGTATCCGTGACCTTTTCTGATATAGCCTACTTCTACAAATGATTGATCGTCTAAGCTGATCATATATTGATGATAGTCTGCGTATAGATATGACCCTTCTCAGCCTTTTCTTCCCATGATTGGCCAGCACATGTATCGAAGCATTGGGTATCCATGATCTCCAGTGATCTCGATATAAGACCGATGCCTTCTGCATAGAGTTCTTTGGCTCTTCTTATTTCTATGCTATTCTCGTAGTCTACTAGGGTTACCTCATATACATTGTTATAAGTGACACCATCCAGCGTCACACTTATCTTATCTCTTGTGATGGTTGACTGCCAGTTTTTATAATAGTCTATTATTTCACCTCCTAATTCTAAAGGACTAGAATCATCAAATAAGGCATTGCCATCCCAAGTATCATTAACTGTGATAGGCAGTCTGAATTTTATAAATCGAACATTATCTTCTATTCTAATCGCTCTATTATTAGCGATCATGGATTGCCAACTTTGATTATAAGTCCAGCCACTACTGTTATCACTTCTTATAAATCTATCGACTACAAAGACTGTGGCATCCGTCTCATCTCTAAACTGATCTACAATCACTTCTTGCAGCTGATAAGAAAAGGTATCGATCGAGTTGCCGCCGTTACTAAAGATGAGTTCGTTGACTTGATATGAGGTAGTAAGGCCTTCACTTAATGGAAATATGGCAGCGCTTTCTATAGACGCAGATGGGCCTGGCGTCTCATCACTACCGCAAGCAACAAAAGATAACAGTACAACACAAATGCTCAATCTGAACATAATAGACACATTTTCAGTCAAATATATATTAAAAATATATATCAAGGAATAGCCTTGAACGGTTCTTCTATCTCAGTCCTAAGGTTCGGTAATAAAAACTAAGTCCTTAATCAAGCAGGGTTATATCTCCTCTAAAGAAGTCTGTCCTGTTGGTATCAAAGTCATCCGAATAGGTAACCTTAATAGCATACATGTAGACACCTGGATTAAATCCGTTTGTCTCAAATCCACTGATCGTACCATCCCATGTTATTTCAAGATCATTAGAAGTAAACACGAGATTACCCCAGCGGTCATAGACATTCATCTCATAGAAGTCTATCCTTGCTGAAGTCGATGGCGTTACTACAAATCGTTGGTTGCCTTCTTGGGCACTGCGTGAGAAGACATTGGGTACATAAAGTCCAAACCTGCTACACTCCCTTGAGATGACTTCTATGGCATCTTCCGCGATACATCCTTCACTCGATGTAGCCATGACAGATATCTCACCTGGCTCTGTGACATTTATAGTAGGTACTGTCTCTCCTGTACTCCATAAGATATCTGCGCCTTGTGCATCAACTGAAAGTGAAGCACCCACTAAGTCACATATCTCTATATCATCGCCTAGATTGAGTTCTGGTAGTTCTCCAAGTTCGATCATGATATCATCCGTATCCGTACAGCCATTATCTTCAACCATAACAGAGATCAATTCTCCGCCGCTAACGGTGATGGTAGAAGTGGTCTCTCCTGTTGACCATTCTGTTGTCCATTGTGGATTGCCAGTGGTGAGCATGACAGCGTCGCCATCACAAACCACTGTATCCATCCCGAGAATGACTTCAGGTGCCTGTATGGTTGATACTTCTATCTCACTATCATCTGTACAGCCATTGATATCTATGACCACCGAGTACGTATCCGCTTCTGACACTTCTATAGATGCTGTTGTTTCTCCAGTGCTCCATAGATAGCTGACACCGGGAGCAGTTGCATCTAAGACTAAGCTACTATCCGAACAGATGGTGGCCGTTTCGTCTAAGGTGATTTCTGGCACTTCTTGGACGATGACAAAAGTCGTATCGGACCAAGCGCATCCGCCTTGTGGGTTGTCTATGGTAGCATCCAGCCATACTGGACCCTCGTTATTAGTTCTTACGGTTATTTCTTCGTTGCCATCGGCAGTTGACCATCTGAAATCAACATTTGCAGGAGCGCCATTCTCATACGTAGGAGAGAGCAACTGTGATGCTCCGTCGCATAGACCTGTAGAATCTGGTAAAGTGAAAAATGGAGTAGGGTTAAGTGATAGGTTAAATGTATCTCTCAGCTCACAATCATCTCTACTAGTAAGAATGAGGTCATATAAACCTTCTTCTTGAGCATAAAATTCATCAACTCCAGGCGTGATCATCGCAGAACCAGTAGGTTCCGATATGAGATTAAACATTGTACCTGGAACAAGACTACTCAACCTAAACACTACGATGCTATCTCCATCACAGATAAATGCATCTACTGGAAGAACTGGATCGGGAAGTGCGTTAAAGATCACTTCGGTTGTATCGAGATTAGGACACCCATTTTGGCGAGCTACAACGAAGTAGAAATCGCTTTGGGTGACTTCTATTGTATTGGTCATTTCTCCTGTACTCCATACATATTCAACACCTGGATCACCTGGTGCTCCTAAGGTGATCGTCTCACCAGCACATGCCAAAACTGTATCTTGCAATTCTAATAGAGGTAAGGATTGAACAGTTACAATGATTGAATCTCTAGTCACACAGACACCATTGGTCACTGCCAGCTCATAACTTCCTGCTTCAGTGATAGCAAAGTCTGACATCGTACTCAGCTCAGTGCCATCAAAGTCACTCCAGATCACATCTGGAAAGTTTAACTGGTCATAACTCAGTGGTGTACCTGCGCAAATGGTCGTATCAAGGGCTCCTGCCGTCTGATGTAGTTCGAAGTTAGAAGGTGTATCAAATGTGACATCTATAACATCACTAACAGAGCAGTTGCCTGAGCTTACTTCTATCTGATATTGATCATCAGTGGTAACTTGATTGATCGGTAGTCCATTGTTGCTTGGGAGCCAAGTGTACGTTACATTTCCCGAAAGGGTAGCATCCAAGTTTAGAACCTCACCCATACAAAGTGTTGTATCTGCCGGGCCGATATCAAAGGTGCCCAGATCCAGAACACTTACTGATATGGTTGTATCTACTGAACAGCGACCGCGATCTGCTGTCAGGATATAATCATCGGCTTCTGAGACATTGATAGTCACCCCATCTTCACCGGTACTCCAACTATACATGACATCTTGTTCTTGAGTAACGGTGATGTCTAAGTCTTCTCCTACGCACAGCGTAGTATCTCTAGTATTGAGCACAAAGATAGGCGCTGGTTCAACGTCAACACCGATGGTATCTCTTGAAAAACAAATACCTTCAGTTGCCTCAAATATATAATCCGACCTCCCCAGGACAACAGGGGCAGACAGCGTGTCTTCGTCTCCAAGATCATCACCCGTTGCGAGGTCTATCCATCGATGAGTTAGTGTAACACCATCACGCTTAGGTATATCAAGTGTCGTGGCATCTTCACATATCGTAATGTCGCTACCTAAAGAAACATCTGTGAGTTGTGTAACCGTTACGTTACGTTCTTCAGTGGCACGACATACTCCTCTAAAGGCATCAACGACGTATGTACGACTCGTCTGAGCATCAACAGGGATGGACATAGTAGTTAAGCCAACATTCCATCTAACGCTATCAAAACCTGCTACTACTGAGAGGTTAGCGATCTCACCTGCACATATAGTTGTATCGGACATATCGGTCATGACTTGTAATATCTCAGCATCAAAAGATACTTCTAAACTATCTCTATCTGTACATGCTCCCTCTGTCACCTCGATATAATAGAAACCATCTGCTGGAAGAGAAGCCGTACTTACCTCTATAGAAGCTGTACTGGTTCCATCATTCCATACATAAGTTGAGTTGTTAAACGATGGTGCATCGAAGCTTCTAACCTCATCTTCACAAAGTCTAATCTCAGTGATCCGGTCTCCTTGATCATCTACAAAAACCATATCAAATGGCTCAAGATCGATCCTTGTGATATTGACAGTATCAAACTCTACACAACCTCCTCGATCGACCATAACTGTATATTGATCAGTGGCATTGACATCGATGGTTTCAGTGGTTTGACCCGTACTCCATAGAAAAGTAGCACTAGGATCAGAGAACCCTGGATCTAAAGTGGTAGATGCACCTTGGCATACATCCCTGTCTTGTTGGCCTGGAAGAACAAATGATTGTGCAAATGCTACATCAATAGTATCTCTTATCTCACATCCACTTGGCGTGAGCGCGACAGCGATGATTTGCATGGCATCAGGCGCGATGGTATATGTTAGATCTGTGCTGACAGGTGCTCCATTGAGTTCCCAGCTGATAGACATGATAGCACTTGCGTCAAATGGTGCAAGCACAATGATTGAGTCATTACATGCTGCTACATCTTCACCTAAGAATCTGCGGGCCGCGTCATTTTCTGCGTCTGTGGGGAAGGTCCAATTGCTCGTGCGTTCTCCTGAGCTGCCTGGTCCTGCAAAGTATGAACCCCCTCCTCGCGCATCAATATCACTAATGACAAAGAAGCTCATAACCAAAGAGATATCACTGGCTAGTGTGAAATCTTCAGAAGTATTAGCACTGCTTGTTCTAAAGATGATCGACTTACATTGGTCTCCTCTTCCTTCAAAATAGCTATCCACAGATACGTCTACACCATCGCCTAACTCATACGTATGACCGGGCGCAAAGATCAAACTATCTATCCCATAAGTCTCACCAGAAAACGCTCCATCGTTATTAATGATAAGCGTCCCTATAGTCACGTCATCAGTAGCGAGCAGACTCGCTGTGCCATCTCCGCTCTCAAAGGTGACATCGCCTATACTGCCCATATCTATACTAAAACCTGATTCGTCAGCGGTAAAGACCCACTGTGTGCCTACCGCAGATATGCCGCTTATATCAGATATCATGACAGGGTAGGTTGTACCATCAAACATACCAGTGACTGTGATGGTTGACCCATCAAGTCTTAACCGCACCATGTCATCTTGGGCAATGATCATATCTGCTTGAACCTCAAAGCCATCTGTTAAGAACTCTCCTGATCCACCTATATCTAAAGTCCCTCTGATTACCAACGCGGTATCGAGTCGCACTCTAGATCCAGCTTCACCAGTGATAAAGACATTGTTTAAGATATTAGGAGCAACATCTACAAAGAGATTATCTGTATTGTCTGTATTTCCTGCAGTATCGGTACTCAACAAAAAGAGATCATCTATCAGCCATGTAAGTCTTTCAGATGTGATTCTTATTCTTGGTTTTTCTGTTTTATTATCAACGTCCTGATCTGCTACTATACTTAGAGATGGCATATCTATTGAGCCAATAAATCCATCAGTTGTAAAAGTAAATGAGTTTACAAAGACAGGTATGTCACTGACTATCATCGCTCCGGCAGCTACACCACTAGGAAACGAGTTGTCATCAAAAAAGACGTTATCTACTGACTTTGGGATACAAGCACCGGGCATGCCACCTGGAGATCTTGACCAATTATTTGGATCATTCCAATCTCCTCCATCACCAACCCAATAGAGATTTCTTGATGGACCACTAAATATAAAGTTTGGACTATTGTTTCCCCCATTAAATCCTCCTGTCATTTGGATATCACCAGAGAAGTCGCCTTCTATGCCCCTTAGGAAGAACGGGCCGATGATTTGATTCATGATCAAAGTGACGATTGCTCTTGGACCATTGTCAAACTCTGCAATCAATCGAGCATCTCCGTCACAGTCTGACCTATCTGTTAGTAAGTCACCTATAGCTTGTCTACTTCCGTTTTCTAATTTTAAGGTATAACCGTTGGATATCTGAAGGTTTTGGATGATATGATCGCCCTGTATGAGACCATCCCGACTAAAGGTTAGATTTTCAATGAATGGCTCTAATTGGTCAGCTGGTACTCGAGTCGTCAGCCTTGCGTTGGCTTCAACAAAATTAATGCTGTTAAAAAGATAGGTCATATCTCCTGTCAGCTCCATAACTGCATCATTACCAAACAAGTTGATAACAGAAGATCCTGCGTCAAAGTTAAAATCACTACTCTCCATTATCACTCTAACGTTCTCTCCAATAGGACCAAATAGTAGTACGGTTGCCGCACCAAGATCGAGCCCAGAACTATTGCCAGAATCTGGTACTAATATACCTTCGGATGTTATATCGTTATCATCTGTGATCAGCTCCCCTGATAAGATGATGATGTCTCCTCCTTGCTGTATAAAGTCATCTTGTAAAGTCCATTCACCACCCGAGCCATTGAATATCACATCGTTATTAAATGATTGACCAGCCATTGTGATTTGCTCATCAGTATCATTAGATCTAAAGACATAGGGAGACTGGACGTCATGAATCATATTAGCCGAAAGCAGGAGTGATCCATCGACATTGACGGTATCTCCAACACCTATTTGAAAAGTAGGCATATTAGTTACGGCACTAAAGTCAAGATTGTTGCAATTGACATTCGTCGATACGGTTACAACTTGACCCGGCGCATCAAAAGAATTTGCATCAAATATGGCATCCACGACACTGCTGGGTACACCTGCTCCACCGAAAGCACTGCCAGATGTGAACGACCAGTTGCCGTCATCATGCCAGTCGCCACTTCCTCCGATCCAGTAGAACTCCTGTTGCGCACTCATGGTACCTACTGTACACGCTAAAAGAAAGAAGAATGCATAGATATTCCTCAGTTGCATAAACCTATTATTTGACTTAATTAAAACTTATCTCGGCGGTCGAAATTGTGCTACAGCACCAGTAGAAAGGGTGATTACAGCCGGTTCTCGCTCATATGAGCCATGAGGAGATTAAACTCGTTGATAACAAGCCTCTAATATATTAAATAAAATACTAATACGATATAAGAAAATCCTCTTGATTAGAGGCTTCTGCTGATGCGTCCTCCGCCTATGACGTCGTCTCCTTCATAGAAAACGGCTGATTGTCCGGGAGCTACCCCTCTGACATTGGCCATAAACTCCACTTGGAGGTCGTTTTCTTTATTATATATACGGGCTAAAGCGCCTTTATCATTGTATCTGACCATTGTTGTTGCTTCCATGCCATCTTGAAAAGATTTATATTTCTGCATATTTACATCATTGACTATCATGCCATTGCGCATGAGATCTTCTACTTCTCCCAGCACCACCACGTTGTCATTAGGCCGGATATCAGTCACATATTTGGGGGTCTTAAATCCGCCACCAAGTCCCTTCCGTTGCCCGATTGTGTAGAATGGATATCCATCATGATTACCCAACAGATTACCTTCTTGGTCTACAAAGGTGCCACCTGCGACTTGTTGCTCGAGTCCAGGTACTCTTCTTTTTAAGAAGCTTCTATAGTCGTTGTCTGGTACAAAGCAAATCTCATAGCTTTCTGCCTTCTTGGAAAGTGCTTCATATCCACGATCTGCGGCCATTTGTCTGATCTCTGACTTGGTAAATGGTGCTAGAGGAAATCGAGTCCGCTCCATACACTCTTGGCTCAGTCCCCAGAGTACATAGGACTGGTCCTTGTGTTGATCTATAGCTTTGGAGATAAAGTATCTACCGTCCTTTTGGTTGATCTTAGCATAGTGGCCTGTTGCGATAAACTCACAATCTAAAGCATCAGCCCTCTTGAGAAGGGCGGACCACTTGATATGTGTATTGCATAGGATACAAGGGTTAGGTGTACGTCCAGCGATATATTCGTCAACAAAATCATCAATGACATAGTCGCCAAACTCCTCTCTGATATCCACGATAAAGTGATGAAAGCCCATATCAACTGATACTTCACGTGCATCATTGATACTATCCAGACTACAGCAACCCGTCTCTTTCTTTGAGCCACCTGATCCGGCGTAGTCCCAAGTCTTCATTGTGATACCTACCACTTCATAGCCCTCTTCATGCATCAACATAGCCGTCACTGTGCTGTCTATGCCACCACTCATTGCTACCAGAACTTTGCCTTTTTTACTCATCGCTTTACTTAATACTTTGACTATGTACGATTATACCGTAAATTACCCTTACAAATTTTCACCATTTGTTAACGTAACTTTTCTTCGACTTCACGTCAAATAAGTACACAAAGAAACTACTATGTATAGGATAAAGTCAAACCTCTTAGCAACGATTGCTATAATCATCATGTGTTTAGTGATCCAAGCATGTGCTGTTAACCCTGTGACAGGCAAAAAAGAGATCATGCTTGTATCTGAAGCGCAAGAGCTCGCTATGGGACAACAAGCGGATCCAGGTATCATCGCTAACTTTGGATTATATAATAACGAGCAGATGCAATCCTTCATCAATGAGAAGGGTAAAGAGATGGGTGCTATCTCTCATAAACCAGATCTCGATTATCAGTTTCGCATTTTAGATAGTCCAGTGGTCAACGCATTTGCAGTGCCTGGTGGGTATGTCTATTTTACAAGAGGTATTATGGCTCACTTTAACAATGAGGCAGAGTTCGCAGGTGTACTGGGTCATGAGATCGGTCATATCACAGCAAGACATAGTGCAGCTCAGATGAGTAAGCAGCAGTTGTATGGTGGTTTGTTCGTAGCAGGGATGATCGTATCTGAAGAGTTTAGACAGTTTGGAGAGTTAGGCCAGCAGGCATTGGGTATGATGTTTTTAAAGTTTGGTAGAGATGATGAGAGTCAAAGTGATGAGCTTGGCGTTGACTATAGCACACAGATCGGTTATGATAGTCACGAGATGGCAAACTTCTTTGGAGTACTCCACCGTATACAATCAAGAGCAGGGGTAAGCATACCTGAGTTTCAAAGTACGCATCCTGATCCAGTTAATAGATTTAATAGAGTGCATGAGATGTCTGATGCATATCAAGCGGAGTTAGGTGCAACTAATCTAAAAATCGGACGCGACAGCTACCTAAGGATGATAGACGGAATGACATATGGAGAAGATCCTAAGCAAGGATATGTGAAGTACAATACATTCTTTCATCCTGAATTAAAATTTCATTTTCCAGTACCACCAGAGTGGCAAGTGGTCAATACGCCACAAATGGTGCAGATGGCTTCCACAGATGGCAAAGCATTGATGTTGATGACACTGTCTCAACAAAAGACACTTCAAGCTGCAGCTCAAGAAACTGTCGAGCAAGATGGACTTGAGGTATTAGAATCTTCTCAGATTAATGTAAATAGATTGCCTGCTATCGCTATGTTATCTAAGCTCAAGCAGAATCCTCAGCAACAAGGCCAACAGCAGCAGCCACAGCAAGACCTTAGGATCTTGACTTACTTGATACAATACAATGACTTGATTTATAAGTTTCACGGATTGTCACAGACTGTAGACTTCAATAACTTCTCAAGAATCTTTCAAAATACCATGGGGAACTTTGACCGTCTCACGGACCCAGCGAGAATCAATGTTACAGCCGATGTGATCCAAGTGGCTCAAGTTAATAGAGCTGAAGCACTTGGTAGTGCACTTAATCGTATGAGATTATCAGCTGACGATCAGCATGAGATTGCCATCCTTAACAATATGGAATTAGAGGATGTGCTACAACCGGGTCAGTTGATCAAGACGATTAGGAGAGGACGGAAGTGATGTTATTGTGCTAATGATGTTGATGTGCTAATGCGATAACAAGCTAATATGCACATGTGATTTCAGGCAATTAGAAAATGATCTAATATATTTCTATTACTCCTTTGGATGTATCGAGGGTGACTATAATCCTTTGTTTGTCTGCTGGATTGATTAGGACGTCGATGTCTAATGGGTTTACTGCTTTTCTAATTGCACTATGATCTGGGTGTTCCAGTTTCACCCCTATAAACTTGCATACGTCAGGAAGTGTCGCAGATGGATGAGTGCTTTCTTGCCAGTCCAATAAAAATGGAACTACTTCTACCGCAGGTTCGGAAAGTGGATCTGTTAGTTGCCAACTCAATAAAGCGCCATCTTTTAAGGCTCTACTACCACTTTGTACATGACCATACATGGGTTTGTAATTAGAAAGAATCTTGGCATCTTTTACAATTGTATCTGACTTGATGGCCCATCTGGTGATACGTGGGTTTTCTATCAGATCAACACCCATCCATCGAGGAGGAGGTATATTCTTGTTTTCAGGGTCAGGTGCAAGGATCTCAAAGTAAGAATGGTTGCCTAATTTGAATATAGCGTTGTGTGTTCCTCTTGATAGATGTCTGCCGCCATAAGTAGCTTGGATACCAGTAAGTTCTAATATATAATCTATGCCACTTTCTAAAGTAGGTGCGCAAAAGACAACATGATCAACTCTATCTAACAATTGTAAAAAAAAATTATAAAGTGATAATTAGAATCTTGGTTTAGAGTAATCAGCTCGTAGTCCCAATCTAAGACCTACTTGAAGTTGGTTGATGGAAGAAGAGATATTGCCAGTGCTATTAAACACCTCTGAAAGATTATGTCCGGACACGTCAAAGTATCTCTGTATCTGAACAAAAGGTGTTATGGTAAGAAGATCAGTTAAGCCGATATCTATGCCCAAACCCAGTGAGGCCTTAACATCAAAATTGCCATCAGCTAAGTCACCATCTCCAAACTTTTTTCTTGCAAAGTCAGCACCTACACCACCCATGAAGAAGAATCCTTTTTTTACTAAGCCACCTTGCTTACTGAAGGTAGGACAATCGCAATCTCCTGTAAAGTCAAAAGCATAAATATGGACCAATAAGCCTGCTCCAATCTGATCTAAAACAGAAGTAGACTCTGAGCCTCCCACGCCAATATTAGTTATAAGATCCGTAGCTCGATGATATGATATGTTAGGATAAAACTCTACTCGATGATTAGGGAGTCTGAGCCAATAATCCAAAGTGTAAGACTGAGAACTCGTAAATACTGATTCACTTCGACCAATCTCATTACTTATGAAATCATCCCAACTTCCCGCCTTATTGAAGTTTTGACTGACTCTTATTCCAAATTGTGCATTTACCGAAAGGCATAATATCGTTAGTATCAGGATGGCAGTAAATCGTATCATAACCGAAATATTAAAATCAAACGCATCAAACCCAAGTAAGATTATCTTTGCAAGCGAATGAAGACAAAGAATCAGAAGGATAAGGTCGAAGTGATCACACTTGGTTGCTCCAAGAATCTCGTTGACTCAGAAAATATAGTCACACAGTTAAAGGGTAATGACATCTTAGCTCATCATGAACATGAGCAAGATGAAGCCAATATAGTGATCGTCAATACTTGCGGATTTATAGATCTGGCAAAGGAAGAATCAGTTGACACGATACTCGCCAATGTCGAGCGTAAGAAGGCAGGTGAGCTAGATAAGGTCTATGTGACTGGCTGTCTATCTCAGCGATATAAGGATGATCTCGAAAGAGATATACCTGAGGTAGATGCTTACTTTGGGACGATGGATCTGCCAGCCTTATTGGCTCGCTTTAATGCTGACTATAAGCATGAGTTGGTAGGCGAGCGTAAGATCTCAACATTGCCACATTATGCTTATCTAAAGATCTCTGAAGGTTGCAATCGTACGTGCTCCTTTTGTGCGATACCGCTGATGAGAGGTAAGCATATATCAAGGTCCATAGATGATCTCGTTGCAGAGGCCAAAACACTGGCTAGAAGAGGTGTTAAAGAACTGATGCTGATCGCTCAAGAGCTTACATACTATGGTTTAGATCTTTATAAAAAAAGAGCTTTGTCAGAATTGTTGATAGCTCTCTCTAAAGTAGAAGGTATCGAATGGATCAGGTTGCACTATGCTTATCCAACAAAGTTTCCAAGAGAAGTCTTACAGACCATGGCAGAGCTGCCTAAGATCTGCAATTATCTAGATATACCGCTCCAACATGCTAATGATGATGTGCTGGATAGGATGAAGAGACAGATTACGCAGGCGGAGATGAGGGACTTAATGACACATGCCAAAGAAGTGGTGCCTGATATAGCGATTAGGACAACGATGTTGGTGGGTTTCCCAGGAGAGACAGATGCTGAGTTTCAGGACATGTGTGATTTTGTGAGAGACATGAGATTTGAAAGATTAGGTGTCTTTCAGTATAGCCATGAGGAAGATACATCTGCTCATGCGTTTCTTGATGATGTGTCAGCTGAGGTTAAAGCCCAGAGAGCTGCGGACTTAATGGATATACAAAGAGATATCTCACTGGAGAAGAATGTCGCTTTAGTAGGTACGGAGCAAAAGGTACTAATAGATAGAAAAGAAGGCGGCTACTTTGTAGGTAGAACAGAATATGATAGTCCTGAGGTCGATAATGAGGTGCTGATAGATGCGTCACTGGACTATGTAAGACTTGGTGATTTTGTAGCTGTTGAGATAACTGGGGCAGAGGACTTCGATCTATTTGCCAAGCCTATCAAAGAAAAGAATAACAACTAAGTTGGATTAGTCGTGTTAATCTAATAGTAACAGAACGAAACTTGGAAACGCCATCACCATTTAGACGAGAGATACATCCTGTGCAGCAGGCTATAGCAGTATTGATCGGTATGCCGGTGATGATGCTGTTGTTTATGATACCCAGTTGGTTAGGGATGTTTGAATTGGCTGATTACTTTCCATGGACAGTGGCGGCTGCTTTTACGCTGTTATTTGGTGTGATCAATAGTGTGCTTAGTCTAGGTGCAAAGGATCAAAACAAATATTGGGGTAGTTCCATCATGTCTTACATGGGTGTTTTAGTTGTGGGGGGATTAATGGCTTGGCTCATCAGCGGCCAAAGTATCTATGAAGCCAAGTCTTTTAGGTGGATATATATCGTGTTTACTTTTGGGTATTTACTATTTCTAAGTGTGGTGAGAGCCATGCGCAAGATCGTTCAGATCGCGCAAGAGCAAGATGCCAGGCTTAGAGGAGAAGAGTGAGATTCAAGCGACCTTTTCATCTGTAAGGAGCGTCTCCACAAAACAACAAATCATAGATATTAACTCTGGAAACCAAGCATAAGGTCACATATCTCTGTCTAAGTCGAAGACCTTTGGATGTTGCAGAGATAACCACGAAAGTTACCTTAACCCTCTAAGTTGGAGATCATAAAGTTAACCGGTCATTATAGCAGTAACTCTTGCTACTCGTTCCATGTTACTTGTCCGCCATCTTTTCTTCTGGCATGGCTTCCACGAAGTCAAGAGAAACGGCGTTGATACAGTATCTAAGTCCAGTCGGCTCAGGGCCATCAGGAAATACATGACCTAAGTGACCATCGCACTGGGCGCACATCACTTCAGTACGAGCATATCCGATATTGTAATCTGTATCTTCTTTTATAAACTCTGCTTTAAGAGGTGCATAATAACTTGGCCACCCTGTACCACTCTTAAACTTTGTATCAGAACCAAATAAAGGCAAGCCACAAGCACGACAAGTGTATAATCCCTCTTTTTTATTGTTTAAAAGATCTAAACCAGTGAATGAACGCTCAGTGCCTTTCTTTCTGATGACATAGTACTCCTGCTCGCTAAGTTCTTTTTTCCATTCTTCTTCTGATTTTTCTACTCGCTCGATAGCAGATGGTATGTGGGCAGACCATTGGTCAGATGAGACAACTTGTGTTTTCATTGTGGCAGGTTTTGTCTGACATGATGCAGTGACAAGTACTGCAATCACAATTAGAAGAGACATTGAATATTTCATATGAGGTATTTTTATAGTATTAATTTATCGTGGATAGATCTTATCATCCAAAAGGCTCTGAGAATAAGAATTAATTATCTAAGATCCAAGCTTGCACTACCATTGAGATCACCAATCTTGATACCTGTGAAGTTAGCATCTGTTACATCTGAATCACTTATCGAAATGGTCCGTGTAGGATTCATCGTAACAGGCAGTGTAGTACCCGTAAGGTTATCAGGAATATCCAAGAAGCGCCAGCTAGGATTGCCTGCAAAAGTATCACTACGTCCTAGTATCACCAGTCGCATCTGTACTAAGTCTACTGCACTAACAGAGTTGTTATTATTAGCATCTGCTGAGATGATCTGATATACATTGTCAAAAAAGGTCAATCCTAATATATGTCTTGCTGTAAGTACTAAGTCGGTTGATGATAATCCATTGCCAACACCAGAGGATTCACTTGGGGTTATCGTATAGGTGCCTGCAGCGAGATTGCCAAATGTATAAACGCCATCAGCGTTAGTCACTGTACTCATGCCGTTATCCAACGAGACTAATACACCTTGTATACCTCCTCTGCTTGGAGCAGTGATTCTTCCTGTTATGGTTAAGTTATTGCTCGGAGGCGTCGCACATGCAGTCTTGCGAACTGTTAGAAATAAAGTTTCTGTATCTGAAAGTATAGCACAATCATCTGCTGTAATAGTAGATATATTTTGTCCTATTATTGCTGACAGATTTTCTCCAAAGCTTACGCCGTATACTCTTTGGGTCTGTAGGCCTGACCCTTCAAAATCATAAGATGATGAGTTGTGCACAACCATTATGTTGTCCAATGTATCGGTTATGATAAACGAGTAGTGTCCATCTGTAGGTTCAGCTCCTACATTATTGAGCAAAGGCACTACATCTGCTACACCATCATTAGGACATATATCTACTGTTGTTGCCCAAGCCGTTGTTGCAGTTGCCGATGCGAGGCAATCAAACGTCGCACCACAATTTTCTTTGAGTACCTTTAAAAAAGTACCTGGACTTGAAAGAATAGAGCAACCATCTGCGGTAATAGAAGTCATAGGGTCTCCTATATTGTAAGTGAGGGTTCCCTCATAGGAAATACCAAAGATATTTACAGTTTCTAGATTAGAACCCTCGAAGTTGAATGTGTCTTCAAAGTGCACATTGGTTATTCGATTGTTGTCATCTGCAAATACATATGCGTATGTCGCTCCCGCCGGAATAAATGAGTTATTCATCAGACTAACTACGTCATTTATACCATCGTTAGGACATACGGTCACTTCTGTTGCCCAATTGGTAGTCGCAGTGATACTTTCTATACAGTTGCTCGTGACCATTGTATCAACTGGAGCTTCTCCGCCACCGCTTGAATCTTCACATGATGCTGCTTCAAACTCACCTCCGCCCCAATGCGCTCTAAAGGCAAAACATCGGAAAACTATAAAAGGATACTGGTCTATATCTGGATTGCCAGGAACATCAAAAGTTATGGCACCTTCAAAGTGATTTATACCATCACCTGGTCCTATATCTTCAATCTTAAGGGCTCCAGCTATCGAGGTTCTATCTGACGATAAAAAGATCTGAACATCCGGCCCTCTCTCTGTCTTAAAGTCATCGCCTAATCTAAGTTGAAGCGTTCCGTCATCAAATCGCTCAAGATAGGCGGTCCCTTCCATTTCATAGTCGCCATCTACTAAGGTCGATGCTCTTGTGCAGTCGATATTTTGCGCTATCAGAGACTGAGTAGACGCGATAATGGTCAAAAGGAATAATAATAAATTGTAGTATCTCATGGTAAAGGGTGTCAGATAATAATTCTAATACGTAGAGATTACAGCTATATTATATAAAAGGATGCGTGAGTTAAGAAGTATTTAACTTTAAACAGCAGGGTTGCTAGTCGAAACCAGATATCCTAAGGTCAGCTCTCTTGTTTTTGTCGTTTGCTTTATTCATACCCCAGTATGCTTCATATAGCTCACTTACCTTAGTCGCCTTAGATGTTCTTTGCTTTTTGTCAAACATAGATGGATACGACTCTTCAAATGATATGATCTTATAGGGAGAAGTTGGCTCGTATGTGATGGCTACCTCTCTGCTTAAACTGGGGTAGGAGATACTCACTGTGTTTTGTGATCCAGTTGTCTTTGTAATCGTTGCGTCGATACCCTCCATTTTTCTATGAGTCAGTCTTAGATAATTTAGAGAAGGTAATATCTTAAATGACCCTTCTTTAACAAGTGATGGGCTTATACGGATGAGGTTAAACAGTTCATCCTCCAGAAGATCAGCTTTGGTTACAAACTCTTGATCACCTTCTGATTCAAAGTATGATCTAATCAACATATGATATCCGTTGTCCTTATTATTTACTTGCACAAAGCTATGACCACACCAGTCTTGTGAGCCCAGGGTTATTTTTTCTGTCATAGAACCATCTGCTCGCGTAAATACAGATGTCATCATAGAGTAATCATAGACACCAGTAGTAAATCTCCTAAGCTGATTGGTCTTTAAGATGGGTGTAGAGTTCTGGTTGACGTAGTTGTCATTCTTTACCTGCTTATCGGTTAGAAAGTCCTCAGTGACAAAGATCATCACTACCTCTCCTTCATGAACATCACGATATCTATTTTGAGACAGCTCATACTTACTTACTTCTGCTTTGCCAGCATACCAATATGATCGGTCCAATCCTATAGGGCTTTGATTTTCCTTAACGGACAGGCTGTGGGATTCAGCTTTGAGTATTTCTACTTCTTTGTAAAGGTCATTCTTACAAGATGATAGAAGAATCAGGGTTAAGATAAGTGTACTTGCGAGATATTTCATGTGTTTGTAAACACACTGGCAAAGCAAAAGTTGTACAACGCTACCCTGAAAGCTGACTAACTCAGGTATATAGTATATACACGACGATTGATCGGATCAATGTCCTTAATGATATAAAATAATAAATGTAATGATTGAAGTTACTCTACAACAAACCTACGTACTTCGTAACATCCTTCGCAATCACGTTCGATGTATTCGAAATCAGCACGCTCTCTGAGATCTTCAAGTATCTCTTCGTATGGCTTATCTAAATCAACATTGACTATACCTTTAGCATCAAACTCTATCTCTGAGCCACTGATGACCTTCCAGTTAGATTCTTTCATAAGATAATCTAAGACATATAAGATATCGTAGTCGGAGCCGTAGTATTCTTCTTGGACATCATTGAGATCAACAAAGTTGACACCGTCAAAACCATAACGATCTCCAGCAGTCATGATGACATAATTAGTTGTGTCATCTAACGCGTAAGCACGCACACTACCTTCGATATCTTCTATAATCTCTAAGTAACCTTCTTCATTACCTCTGACTTTAAACTTAGTACCTAACACTCTGATACCTACACCACTTCGACTAGCTTTAACCACAAACGGCTTTTCAGGATTGCTCGCTATATCAAACTCTCCTCTACCATCTATTGTAACATCACGCATATCAGTCATGTCGACATCCGTGAAGTATGTAAGTGTTGTTTCCTTATCTAAACTCACCATAGAACCATCGCTCAAGGATAGTTGATCCGGTAAGTCCGCTGTTGCAAATGTGGCATACATCTCATCACCATTATTGCTTCCTCCGAATGGTGACCATCCATTCTGATAAGCTCTAAAGCCAACTAATGATATGACTATAAAGGCTGCTGCTGCTGCTAAAGAACTCCACATGAAGATCCTATTACTTCTTCCTTCTTCTTCTCCAGTGTTAACAATAGTAGGCTCAGGAGTCATCGTGACTTCCTTAGCTTTATATGTCGGTGTTGTTGGTGCCGCTGGAGGAGGAAGTGTTACGGTCGGTGCTTTAACACTTGTAGAGGCAGCAGACGTGGACTTAACTGTTTCTTTGGCTATTGTGGGTGCGATGATAGGAGCAGCGCCCACCGCTGTGAGATTAGCAGGTGTTGATTTTCCTTCGATCATCTTGCTAAATGTGTTCCATTCAGCACTAGCATCTACTCTTTTTATCTCGTTAAGCTTTGCGCTTTCAGAGATGATAAGATTAAATACGTTGAACTCGTCCTTATTCGCTTTTGAGAAAGAGGTCCATTCTTCTACCTTGTTTTTCTGGGCGGGTGTTGCCAAGCCATCAAAATAACTCAAGAGATCACCTTCCTTGACTCCGTTGTGGAGTATGTTAGTGAACTGGCCCCACTCTGCATCAGCGTCTACGCGCTTATATGAGGACAGATGTTCTGACTCATCATATATCTTCTGGTAAACTTCGAGTTCTGTGGCATTGTCCGCATCTAGGGATGACCACTCTTCTAAAGCTTTCAGTTTTTTCGCAGAGGCTTCACCTCTCAAAAGTTTTAATATGTCTTGCTCTTTTATTTTTGACATAACACTTACATGACGTTTGGTAAACTACATGTCACATTTTATTGCGAATTAATTTGAAAATAATAATTCATTACCTTCCAAATCCTCTTTTAATAGCTTTAGGGCCTTTGCTACATTGTCTTCTACGGCTCTTTTAGATATATTGAGATATGCAGCGATCTCATTGTATGTGAGACCTTCGACTTTACTTAGAGAGAATATCTTTCTCATCTTAGGCTTGAGTTTATCCATAGAACGAAGGATCTCTTCGCGGACAACAAAAGAGTTCATATGGTCTAAGTTCTCTTCTATCTCATCAACATTGGCAGCGTTCTTATACTCATCTAACTTTTTGTTAGATCTGATCATATCAATCATCCGATTACGGACAGCTGAGTACAAGTAACTTTTAGCGGACGTGTTGATGTTGATAGTGTCCCTATTTTCCCAAACCTTCATAAAGGTTCCTTGGACAATCTCTCGACTGCTTTCCCAATCTTTGATGTAGCTATTAACGTAGTTACACAAGGGACCGAAGTAAGTCTTAAAGACTTCTTCAAAATTTGACTCGTTAAACGGACTCTTATTCACAACTATAACAATTTTTTAGGGGTAATACCCCTATTTGTTGACGTGTCTTTGCACACCTTATGTCCTCAAAAGTAATGAAATTTAATTCATATTAAAACTTTTTTTAATGCAACATTATATAAACCATAGAGCCTGCTTTTTTTAGTTGTCAATTATTTAAAGAGTTGAGCATCAGCTATCATTGACAGATAGACTAACTTTACTGTAGAATAAAATATATATGGCAGAGACTAGTTTATGGAATGGTTCAGACAAATATTTGTGTGACAGAGAGTTGGCGCAAGCGTTTCATATGGCAAGAGTGCTTGGGATGCCCTTGTTGATAGAGGGAGAACCTGGGACAGGAAAAACTGAACTACCTCTTCAGTATGCAAAGGATAGTGATATTGACCTTTTCGTGTATCCTGTCGGCTCTAAAAGCACAGTAGATCAGTTTGTGGCTAGGTTCGATCATGTCAAATATTTACGAGACTCTCAAGTCGAAGTGCTCAATGCTCAAAGAGATGAGAAGGGGCTATCAACAAAGCTAAGTACAGGAGGTCGAAGTACGGATCAACTTAAAGATTATGTGATGCAAGGGCCAGCCGCTAAAGCATATAGCACGCCTAACTCGGTATTGCTAATCGATGAGATCGATAAGGCGCCGAGAGAGTTTCCTAATGACTTGTTATATGCACTGAGTCATCGCAAGTTTGTGATGCCGGAGTCAGGTGATGTGATAGAAGTATCTGAAGAAGATATGCCGGCCATAGTGATTACAAGTAACAGGGAGCAAGAGCTACCTACGGCATTTAAAGGTCGTTGTATATATCACTATATCTCATTTCCACCGCCCGATACGATGAGGGACATAGTGCGTAAGCATTATCCCAAAGCAGATGATGAGATCGTACAGCAAGCGATTGATGTCTTTTATCAGCTGAGGCAATTAGGTTTAGAGCGATCGCCCTCGACAAGGGAGTTGCTCAATTGGCTGAAGTACATGCAGACATTTGCGAAAGCGGAGACAATGGAGAGAATAAAGAAGTTAGATGGCTTAGGAGCGCTGATCAAGACGCAAGATGACGTGAGAAGAGTACAAAGAAATCTCATGGATGATATCAAAAAGCCAGGCGGCGCTTCACGTTATTAATACATAGAGCTATGTTCGAGAGTTTTCCAGAAGTATGTAGAAGTTATGGCGTCAAGGCTGATGTTAGATCACTCTTGTTGCTTCAGAAGGCGATAGATCGACAATTGATACATACTGTAGGCGATATCTACAGCTTCTTTAAAGGCTCTTTGGTTAAGGACCCAACTGATATCGGTCCTTATACTCAGGCATTCTACGAGTACTTTGTTGGTGTAGACGTTGGTGCTGGAGAACGACTTAATGATGCCATAGCGAGAGCTGAGACTTTTAAAGATTGGTTAGAGGACTTTGTGCAGGCTGATGACCGAAGGCGTGATATGGAGTTGGATGATTTGATCAATCAATTCTTAGACGAAGTACATACGACTACATATGATATCAAGCGCGTTCTTGATGGTGAGGACATCTTAAAAGAAGATGATCCTGATATGAAGGATGACGATGGCGGTGATCGTGCAGATGCTGCCAATGCCGAACGATTGCTCGATAAAGCAGCAGATTATAGATTTGTCGATCTTGAGGAGTTGCGTAAGCGGATGGAGAAGGTCATGGAGCAACAGACCCGTGACCACCAAGGCGGCAGCCACTGGGTAGGGACCGGTGGTGTTTCTCCTTATGGCCATGGAGGAGCAGCGATGGGCGGTATCAGAGTTGGCGGCACAGGTGGTGGGCGTATGGCTCGAGAAGTGATGGGTGATCCGCAATACTACCCAGTAGATATCGATGCTCAGATCAATGACGATAATATCGACGCAACCCTAGCTACGCTAAAAGGAGTTATCGAAGAAACTAATCAACGATATCTTGATATTCCGTTAACTGTGAAGGAGGGAGTTGCTCAAGGCGGCTTGTTCTTGCCTGTCGAGTTGGACAAGACAGAAGATAAACTACAAGTGATCTTGTTGATAGACAATGGTGGCTACTCAATGGACTACTATATCAGAGCAGTCCAAGCCTTGTTTAAGAAGATGAAGACTCGATATCAGCATGATCTCGAGACTTACTACTTCCACAATACAATATATAAGTACGTCTACGAAGATGAAAGACGTACCAGAAAGGTACCCATCGAAAGGATTCTTTCTAAAGATCCAAACTATAGGGTATTTGTTATAGGAGATGCGGCTATGGCTCCTTATGAACTGCATGAAGGCAGTATCATCGCATGGGGTCGCATATCAGAAAAATTTAAAAAATCAGTCTGGCTAAACCCGGTATCAGAAAAGCATTGGCACATCACGTGGACCACTACTATGCTTAGAAAAATCTTTAAGATGTATACGATGACACCAAGAGGCATCGAGAAGGCGATTTTAGGGATGAATAAGAAGAAGCGCTAAGGTTGAGTAATCAGCCAATTTCATTAATTAGAATATTAGCAAATGGTTCTCTTCCCCCTGACTACGACTTCTTGACTATTGTTCTCTGTGCCGCTCTAAGTTCTTGTTCTTTTTTTCTTTGATCATAGAATACCTTGCCACGTTCCTCTAACTCTTGAGGTACTTGACGCAGATGACGATGATATGAGACGATTAAAAACTTAGCCATATCATCGGGGTGAGAGACTCCATAATCTTTTAGTTTATGAGAGAGCCTGCTGCCATCGTAAAAATTCCAATTAACGATGAGCCACTTGCCCAAGCCCATGACCAATACATCAGCAGCGGTTTGCTCATCAGTCTCCAGAAGCCTGCTTCTACCAGTCTCATCGGAAAGTCTATCGATCTCCGACATAGCATCCGCTACATCTTTAGGGATATAGACGTCGTTGATATATTCTAGCTTTATGTTTTGGGCGTATTTCTCTTCCTGAGTTAATACAGGAGCGTCTTTATCCACGAATATGTCTTGACCAAAGATCAATTGAGGAAGTATGAAAAGTACAATTGGCAACCATCTCATAGGAGCAGTTTGAAAAAAGTTAGTTTAAAATCTTGATTTTGTTTTCTCTGATCTATTTAACGGATATTGTGCTGGATAATTCTCGTTATTACGCATTTAACGCACTCTTAAGACCAGAGTAATATGAGCATTGGCAAATTAGAGATATTTTTATTTCAGCTGATTATTTTTTCTCTGATCTATCTCGTAGATAGCTATGTCGGATTTTTGGTATGCCTGATACTTGGCGTTATAGCCTTTGCACTGTTGATATTGAGTCTGATATTTGAGTTAGTAGATAGGTCTAAAGTGCCTAAATCTTACTACTACTTTATGCTTAACACGGTCTTGGCTTGCTTTCTCGTCCTTATAGTATTTAGTGTATTTATGACTGGTTCTTTTGATTGGATAAATGAGTAGTGTCTGATCACCTCATCAGTATAACGGCTCACCATTTAGGTTATGGCCCAGTATGTCGCTCATATAGTTGAAAAACGGGCGGATCGCTTTATAGTCCTTCACTACTTCTTTTATAAACCCTTTTTTGTGCATCTCTTTAAGTGAGTACTCTTTAGCAAATACAAACTGCTTAAACCTTAGAAGGTCTATAGATGGATGATTTTTATCATAACCACGCGGTGCACTCTTTACTTGGTTGCCCACCATCTCACCCCAGACAGTTTTTACCTTCTTATGATTGATGGCTTTTCTAAATGACTTGTCATCCAGATCGATGTTAGATCTGATCAATGCCATATCGGAAGATGCGGGATTCCAAAAACCACAGGCAAGATAAGCTCCTTCTGGATTGAGTTTGAGATAGTACCCGCCTCTCAGGTATGGTTTTGCTCGTCGGAAAGACATACTCCAGTGTGAGTTGTAGGGCGTTTTGTCTTTGCTAAACCTAACATCCCTATAGATCCTAAAGAGCTTACTCTTTTCGATCTGATCCATTTTCTCCATCTCTACAAGGAGCTCCGTTAAGAAGTCTTTTATGTTTTGGCGCGCGAGATCATATCTATCTTTTTGACTTGCAAACCAAGGGCGGTTGTTGTTTTCGCGTATATCTTCTAACAATCCGATCGTATCTTTTTGGATAACTGACATGAGTACATTTGTTGAAGAGCGAATATACCTAATGATTGATCCGATTAAGATGATCGTAAACAATACTTCACTATCCTTGTCTTTAACTAAAGGAAGCTGATCTGCTTCTACATCATCTAATGACTTTTCATGATTCGTCTACTTCTTAGTTTGTTATTTCCGTTGGGCCTATTGGCCATCGTTGAGTATTCAGTCATCAGCCACTTGATAGACAGTAGCGTATGGTCTTCTTCTTGGGCCTATATCTATATCGCTATAGCAGTTATAGGATACATCTGCGGTTTGTTTGCCTTCTACCTGCGCGGGCGATCAAAGATGAGGCGTCCTATTAACAACTTATTTATCGGCGTTTGCTTTGCCTCTTTTGTGCAGAAGCTGGTTTTGGTCCTGTTTATTATGATCTATGCGATAGTGAGAGCTATCGGTAAGATGGACATAAGTAGTAGCGCCTCTTTGCTTTTGCTATTGCTTAGTTTGATACCATTTGTTGCTATGGTTTATGGGGCGATCTGGGGTAAGTATCGATTTCGATTAGAGGAGCTGGATATATCTTTTGCAGATTTGCCAGATACTTTTGATGGATTTAGGATATTGCATATCACTGATATCCATAGTGGCACATGGGATAGTGTAAGTGGGGTAGATAAGGGTATCAAGTTAATCGAAAGTCAAGCTGCAGATATGATCGTCTTCACTGGGGATATTGTCAATATAGACAAGGATGAGATTGATCCTTTTATGCATTTATTTAAAAGGTTGGATGCGCCTTTCGGCAAATATGCCATACTAGGTAATCACGATTACTACGGGCAGCCCAGAGATAAAAGTCTAAGAGAAGCTTATTATGATGACTTCTTTGCGAAGTTTAAAGAGATGGGTTTTGACCTCATTCTAAATGATAGCAGAAAGATTGAAAAGAGCGATAGCTTTTTTCAATTAGTGGGCGTTGAAAACTGGGGCTCAGGTAGATTCTTTCCAAAGCGCGGTGATCTTGATGTTGCAACTAAGAAATTAGAAAAAGGGGATTTTACAATTTTGCTTTCTCATGATCCCAGCCATTGGGATATGAAGGCTTTGGATCATCCGCAACCATATCATCTTACATTGAGCGGTCATACGCATGGTATGCAGTTTGGTATCAATCTGCCCTTCTTTAAGTGGTCGCCAGTACAGTATAGATATAAAAGATGGATGGGGCTTTATAAAGAAGCGGATCAGTATCTTTATGTCAATAGAGGATTTGGGATTTTGGGTTTCCCAGGTCGGGTAGGGATGAGCCCAGAAGTGGCTGTGATTAAGTTGAAGAAAAAGAAAGCTTAGGATTTAAGCTATAGTAAAATTAGAAAAAGGGCGCTCTGACTTTTCAGAGCGCCCTCTTTTATTGAAGGATTATAATTTGTTTACTTAGAATTGTTGCGTGATTATATCGCTACGATTCCTTGTGTATTATTTACTGGGAGATCACCGCCTACTATTTCAATTAGCTCAAGGCTCGTGCCTGTGATTCTAAATACGCCAACAGCACCTGTCAAACCATATAATTGGTATAAGTACTCTCCATCATCACTGATCCACATGTCGATCCATCCTTCTGTCGTTGCAAATGCTGCAGCACCATCAGTTGTGTTGCCAGTCGCACCAGTACCTTGTGCTGCTGTCGCATCGATAAGGCTTACAACACCATTGTCAAAAGAAAATGATGCAAGACCAGCTTCGATAGCATTGGATACGAAGAAGCTGTTACCATCTGCTGTGAAGTCTAACCAGCATGCAGTTCTACCGTCGTTGTTATTTCCTGATCTTACATCAAGGCTGATTGGTGTAAGTGTACCATCAGCTTGTATCTGCCATGTTGATACTGAACCATCTTGCAATGCTGGAAATGCTGGAGGTGCACCATTAGCCTGAAACTCTCTTGCTTCAGTAACAACTACATAGTTGTCTCCTACTATTTGAAATCCAATTGCTGATGGTAAGTTTCTATTCTCTGCGTTGTCTCTAAGTGTTGATGTTGCGCCGTCAAGAACTTCGCTAAGTGTGCCTGTTGCTTGATCAACCGCATATACTACGATCTCATCTTGACTGCCGCTCTCAAGTGCCGCTGCTCCTGCGTTGATTGAAGCAACTACAAGGAAGTCACCATTAGGAGAAAACTGTACTGCTGAAGGTCTGTTAGCAAGTGCTGTCCATGAACCGTCAACTGGTGCTAATGTACCATCTTCTAATAACCAGAAACCCATCAAGCTACCTTGTTGTGCAGGCTCTCCTGCCGCTAAAAACTCTTCTCTCGTGATGTTAGATACGTATACAAGTCCGTTGACACCGTTGTTATTAGACTTTGCATGTGCTATACTATTTGGTCCGATGCCATTAGTGCCTTGAGTTGATTGGACTGACAAAGAGTAGTCTTCGCCTACAGCCATAGATGTAAGTGTGTTGCTACCAGCATTGACAGCAAGTACAAACTCGTTATCATATGTTTTTGTAATTGCATAAGCAGAGATAAGAGGATCAAGTCCTTCGCCACCGTCATAGTCTCCACCGTTACCACCTGTTGGTGTAGATCCAATCAATGATAAAGTACCATCGCTAAAACGTTGGTATGCCACGATGCTGTTTGGTCCTTGTACGTTGCCATCTATTTGGCCTTCTCCGTTTGACATCACATATACTGCTCCCGCTGGGCTGTCAGCGTCAGTAGTGTCATCGGGCGTGACAGGTGTTGCTACAGGAGTTGATGTGATAGAATCATCATCATCTGAACAACTTGATAAAAAGAATAATGCAGTTAAACTTAATAGGAAAATATATTTTATAGAATTCATTATTGTAAATTTTAATTTTTTATAAGATGCCTTTTATAAAGGCTGTTTTTTAATATAAGATTTCAATTGGTTGCAATGACTCTACGTTTAGAGCAAAGCATATCCACGTCAAATTATAATTTGACTTGCTTGAGGTTGTAGTGCTTGCCAACATGATTTAGTTATCCACTGTGTAATCAAGGTCGTTGCCTGATTGCAATCGTGATGTCAAGTACTAATTGTAAATAAATAGTTGTAATAATGCGAGACTGAAAAGTCTCTATAGTGTATATTTTTATTGAGATTAGAATTATCTCAATTGAAGAATTAAATGTGCTTCGATATAGATAGTTTTTTAATTTTTAAAAAGTGTTCTCAAGGTTAGTTAGGTTCTCAAAAGGTTTTAAAGGGTTAGGGTTGGTTGGCCTTAAGGGTTGTTTAGGTTCTAATAGGTTATCAAGTTCTCAAAAGGTCAATTAGGTTCTAAAAAATGGTTTGGTTTTAAAAGGTTCTAAGTTCTCAAAAGGTCAATTAGGTTCTAAAAAATGGTTTGATTTTAAAAGGTTCTAAGTTTTCAAAGGTCAATTAGGTTCTAAAAAATGGTTTGGTTTTAAAAGGTTCTAAGTTTTCAAAGGTCAATTAGGTTCTAAAAATGGTTTGGTTTTAAAAGGTTCTAAGTTTTCAAAAGTGGTTAGCTTTCAAGGTTTTTTAGGTTCTCAAGGGTTAATTGGGTTTTCAAAGTTGTTTAGGTTCTGCGACGTTGTCATTTTTTATAGTGACGTTCATCTTTTCATCAGTCGATCTTTATGTCCTGATTTTACATACATTACCCTCACTGTGTAAGAATGGTTGCGCATTAAAAAATCAACCATAGATAAAGTCTCCAAAAGGCTGAGAAAAACCTCCTTTTTATAAATTACCATGTCCTCATAAAGACAGTATGAGATACAACAACAGGGTCAGCTGGAGCTTTGCCTTTCTGCTCATAATCAATATCATTATATCTAATATGCTGAAAGTCAGTTACTTACGAAAGTATAGGCCTTGCTGTTTTGGTCAGATGGTCAGTTGGTTGCATGAACCTCAGTGTGGATCACTTTAAAGAACTGTTAAAAGAATCATGAAAACCTTAAGATTACATCACGCTTAAGTATTCAGTGATCAGAAGGTGAAGATCTGTTAGCTGATCTTACGTTATAAGAGTATGACGATAGAGGATTGATTTATTATTACATAGCTATTGGACTGAGCTCTCATAGAAAACCCTCAGACATGATTTAGGTGCTTCCCCTTAATATCTAGGTATCGACAACAAATACGGTATAATGAAGTTAAATAGCCTTAGAACAGTATAATTAACTTTTACAAACAATAATCAAGATGAAGAATCTCATTTTTCTACTCTTCGCATCAGCTGCACTATTATGTACAACATCGTGCAAAAAAGCAGCGGGAGATGCAGCAGAGGTCGCAGAAGCAGCAAAAGTAGCTGTGAGCACAGGTAAGACATTTCCAGTTAATGTTGGATCGAGCATGGTTACTTGGGAAGGTGCTAAACCAACAGGAACGCATACAGGTACAATATCTCTGACTTCTGGAGAAGTAACGGTCGATGGCAATATGATCACAGGTGGATCATTTGTACTAGACATGAACTCGATCACCAATACAGACTTAGAAGGTGATATGAAGGCAGGACTTGAAAGTCACCTTAAGGGCACAGCTGAAGGTAAAGAAGACCACTTCTTTAATGTGGTAAAGTATCCGACTGGCACTTTTGATATAACAAAAGTGACAAAGGTCGATGGTGATGAAGAGGCGACACACCTTATATACGGCAACTTGACACTAAAAGGAATAACTAAGGAGATAGGCTTTAAGGCACTAGTAGGTATCGGTAGCAATAAAGTGGAGGTGACAACACCATCATTTACCATTGATCGTACTCAGTGGGGCGTTAACTACAATTCAAAAACTGTATTTGAGGGGCTTGGCGACAAGTTTGTCAATGACGAAGTAGGACTTACTATTAAGCTTTCTGCAGGTAAAGAGATGATGTAATCTAGATAACCTGATATAATAAAGAGGCCATTAACCACAGGTTAATGGCCTCTTTTGGTTTAGATCTGTCAGATAGCTAGCATATGAGGAAGCCTTCTGTCAAGTGTTGTACAATTAGATCGATAGTTGGTGACTTGACGAAAAGAAACGGTCTAAAGGGTGTATTCAAAAGAGAACAACGGTTTCATTTTCCTCTTTTAAAGCATAACAACAAGGTGCAGATTTGCTCAAACTTGGTAAAAGTATCATAAGCAGTCGATTTGCATAACAACCCCAACCCAACTCAATTGAAATAACGAATTTTAGCGTACCCTTTAGAGCAGCGATAGTATCAACGCTCTTTTTTTATGCCTACACTTAAGATCAATCATCTAAGATCGCTACCACACGAGCTGGTGCAGCGGATGCTCCAACAATCTTAAGAGGGAACACGGCGACCTTAAAACCAGTCAAGGGTAGGCTCTTAAGATTAGTGAGTTGCTCCATATGGAGATATTCGCGGTCACGTCCTACTAGATGTGCTTCCCAGAACAAATCAGGATTCTTGGTTTCTTTCGCTTTTTTGATCAGGAAAGGTAGTGGAAGATCCCAACCCCACTGATCGATACCCATGACCTTTACGCCTTGATCTATCAACCAATGTGTTGCCTCTGCAGTCATGCCTGTGCCATGACTAAAGAACTTTTTAGTGCCCATGTGCTGATCTCGATCTGTGCGGATCAATACGATCATACCCTTCTGGATGGTGAGTTGATGGTCTGCTAAGAAGCCTTGCAAGTCGGCTGCGGTTATCCCTTCAAAATCAGGTTTATGAGACATATCTATTACGATGCCAGGAGCAAAGCACCATTCGAGTGGGATCTCATCGATTGTTTTAGAAGGCTTGCCTTCACATGTTGGCGAGTAATGCCAAGGAGCGTCGATATGAGTTGTACTATGCACCCCCATCTTCTTGATAGTGTCATCGGCCCAACCATCCCAGTTTTTGGGAAAAAGATTTGACGGAAGTCCAAACAATCTCAGTAACCAACGAGCCTTCTTATGAGCCTTGTGCTTGATCTTTACCTTCATAAAGCTGGGATCACCGGGGTTATACTGTATCGGCTTAGATAAGTCTACAATGGGCATAGTGATGTATTAACTGAAGGAAAGGTAATCAATTAGAGCGTTTTAGCTAAAAGGTCTACTTTGTATCTATGTCTCTCCAGTTACCTAAATGCATCATCTGTCTGCGAGCGCATGAGCAAATGACGGTAGAACACATCGTGCCAAGATCTCTAGGCAACATACACTACATCCTCAGAAAGGGTAAGGTGTGTCGATCCTGTAATAATAGATTTGCGAGGTACGAAAGCGCCGTTTTAACCAGTGCAATCTGGTTACAGCATAGGCAGGTATATGGAGTTGCTAAAGCAGAGTTGACACCTCATCGTGCCGAACCAGAGGAAATCGATCTCAAGCGATTCATCATGAAGATCTGTTATGAGGCCATCCATCAATCAAAACCTAAGGTGATCAAACACTATGATTTTGAGCCTATCAGAGTAGAATTAGCCACAGGAAAAGAGGCTAAAAGCGAATTATTCAAGGATAAAGTTTTAAAAAATGGAAAAAATATCCCTGGCCTGATAGATCGCTGGCGCTTAGGTAATAATCATATCTATCTGAAATACAAAGACTTAGATGACCGGATCTACTTCATGTTTAGATATGGCCCATTATCCAATGTTCTGGCCCTCCGGTTTTAACATTTAAAAGTTGATTAGTACGGGTGACCTAATAATAAATGCTCCGTCTTAATGGTGCTTACGTAGTTAAGCGAAAGAATTTTTGGTTGATGCAGTGATTGGAGGCCCTTCTCATCCTTGAGAGGGTCTCCTTATTTTATGGACGTTTATTAGGCTAAAGTTGAGCGGCTTGATTATCAAACAGCCTGCTCCGATACAAATCGAAAGAGCAATGAAAAGATCGTAGCGTTAAAGTCGTCTTGTTGAAGGACAAAGAGCGATTAAAGCGTCTCAAACCTATAAGACCATCCAAACCTATTAGGCCTTAGCCAAGCTCGCCTTCTTCAGTATCTCCCAATATCCATTAGCCAAGGTCCCGTTATTATAGAAGCCTTCTTCTTTGATCAGTCGATGCATCTTAGGAAGATTGTAACAAGGGACGCCCATCAGCATGTGGTGCTCCAGATGATAGTTGACGTTTAAGGGAGCGAAGAGCATCTTCTCTAACCAGTTGGCATAAGTTGTACGTGTATTGACATATGGGTTCTGACGATCATCTACCATAGAGTGCTCAGCTATAGATCTCACCCGTACGCAAAATTGAAACGTGGTGAAGTATGCGACGATCCATAACACGTATAACCTGGGATCAAATAGGGACAAAATCAAAAAGAGCAACACGTTAGCGATTACAGGTCCTTTCAAATTGTGAAAAGCAGTACTAAAAAACTTACCCCACGATCTGCCCGACTGATCGATCTTCTGAGGATTGTTGCCTTGATCAAACTCTAAGTAATCCAAGTGCATCATAAACACTGCTATTGTAGTCTTGACACCTGTGATGCCACTCAAGTCTCTACTTATCTTTCTCATTAAGCTCTTCTTGCCTGCCGGGTAGCCAGTGACAAGATTGATATCTGGATCATCTTCAAGCCCTGTATGGACATGATGCTTGACATGATATGGTCTATATCTGAGCATATCACTTAAGACTGGAAAGCCACCGAGCCATCGCCCAAAGAAGTCATTCATCCAACTTGTTTTAAAAAGCGACTTGTGAGAAGTGTCATGCATAATTACAGAGCAAGCCAACTGCTGGCCGCCAAGGATGAAGACAGCCAGAACAAAAGTCAAAACATGTGGATAGAAGTATGAGATAGCAAATGCAACGCATATCCAAAACCACACATATAGGACAGTTGCCAATCCCTTGAAGTCATCTCTTGTCAACAGCATCTTCTGTTGTTCTTTTGACAGAAATCTCGATGCATCAGGGATGTTCATGCTTTTCATAGGAAGAGGATTGTACAGCTAAAATACATAAAATCAGTGCCATCTCTACAGTATGGCACCATCTATGGGTGCATATGTCTTCTCAATATTTGGCGAATGTACAGATGGTCGCTTTTATAGTTTTAAAGGACTATTGTTATCTTGAGACGACCTCAATCCTGGGATGTAAAATCAGAGTTATGAAGAGAAGGCATTTTATAAAAAGCACGGGCGCGCTTGCAGCGTCATCATTGATAGCACAACCTGCTTGGAGCTTACGCAGTGACCAGCGGCTTAGAACCGCACATGTTGGTGTGGGAGGTATGGGAGGAGATGATCTAAAAGCCATCTCTTCTCACAGCCAAGTAGATGTAGTGGCTCTCTGCGATGTGGATGCTAACCATCTGGCTGCTGCACACAAGATGCATCCTACAGCTAAGATCTATAAGGACTATAGAGACATGCTTAGGGAGTTGAAAGATTCTATAGATGCCGTCATCGTATCCACACCTGATCATACACATGCACCTGCTTCTATGACTGCTATGGAGTTAGGCAAAGCGGTATATTGTCAAAAGCCGCTGACGCATCATGTATCAGAAGCAAGAGCGATGGATGCGTTAGCTAAAGAAAAGAATCTTATCACTCAGATGGGGATCCAAGTGCACTCCTTTTATGATTATAAACTGGCCACACACTTGATCCAATCAGGCATCATCGGTAAGGTGAGTACGGTCCGTGCATGGTCTCCTAAAAATTATGGAGATCCTAATCCCGCTCCTCTAGGAAGTGATCCGATCCCAGAACACCTAGATTGGAATCTCTGGTTAGGCACCGCTAAAAAGAGACCTTATAAAGAAGGATATTATCACCCCGGTACATGGAGAAATATCATGGACTTCGGCTGTGGTACACTCGGTGATATGGGTGTCCATATATTTGATACACCGTATAACGCTTTACAATTAGATGTACCGACAACGATCATCAATCAGTGTGATAAGACCCAAGGATTTGGCTTTCCTGAGATCAATGTAGTTACCTATGAATTTCCAGGTACAGATTATACAACTGACACTTTAAAGTGGGTGTGGTATGATGGTCCCGGAGCACCCAATATGCACGTGGACTTTGATATGCCGATGAATCTCCCGGATCAAGGAGCGATGTTTGTCGGAGAGAAGGGTAGGCTCTTACTACCTCACTTTTCTCAAGAGCCCAAGTTGATCATCGATGGCACTTTTGTAAATATAGATGCTGAAGTAGCCGCATTAGAAAAGAAGCACAACTTAGGCGGACCTATAAGAGATTATGGTCTTGAGGCCCCAAAGCATTATTTACAATTTGTAGATGCATGCCTTGGTAAGGATACATGTACAGCGCCATTCTCATACTCAGCTCGCTTAACAGAAGTGATATTGCTGGGGGTGATCGCAGGTCGCTTTCCTAATCAGACGCTACATTGGAATAATGAACAGGCGAAGTTTGATGAGGAGGAGGCTAATAAGTTTTTGGGCGGGGACTATCGAGAGTTTTGATTGGGGAGAAGTGAGCAGAAGATAAAATATCAACGGATCTCTTGATTTAAATTAAAACATCTTAGGAGCGAAAAAACGATGTATTCGTTTACATTTGCATCATAATTTGGCCGCGTAGTTCAACTGGATAGAATATCGGATTTCGGCTCCGAGGGTTGGGGGTTCGAATCCTCCCGCGGTCACTTGTTGGTCAATTTGATCACTGGCCTTAAGGTCAGTTCTGAAAATATCAAAACATGCTCAAGCTTGCTTGTAAGCATGTTTTTTATTTTCAGGAAAGACGAAGTCTGATCAAATAGAGATAATACAAAGACAAGGTGAGGATCATTGCAGATAATCCTCCCGCGGTCACTTGTTGGTCAATTTGATCACTGGCCTTAAGGTCAGTTCTGGAAAAATCAAAACATGTTCAAGCTTGCTTGTAAGCATGTTTTTTATTTTTGGGAAAGACGAAGTCTGATCAAATAGAGATAATACAAAGACAAGGTGAGGATCATCGTAGATAATCCTTGAGCTCGATTGATAGCATGTTTTTGTTTTGGAAGTTAGTCCATCAACTGGTAAAGGCTAGATTGCTCATTTGTACTTGCCTTTAATTTTCGTGTCAATTATTGATGGTCTTTATTCTTCTCTCATTCCGTACCTTACTCTGGACAAAGACAACCATAACTCATTAATTGGCTAATCATGGATGCATTTGCGAAAGCGCTACTCTTTATGCTGCCTGCCTTCTTCTTGATGATCATCATCGAGGCGACTTATGCTAAAGCAAAAGGAAGGTTTAACTTCAGAAGTATGGATGTGATCTCAAGCCTTAGTGCTGGGATGACCAATGCGTTGAAGAGTGTACTAGGCTTGACGGTTTTGATCGTTGGGTATGGGTACTTCTTTGAGCACTTCGCATTGATAGAGCAGAAGAGTGGGCCGTTCTTATTTATACTTGCTTTTGTCTCGCTGGACTTTGCAACTTACTGGTATCATCGGATGGCACATCATGTCAATATCTTTTGGAATCGTCATGTCATCCATCATTCGGGCGAAGACTTTAATACAGCAACGGCGCTTCGTCAGTCCATCTCGAAGTTTGTCAATATCAGTGTCTTCTTTTTGATCCCTGCCGCTCTTATGGGTGTGCCGCCTAAGGTGATTGCTTTAGTGACACCATTACATCTTTTTGTACAAGTGTGGTATCATACAGAGCACATCGGGAAGTTAGGCTGGTTGGAGTATATCATTGTTACACCCTCACAGCACAGAGTGCATCATGCGATGAATCCCATCTACAGAGACAAAAACCTATCTCCCGTCTTTTGTGTGTGGGATCGATTGTTTGGCACATTTCAAGAAGAACTTGATGATGAGCCGTGTGTCTATGGTGTAACGCGACAAGTCAATACTTGGAATCCCATCATCATCAACCTCAATCATATCTGGTTATTGATCAAAGATGCTTGGCGTGCTGAAAGCTTTTGGGACAAGTGCCGTATCTGGTTCATGCCAACAGGGTGGAGACCTGCCGATGTAGAAGAGAAGTACCCAGTAACTTCAGCCAAGTCAGATCAATTTGTAAAATATGATACGCCGGCATCTGATCTATTGAAGAGGTGGTCTTGGATTCAGTTTATTGTTTTAGTCGCGATGGTTTTTCATCTACTTTATAAGTTGGTTGACATTGGTAGTCCATTGGCGTTTATCTATGGGGCATTCCTATATCTCGTTGTGTTTAGTTATACCACTTTGATGGATAGAAGAGAAGTGGCATTGTGGTTAGAACTTGTAAAGTCAATTATAGGACTTGCCATCATCTTTCAGGCTGGGAGTTGGTTTGGATTGGATGAGTTGATACCGTTTGGAACTGCTATGGTTGCAGCGTTTCAAGTGCTATCAGTAATTGTAGTTGGCTATATAGTCAAGAAGGACATTGTATCTAACCCTTTAAAGCGTCAACCTAAAAGCGAGGGTCCATTATTAAAGAAAGCTGAATCTTGATTTTCTAATTGTACTTTTGAAAATCGGATTACTTATTTAATCAATTGTAATCTTGGATTAATAGGGTAGAGCCACTCCACACCTCGCTCAGTCAGTATCGCATCATCTTCAAGTGCAACCCTGAGTTTTTTGCCACCCCATTCTGGAAGTTTCGTATAAGCGAAGAGTTCTATGGAAAGTAGATTGGATGGTTTTAGTTCGTATTCTAATCTCTTTGGATTAAAGAATGCTATAGACGGCCCTACGCCATGCCCCCAATTGCCAACAGAGTGACAACCGATGATGACATCGGTTTTGTCTTCTTCTGTAAATTGATTGAAGCCTTTCATCTTATTAAAACCTGCTTTTGTGAGCGCTGCATAAACAGCTGTCTCTGCTTCTTTGGCAGTCACTCCGGGTTTTATAGTTTGCTTGATGATGGTTCTAACTTCTACTGCTAAATCAAAAGCTTTTTGTATGCCCGCTGGTGCTTGTGTCTCACCGTCATCAAGGACATAGGCCATGCGCTTCATGTCTGTGTACATGTTCATCAGTCCAACACCCCAATCGATATTGAGTACATCGCCGCGTTGGATGATGCGATCAGATGAGGTGGCGATGATGCCACGTATCCCTGTCACATAGACAGATGGCATGCCAAATGATGACCCAAGATTATGCTTGTGTTGTTGTTCTTTCATCCACCAAGCGACATCTTCTAAAGTTGTCACACCGGGGGTGATGACCTCATTGGATAGCGCTCTTTCTGCGATGGTATATGATAGTTCACATGCTTCTCCATAGGCAGCGATCTCACTGGCCACTCTTCGTGACCTAAAGTCTGATACAAGTTTTTCTGCTGACACAAAGCGCTCTCTATATGTCTCTCCAAGTAACTCACTTAATTCTAAGTATCCTGAGTAAGTGAGCCCATCTGCGCCTCCTATATTTTTAGAATAGTTGAGTCCGATGCGCTGAGGATCGCGCTCTTCAACATACTTTCTTAACTCTGGTTCTGAACCAAAGTAGTCATAGGCACCTCCTTCCTCCAGTAGATATCCACTGATGCCAAGAGCTGCTCTTTCAATTCTTCCTTCTCCACTATCCGTAAATATGTAATACCCTGTCGAGCCCACATATCCTTCTCCAAGATCTGGATAAAGTGGATCAAAACTCCCTTCTCTGTTCATGACGATCCACATATCGATGTTGTTTTCTCTCATCACTTCAGGAAGGATAAGGTCAAACTTATCATTGCGGATCTGATTCATCTTGCGCCATCGGCGATGCGCTTCTTGGGAGAAGGATGAAGAGGTGATAAAAAGCAGAATAAAGAGTAAAATGAATCTCATGGCAAAGATTTGATAAGAGCCTAAGATAGTAAGCTCAACTTGAGATCTAAAGAAGAAAGAGGGAATCTCTATGCAGTGGTAGCGTTTTTTGATGTTGTCACCTTTCAAATTCCATAATATTTCGGAACTTAAGCATCACTTATGTCAATTGACTCACTGATCATAGCCAGCTTTATGCTCCTTCTAGGAATCCTTGAAAGTATCGGAGGACTATATCATGATTCTAAAAGAACAAAAGATGATTGGTGGATTGAGGTCTTGAGCTTTGTTCATTCTTCGACCGTGAGCAAGCCGTTGATCGTTATCATTACCGCTCTTGCTATGGGGGCTATATTGCCGATGTGGCAAGGAGCATACGGTGACACTTCACTTTGGATCGCGTTACCATTTGTTCTTGTGGTGGACGATTTTATACAGTATTGGTACCATAGGAAGGCGCATGAGTGGGCTTGGCTTTGGAATCTCCATCGTCCCCATCATACTGGTCCAGATATGGGTGTCATGGTAACGTTTAGAGAGAACATCTTTTATGTCATGATCATACCCAATATCTGGTTCTTAGGGATTGTGACATATTTAGGTTTGGTGCAGGCTGTAGCGATCGCTTTAGTGGCAAAGTATATCGTCGTCGTCAGTGCTCATAGTGATGTTAGATGGGACAAGTGGTTGTATAAACATAAATCACTAGATGGATTAGCTTGGATAATCGAAAGAACGATCTCAACACCATCAACCCACTTTGCTCATCATGGCAAATCCTCTAAAGATGGCATCAGTAACCCAACTGGTAACTTTAGTAATATGTTCTTCTTCTGGGATGTAATGTTTGGAACGGCAGTTATCACTAGAAAATATCCCGAAGAGTTTGGTATAGAAAACGATCCAAAAGATCATTGGGCAGCGCATCTATACTGGCCAATTATAAAATCAGATAAGGCCAATAGTGAGATTGGCGATGGGTATCACAAAGAAATGACAAGTCTCAAAGAGCCAGTCATAACGCAAGTTGAAGCTGGGAAAACCTATTGGTGGTGTAGTTGTGGATATAGTAAAGATCAACCCTATTGCAATGGATCTCACAATGGGACAAAGTATAAACCGCTGAAGGTCCAATTTGACAAAAGTCAAAAAATCTCTTGGTGTACTTGTAAGATGACCAAGACGCCCCCATACTGTGATGGTTCACATAAGGATTGATGTATATTGATTCTTTCTTAATTCTAAAACTAAGGCCTAACCACTTCCTTCTTACGGGGATTTATAATCTGGATACCCGCTGGTCTACCTAAGTTGTTGATCTCAGTAAGTCTCTCTTCAAGCAGGATGTCCAGTTTTTCTATTTCAGCATTTAGTTCTTTAGATATATTTTCTTTTACTTCTTGAGCCTGATCTGTAGGAGGGTAGTCTCCTCTTTGCTGATCTGCCATTAAGAATGCAAGTCTGTTATTGATGCGTATACCATAATTGAGAGGATCTTGACGACTTTGATTTTTAGTCATGTGGATATTGTTCTCTATAATGGACATGTCTTTTTGCAACTTAGTTGCTAGCTTCAATAAGGGTTCATAGTCTGTGTTGTCTTTCAGTTTTTTATTAAAGTAGTTGATATCTTCTCTTACACTGCTGATGTCTATCATGGCTTGGTGGGCATCGCTCACTTTATTGCGCACATCTAATAAGAAGGTTAATTGCTTCTCGTAGTCAGCATCAGAATTAGAAAGTCGCGGATCTTTAGCTATTTCAAATTTTACTTCTGAAACAGCGTCATCCACTTTCAAGATGGCTTTATAGTCACCCGGTGTAGCCTTTGGTCCATTGTTAGGTGATGAGTATAAGACCATCCCAGGAAATTCTTTAAATCCTGGATAGCGCATGTCCCAAACAAAGCTGTTGTTTTCTTCTTTGACTTTTAGTTGTTGTTTTTTATCCTTTGTCTTATTGTTAAATGCCTGGATTACATTGCCTGATAGATCTTGGATCTCCAGAGTTACCTTGCTATCTTCTTTCAAGTTCTTTATAAAATAATTGAAAAGAACACCATTGGGATGATTGGCTCCATTTAGTCTCATGTTAGGTGAGCCCCAGCCGCCTGCTTGAGCCATCCTGTACGCGGGTTTTGGTTCAAAGAGGTGGTGAGTCTTTGTTGTTATTTCTTTATTCATTTGCCGTAAAGGCCCAAGATCATCTATCATCCAAAAGCTACGTCCATGAGTGGCGGCTATCAGGCTCTGATCTTTTATATGTAGATCTCTTATCGCTGTGATTGGCAGGTTTAATTGAAACTTTTGCCAATGGTCGCCATCATCAAATGAAACATACATGCCCCATTCTGTACCCGCGTACAAAAGACCTTTTCTAACCGGGTCGGCGCGCACTGCTCTGGTATAGTGGTGTCCTTCGATACCATTTACAATCTTTTTCCAAGTCTTACCATAGTCGGTTGTCTTGTATATGTAAGGATTATAATCTCCAAATTTGTAATGCGTAGCGGCTACATAAGCACCTCCTTTTTCAAATGGATCAATATCAATGCAATTGATCATATTCAGCTTTGGAGAACCCTTAGGCGTTACATTGTCCCAAGTTTTTCCATTATCTCTACTGACATGTACCAAGCCATCATCGCTTCCAGTCCAGATGACTCCGGGCTCGAGTGTGGACTCGTTGATCGCAAATATGTTGGCATAAAACTCCGCACCAGTGTTGTCTTGAGTGATAAGTCCACCTGATGATTTTATAGTTTCAGGATCGTTTCTTGTTAGGTCGGGACTTAGGACTTCCCATGATTGCCCTTCATTAGTTGTAACATGTACGTGATTAGAAGTGGCGTACAATCTATTAGGATTATTGGGGCTGAACATCACTGGAAAATTCCAATTAAACCGATACTTCATCACCTCAGCTCCCGAGCCCGCAGGATTGTCCGGATATACATTGACTGATCTGGTTTGCCCAGTGCTATGATCTTTGCGCATCATGTAACCTTTATATGTGCCTCCGTATACGATATCAGGGTTGTTTGGGTCAGGAGCAAGATGAGCGCTCTCTCCACCGGCAGATGGCTCCCAGTGCCGCTCTGATATAGTGCCAGCATCCGATCGGTGCAATATTCTAATTGTACTATTGTCCTGTTGCGCTCCATATATCCTAAAAGGAAAATGATTGTCTGTCGTGACTCTATAAAATTGTGAAGTTGGCTGGTTGTGATATGTAGTCCAGTTAGCACCTGCGTCATAACTGATCTGACCACCACCATCATCCGCGATGCCCATGCGTTCATTGTTGTTTGGGTCGATCCAGAGATCGTGATGATCTCCATGCGGAGTACCTATTCTTTCAAAGTTTTTACCTCCATCGTTAGAGCGCCAGAAGCCTACGTTAAGCACATAGACACGGTCGACATTTTGCGGATCAGCATAGATCCTTGAGTAGTACCATGCCCTTTGTCTAAGTGATCTATTGGCACTGGTTTTTGTCCAATTTTGCCCGCCATCATCTGAGCGAAACACGCCTCCTTCTTCTGCCTCTATAATAGCCCATACACGATCGGAGTTCATAGGAGAAACAGCTACGCCTATGATACCAATCGTACCTGAAGGAAGTCCAGGTCGGTCTGTGATTTGCTCCCAAGTATCGCCACTATCTGTACTCTTCCATAGGTGACTGTCAGGGCCTCCACTATCCATCCGATATCCATTTCTTTTGATCTGCCATGTAGATGCATACATGATCCGTGGATTGTTAGGGTCAAGATTGATATCGACTGCTCCTGCTTTATCACTGATATAGAGGACCTTCTCCCATGACTTTCCGCCATCAGTGGTTCGATATAGACCGCGTTCTTCGTTGGGCTTCCAGAGATTACCCATAGCAGCGACATATGCCACATCCGGGTTAGTTGGGTGTATAGCGATTCGTCCTATATGCTCTGTACCCTTTAGGCCTATATGTGTCCATGTGCTTCCTGCGTCGGTTGATTTCCATAGTCCATTGCCAGAGGAGACGTTGCCTCTTACCGTTTGTTCTCCTTCGCCCACGTAGATAACATTGGGATCAGAAGGTGCTACTGATACAGCTCCGATAGAACCACCGAAGTAACCATCGGATATACAAGACCAAGAGTTGCCCCCATCTTGAGTCTTCCATACACCACCTCCGGCTGTTCCTATATAGTATAGATTAGGATTATTATGGACCCCGCATACAGTTCCTGCACGTCCACCCCTGAAAGGGCCAACAAGGCGCCATTGCATGGTGTTGTAGTAAAATTCATCAAAATTTTGAGCCATCGACTGGCCTTCAAGAGTATCTATGTTTGACAGAAGAAAAAAAGATACCACCGCTGATAGTGAGACGAGCGTTTTCATAAGAAGTTGATTATTGTATCAAGTCAAGATAGTAAATAATGTTAGAGATCATGTTGACGATTGTCACCAATAAAAAGGACAGTTAAGATGTACGAGGTCCTGAGCAATTTGTATTATTTCCATTGATTGGGGTGGGTTTTACTTTTCTGATCAACCCTATTAACCCACTTTTTTTACATTTGATTGATGATGTACATGTAAAGTAGAAGACCTCTAACAAGAAGTTATTAAGCTACATTCGTCACATAAATAATTAAACTACTATGTCAGCAAAGAGTACACTCCATGATGTTTTTGAAGCAGCAGATATACAGGTCAACGGTGATAGGCCTTGGGATATACAGATACACAATGAGGGATTTTATAGTCGTGTGATGGGCAAAGGAACGCTTGGTGCTGGCGAATCTTATATGGATGGCTGGTGGGATGTAGAAGCTTTAGATGTGTTTTTTACGAAGCTCATGAGCGTAGATATAGAGAAGCGTTTACGTCAGAATCCGACGGTGATCTTTAGTGTCATAAAGTCCATGTTTGTCAATCTACAACGCAGAAGCATCTATAAAGTGGGTGAAGAGCACTACGATATAGGCAATGATCTATACACCAAGATGCTTGACAAGCGATTGACATATACATGTGGCTATTGGAGAGACGCATCTAACCTTGATGAAGCACAAGAGAACAAGCTCGATCTCATCTGTCGTAAGCTAAACCTGAAGAAAGGAGATAAGGTATTGGATATTGGGTCTGGATGGGGTAGCTTTTTAAACTTTGCTGCAGAGAAGTATGGAGCAGAGTGTATTGGCATAACGATATCTAAAGAGCAAGCCGCTTTCGCAAATAAGAATCGAGGCAATCTACCTGTAGAAACTAGGCTTCAAGATTATATGGAAGTCGATGAGCAGTTTGATCATATCGTCTCGATAGGTATGTTCGAACATGTAGGAAAGAAAAACTACCGGAAGTTTTTTGAAAAATCTCACTCTCTTTTAAAAGATGATGGCTTGTTCTTGCTGCATACCATTGGTGCAAGCAAATGGTCCAAAGGCAATGGTGGAGATCCTTGGATATCTAAGTACATATTCCCTTATGGAGAATTGCCATCTATGGATCGCGTTATGACTGCAGTAGATCGATTGTATAAGACAGAGGATGTCCACAATTTTGGATACGACTATTCAACTACCTTAACCGCGTGGAGAGATAATTTTGAGGCAGGATGGCCTGAACTTAAAGGCAAGTATGACGACAGGTTTTATAGGATGTGGCAGTATTATCTCAACTCCTTTATCGCAGTCTTTGGCGTTAGAAACAATCAGTTGTGGCAGTTTGTATTTTCTAAGTCAGGTGTCAAAGGAGGGTATAGGTCTGTTAGGTGATTATGAGTCTTTTTTCATACAATTTAGATTTGCTTGACCAATCGCCTTATTCATTGATTAGACGAATTTCAATTATCTCGGATTAGAAATACTCTAAAGTTAGAATGGACAACATGCTTCTTCGTTTTATGATTTTTGGTTTTATAATTATGTCGGTATCATGCGATCCACAAGATAAAATCCACAACACCATAATCATAGGCGGCGGCCTAATGGGCAGCGCCACTGGCTGGCAAGTTTCCACAGATACAGAAGTCTTAGTCTTAGAAAAACAAGATTCTATTTACGATAGTGGGTCGAGCTTGGGTGAAGCTAGGATCGCACGCAGTAGTAATCGAGGGGATGATATGTGGTCTTACATGCATAACACCTCAGTTGATGAAGTAGAGAATCTCATAGACTTTCTAAATGTTAAGACCAAGAGTAACGATTATAGTATATCCGACATCTATACTACTCAACCTGTATCGTATCTCGGCAAAATGACCATCCATGACAAGCTCTTAGCATCACTGATTAGACAAGAGGTCGATTATAAAATGGCGGTTACGCCAGAAGAAGCAAAAAAGATGTTTGACGTTGATTTGCCGGAGGATGTCCTACTTCAGAGAGAGTACAACAACTATAGTGGCACCATTAATCCCGAACAATTGATTAACTATCTACACCAAGGCATCAACATCAATCATGGAGAAGTAAGGCACAACTCAGAAGTAAGGTCGCTCAAGAAAGTAGAAGGACTATATGAAATAGAAATACTTGATAAAACTAAAGACTTGACTTATACCCTAAAGTCAAAGAAAGTTATATCCGCGGCCGGCCCTTATACTGGCGTGCTGTTAAAAGATGTTGCACCATATTTTGATGACTTAATTAATCCGCAAAGAGTCTTCTTAGCATTTTATAAGATTAGAAAAGAGGTGTATGAAGATTTGCCAGAAAGCGATATACAAAAGTTAAAAGATGCATATCCAGTAATCAATAGTTCTAAAGGCACCAGAGATGGCACCTTCTTCTCAATGATCGAGTATTATGAAGACGGTATACCTGTGATCAAGATAGGTGGCCACTTTCAGCGATCTGTTGTAAAAGACATGGATCAGGTTTGGAGATTAGACTTAAATCAAAATGAAAGAGACTGGGCCTTCAACAGTACACTAGGTTATTTTCAATTACTGGGATTACCAATTAGTGAAGAAGATATAATCTTTGATCATGGGTACTCTTGTGTTTACTCTTTAACTGATAACGAAGTTCCGTTGGTTACCCCTGTACTTGGAGAAGGAAGCCAACTTGATAAGAGCCTGATTGTTTTAGGTGGTATGTCAGGAGTAGGGGCAAAGGGAGCGATGACCTATGGATTGCTGGCGTCAGACATACTCAAGAATCAAGAAAGTAGGACCGATACGATGTATACACATGTAAGGTCGGTCATGGGTTCGTCGAGATTGGTCGACTACATACAGTAGAAGTTGCAATAAAAGCTTATCTTAAGAACTCGTAATTATTCTAACTGAGATTCTTCTGAGATATGAGATCACATCATTGTGAATATTGTGATAACCTGAACGACCTAATCATCGGTACTCATGGTAGAAGTCTATGGATCATGGACGACATCTCTCCACTACAACAACTCAGTGGCAATGGAGATAGTAAAGGTTTTCATCTTTTAGAACAGAAGCCTTCTACTCTTTGGCATAACATAAGTAGAGGTGGACAACGAGGTCACTTCTGGTTTGCGGGAGAGAACCCTGCAACGATTGACAATATCAATTCTAACCCAAGAGCAGGCTTTAATAATCAGGTGGCTCTTTCATTTATAGTCAATGATCCAATTATTGATTCACTAGTTGTCGTTATTAGTGATAGAGCTGGTCTACATGATAAGGAGTTAAAAGTAGGAGTAATACAAGGTGTCAATCGTATATATTGGGATAGAGAGTTTGAATCTCAAGCATTTACGAAAGTGCAAAAGGATGATATACATGAGCTCTTCAAAAATATCATGGCAAACAACTCTGCATCATCGATAAAGCGGATGTATAGAGCGTTTTCGACAGCGAAAACCCCATATAGTCAAAGAAAAGCTCTTGAGCCGTTGACCAAGAGTTATCTGAGCTATGCTTTACCAGAAGAGTATGGGCTACCGATGGCTAATGAGGGTATATATAATGTAACTATCATACATAATGGAAATCGTCAATCTACAACCATAACTATCCGAGATGATCCAATGAACGAAAATTAGGTTGTCCAAGACGACAAAATGTTAAAATATCACTATTTATCGTGATTGTATTGATCTTCAATTGCGATATATTCGAGCTACATCACCACTGCAGGATTTATGAGAACGTACATCACTTTTTGTTTAGCTGTGGGTCTCCTGCTTGTTGCTCAAGTTATCTCCGCTCAAAAGAGTCACTCTGATTACAAAAAAGAGCTCCGATCTCTTAGTGGAGCTAAGTACATCTCATTAGCATTTGATGGAGCTGAAGCGCTTGCCGAGTCAGGGGCGTATGAAGAAGCGATCGATCTCATGGACCGAGCAGTCAAGAAGGGTCGGTCTTTGGGTGGCAATGCAGTTACAGTTATACACTTTAACAAAGCTAAGCTGATAGCCAACAGGTTCTCTCCAGAAGACAAGCATATAGAAGAGCTCATTAAGGTTTTGAAGGACATCATCAAGAGAGAGCCTCCTACATCCATGGTTACGGATGCGCTAGAGCTAACAGACCAACTCATCACTAAGGTGAGTGCTAAGATGAAGCCTGAGATAGCTAAGATGAATCAATCATTTAAGTCTATGCTTACTACTGAGCAACAACAGTTGGCGGCACTAGAGCAAGAGAAAAAACTCAATCAATTTAAAAAGCGAGATAAAGAATCAGCTTTTTTAGAAATAGAACAGCTCAAATCAGAGCGAGTAAGGCTCGAAGGACTTCAAGTCAAACTATCCGAGACTATACAGCAAAGTGAAAGACAGCTTAATCAACGGGCAGCGCTGATCAGTAAGATGTCCAAGGATCAAGCTAATAAAGAAGCAATACTTCAGTTTAATCTGCGCATGATTGATTCGTTGAAGTTCATAGCGGCGTTGGATTCATTTGAGTTAGTTAATCAAGATCGACTCATCAGAGAACAAGAATCAGAGATCGAACTTCAAGATTCAAAATTAGAATTACAAGAGTCCACCTTGCAGCTACAAGAGTCGGAACTACAACTCAGGTCATCGCAGCGGAAGTTCTTTCTGATGTTATCGATATTGGGTATGCTCATCGCGGGGCTTGTCTCATGGATGTTCTTATCTACTAAGAAGGCAAACTTGGCTTTAGAGGATAAGAATGAAGAGATTGAAAAAGAAAAGGAACGTTCTGAAGAGTTACTACTCAATATATTACCGCAGTTTGTAGCACAAGAGCTCAAGGAGAACCAAAAGGTAAAAACCAGAATGATTAAGCAGTGCACTGTCGTGTTTACTGATTTCATAGGATTTAGTGCGATAAGTAAGCTTTTATCCCCCCAAGAACTGATAGCTGCCTTGGACGAATGTTTTATCGCCTTTGATAACATAATCGCTAAGCACAACATAGAGAAAATCAAGACTATAGGTGATTCTTATATGTGTGCCAGCGGCGTACCTCGCACGACAAAGACTCATGCTATTGATGCTGTAAGTGCAGCCTTTGAGATGGTAGCGTTTTTAGATGAATGGAATAAAAAGCGCGAGAAAAAGGGCTTAGCGCGCTTTGACGCCCGCATTGGCATCCATTCGGGCCCGATTATTGCAGGTGTCGTGGGTGTAACTAAGTTCGCATATGACATATGGGGTGATACTGTTAATGTTGCTTCGCGAATCGAAGGGCAGTCTTCTGCTCAGAAGATTAATATTAGTTCTACAACTTATGAGTTGATAAAAGAACACTATCAGTGCAGCAAACGAGGTAGTATCAGTGTTAAGAACATGGACGATCTTGAAATGTACTTTGTGGATCATCCTATACAGCACGCCATTTTAAATTAAGTTCGAGACTTTTTCTTCAAGTTTCGTCTTAATTATGTTTGTGCATCAACAGATTGGCTCACGATGAGAGAAGATTTAATTAAAGAAGAATTATTTGCTATACTGGATGAGCAGTTAGCTGAGGAGTTGACTTATCACAGTATACATCATACCAAAGATGTGCTCGGAGTATGCAAGTTCTATATAGATCACTATAAGATAGACGATCATGATGCTTCTCTTCTTCGCATAGCTGCGGCAGGTCATGATGTAGGATTCATCGAAACTTATAGAGATCATGAGGAAGCGAGTGCACGGATCACGACTGAGTTAATGCAAAAGCACGATTATTCAAAGTCGGATATTGAGATTGTAAGCTCCCTTATCATGGCTACCAAGATCCCACAAGATCCTAATACTTTTTTAGCAACGATCTTGTGTGATGCAGATCTTGATTACTTGGGACGAGATGACTTTGAGACAATTGGCCATAGACTAAAAGAGGAGTGGCAATCATATTCTATTTTTCATAATCTGGATGAGATTTTTGATACGATACAGATTAAGTTTTTGACGAGCCACTCATATCATACAGATTATGCACGAGAGCATAGAGCTCCAGTTAAGATGCAGCATTTAGAAAAGTTAGAAGCTGCTGAAGAAGAGAAAGAAAGGGCGGCTTCTAAGTAGTTGTCCTTAAGCGGTCCGGCCAAATATGCTAATTAGCCTTGAGGTAAGTCCATATCTTATCAAATACAATCTTATAAGCTGAAGCCTCAGTAACCTGAGAGTTCTTAGATTCTTTTTCTATTGCTGCGGCAATGTTAGACTTACTTTCTACAAGTGTTTCTATAAACTCTGCGAGTATCTTCTCATCTGATATTATCAACGATGAGAATGCCTCTTTGTCTATAACCAGAACATGACAATCTACGCCGGCGTTTATCGAAGCTGTTCTTGGCTCTCCAGTTAAGAGACTCATCTCACCAAAGAATTCTCCTGCAAGCTTTTCTGCTATTTCGATGTTGTTGTTGTGCTCACTGCGCAAGATTACTTTAGCATGCCCATCTATGATGATAAACATAGAGTTGCCTTCTGCTCCTTGCTTGACCATCAGATCTCCTTTGGCATAGAGCTTTAACTTGGCATTGTTAGCGAGCTTTTCAATGTTTTCTGCTTGCATCCCTTTGAGCCAATCAAGTCGAGAAAGATACTTAACAACATAATCATGATCTATATGGTCTGCTTCACCTCCAGGGTCCTCAAGCATATGCATCTGTACTTCTGTAGTCGGATAAGGTATCTTGATGCCATTACGCTTCAGAGCATACCATACACGAGTTAAGACGACATCTTGAATCAAAAGAATATCAGCATAATCATAGAGCCAATATCTCAAGCAGTACTTGATGCCACTACCCATATAGTCTACTACGAAAGCACCGTGGTTAGTATCAAGATCTACTTCTTCTATCTCATTAAGAACATCCCTTAAGACCTTTTTTACCTTGTTAGGAGGATGACTATAATCCAACTCTATGTAGAAGTTATGAATCTGTCTTCTGGTAGGTCGTGAGTAATTTATAATCTTGTCTTCTGCAACAAAGGCATTGGTGAGCGAGACTCTGTGATTTTCTCTTGAGAGTAGCGTTACTGTTCTCCAGTTTTGACTGACTACCTTCCCTTCATGTCCTCCCAGACTTACCCAATCATCTATGTTAAAAGGAGATTCTATCTGCAAGGAGAATCCAGAGAAAAGATTGGTTAATGTACTCTGAAGCGCAAGACCAATAACAGCTGATACGACCGTCGACGTCACTAATAGTCCGTCTAGCTCTTGATTAAAAATCTCTTTGATAGAGATGAGGATGACACCAATGATGATGATAAAAGAAAAGATGTTAAACAAAAACCTCGGCATCTTAATCCAGTCTTTGTGCCGGATGATAGCATAGGCAAACCAGAATAGAAATTGTATGAGAGCATTAAAGAAGAAAACAATAACAAGTAGTGCCATCAACTTTTCTTGCCATGTAGATCCAGTATCTTCTGTCAACTCCTTGAGCGGATCCACATCAAAAACAAACCATGTAATTACAGCTATTACAAGAGAAAGAACATTTGCAACAAGCGTTCTTCTATCGTAAGGTATACGGAATGTGCGCTTCAGCAAGATTGATACAGCGGTAACGAGAACAAACAATCCTACTGAATAGAAAAAAGGGTTTCCATTCATAGGGTTAAATTAACAATTTGGTCTAACTTTTTTTAAGCTCTTTTACTCAGACCAAAGAGCATGGCGCTATAACATAAAATAAAGGCATCATTTGATTCAAATGATGCCTTTATACACAGGTTGTTCTTTTTTATCTGCCTTCTCTTGAGATCTCTCCGCTTGAAGACTTTTTGGCTTTTTTTACATCCGGATTACCATAGTAGGAGATATCCCCACTGGAGCTTGCCTTAGCACTCAGCTCATCACTAACTCGGAGTTCTATATCACCACTTGAGCTTGCTGATAGATCTGCAATTTTAGTAGATAGTCTCTTACCCAAGAAGTCTGCACTTGATGCGACTTTAACATAGGCTTTATCTGCTGATCCTGATATCTCAATATCTGCACTTGAGCTGGCGTTACTTTCTAATTGGTCTACGTCTACTTCGATTATTACATCGGCACTACTGCTGGCATTAACTTCTAATCTTTCAGTTATGATTTTATCGCGACTGATTACATCTGCACTCGAACTTGCACTTATGTAATTAGGATAGTCGGCATAGGTCAGTACAATCTGTACTTTCTTTTTCTTGCCACCCCAATTGACGTTCCACTTCTTTACCATTCTAAGTTTAAGCACACCGCCTTCAACCTCTGTGATGACGTCATCGAGATCAACATTGCGCACAGTGATAGTGGCTTCATTTGTATTGCCTTTGATTAGTTCTGCATCGATACTTTGCGATACAGATATCCCGTCAAAAGAACCCAGACTGCGTGTCTCTGTTTCCTGAGCTAATAAGCCTGATTGGGTTAAGATTAAAGAGACGAGCAGTAAGACGTGATGGAAGTTTTTCATAGTGTTTGTTTTTATTAAAACGATTGATATTTATCAAGGTTGCAACAGGAGATAAATATCCACTATGTCGACCGTATCAACTCTGACTATTCTACTGAAGCCTATGATTTATCTACTGAATACGCTGTTGAAAGGTCTGAAGTATTACTTCTTCAAGCCAATCTCTCTTAAGCGCTCGTCTAAGTACCCACCGGCAGTTATCGGCTCAAACTGGATAGGATGATCATCAGATATACAAGAGTCCAGACAGCTAAGATCCATGTCTGCCTTAGGGTGCAGAAAGAAAGGTATGGACAATCTTGGTTTGTGCCATTCTTCCTTTGGTGGATTTACGACTCTATGCGTAGTTGACTTCAGATAGTTGTTGGTCAATCTTTGTAGCATGTCTCCGACGTTGATCACTATCTCATCTTCTTCTGGAGTGATAGGTAACCACTTGTCTTCCATATTAAGGAGTTGCAGCCCTCCAGCTGAAGCACCTACTAATAGGGTGATCAAGTTGATATCTTCGTGTTGCTCGGCACGAACGGCACTTTTTGGTTCTTCAGTTATCGGCGGATAGTGTATAGCTCTGAGTATGCTAAGTCCATCATTGATCCGCTCATCGAAGTAACCTTCGCCAAGATTAAGATGTATGGCTATAGCTTTTAAGAGCTGAGCTCCAGCTTTCTCAAATGCTTTATATAAATCCTTCCCCAACTGTGTGAACTCTGGAGCTTCCATGACATTGACGTTGTCTGGGTATTCTGCTTTTAGTGGATGACCTTCTGCGACCTCTTGTCCGATCTGAAAAAACTCTTTGAGATCTGCAACCTTGGCGCCTTTCGCCTGCTCTTTGCCAAAGGAGGTATATCCTCGTTGGCCAGCCAGTCCAGGTATCTCATATTTCACTTTTGTATCCTTTGTCAGGGCAAAAAACTCTTTAGAATACTTGTAAAAATCATCGATGAGTTGCTTAGGGATGCCGTGATTTTTTACTCCTACAAATCCTATATTATGAAACGCTTCACCCAATTGTCTGACAAATTCTGTCCTTTGCTCAGGAGTTCCTTCTGTGAATTGCGAAAGATCTACTACTGGGATTACTTTTTCTGCCATAACTGTTTCATTTTTGTTTCTAACGCAAAATTGTAGGATTTCTTGGCCAAATCTAACAAAATCTGCCTTTGAGGTGTTTGGATAAGCGATTGAATGAAGCAAATGAGTAAAGACCTACGGAAGTTTTTTATAGATACAGATGCTGGTACCGATGACGCCATAGCCTTGATCATGGCGATGCGACATCCGCAGATTGATATAGTAGGAGTCAGCACTTCTGGAGGTAACGTCCCATTGGATTGTGTGGTGCAGAACGTGTTGTACATCCGTGAGTTGTGCGACCATGATGCACCTGTCTATGTAGGTGCTGCTAAACCAATCATGCGCATACTTGATACTGCTGACTTCATACATGGCAAAGATGGCCTGGGTGATATAGGGCTTGATCTTACAGGTAGGATCCCTGAAGAAGGAGATGCCCAAGATCATCTTATAACATCACTAAAAGAACATGCTCATGAGTTGGAGATTATCTGTCTAGGCCCGTTGACTAACCTTGCGCTCATTGAGCAAAGGGAGGCTGGGATTTTATCACTAGCAAAGCGTATCTATATCATGGGCGGACTGGTTACCCTTCCGGGAAATGTTACACCTATGTCAGAGTATAACATCTGGGCCGACCCTGAGGCAGCACAGATAGTTCTTAAGACAGACGCTCAGTTTACCATGATAGGATGGGACTCTACTTTAGCTAGTTCAGCCTTTTCGATTGAAGAGGTAGAAGAGTTTAGGGACATTGGAACTGACCTCGCTACCTTTGCAGCAGACATACAAAAAGTAAGAATCAAATGGATGCATGATAACGAAGAGGAGGTCGCAGTTAATCTGGCTGATCCCTTGGCCATGGCAGTCGCACTTGATCCGTCATTGATAGAAAGAAAAGAGTACTTCATCATGTCAGTGAGAGGTGGAGCACATGAAGATCCTTACAGAGGTTTTATAGATGCTGAATTAACATCGGATACAAAAGCAGTTCAGTTTATACATAGTGTAGATCGTGATCGATATGCCAAGCTCTTAAAGAGTAGCTTGACAGATGAAGGGATTGTTACTTAGAATTGAGAAAACATGATAGTTTATAAAACGGACAAAGGACAAGAGTATCTTACTGATGAAGGTTGTCATATTATTGAGATACTTAACAATAGTGACTCTGAGAAGGTCTCTATAGCCCAAGCAAGAGTGGAGCCCGGCGTTAAGACGAGACTTCATACTTTAAGTGATACATCGGAGATATATTATATCCTGACTGGAGAAGGCATCGCTACCATAAATGATGAATCTCAAAAACTAGTTGTTGGTGACTGTGTTATCATCCAACCCAATATACCTCAGTGCATAGAGAATACTGGTGCAGTTGACTTGACCTTTCTGTGTGTATGTAATCCAAGATTCCAGTTTTCTAATTATAAAGATGTA
>CALDEM010000041.1 GCA_937942435.1 uncultured Saprospiraceae bacterium
ATAACCCGACGATAGTCCTACCATCTGCAACTTCACATAATACTGATCCGACCAAAACCATGGTACCGCATCGTAACCTGTTTCTTTCTTACATATAGCTTTAGCTGCAACCTTCGCTTGATCTACGGCATTTTGAACAGATTCTAATCTTATAGTAGTATCATAGTGCTTGTTATAATGTTCGGTACAATCGCCGATTGCATAAATATCTGGATCTGATGTTTGTGTTTTTTCATCGACACAGATACCGTTGTGGGTTTTAAGATCAGCTTGCTCCGCAAGAGCAACATTAGGGCTTACGCCAACACCCACGATGATGAGATCTGCATCATACTGAGCTCCATCATCACAAAGCACAGCTACTTTGTTATGAGCCCGCTCGATCGAAGTAACATTCTTTTTGAGATTGATCTCAACTCCCTTTTCTGTATGCAACTTTAAAAAGAAATCCGACATCTCTGGCGCCGTCACTCTTGATAGTAATCGATTTTCTCTTTCTAATATCGTAACAGACACATCCAGTTGCTTTAATGATGCTGCGCATTCTAATCCTATATATCCTCCACCTATGATTAAGATACTCGGAGCATCAATAGCTCGGCATGCGCTTCTGATATCCATTGCATCTTTAGCTGTACGCAAATAGAAAACATCTTGAATACCTTTAATGCCCTTGATAGGAGGTATGAAGGGAGTTGCTCCAGTGGCCAACACGAGTTTATCATATGACAATACGATCCCGTTGCTCAATGTGATGGCCTTATGCGACTTGTCTACACCTGTGACCTCTAAACCTAATCTTAAGTCTATCTCATGCTTATCATAACTCTCCCGCGCCATTAAAAGATGTTGATCAATATCCATATCAGATGTCAAGAATTTTTTTGATAATGGTGGTCTGTGATATGGTAGGTTTGGATCTTTCTCTATAAGTATAATATTGGCTTGCCAGCCTTCTTTGCGCAGCGCGAAGGCTAGGGATGTGCCAGCGTGACTGGCACCTATAATAATGATTGACTTATTCAAATTTGAAAAATGTGTTGTAGTTTATTTATAATGAAAATTGATACGGATTTTCAAAATGCCGTATGATAATTCATGAAGATCAACCCCTATTCGTTAGCGACAGTAAGGGTGATGTTGTTTAAGGATTCATTAATTTCTAATTGACAAGCGAGGCGACTATGTTCTGTTGTGTTGTCTTCGAACTCTAACATATCTTTTTCTATGTCAGATGCTGTCGGAAACTTGTCCGTATCTTCTGGAGCTACATATATGTGGCATGTGGCACATGAACAAACACCTCCACAATCCCCGTCGATGCCTTTGACATTGTTATCTCTTGCCAACTCCATAAGAGAGCCTTTCCTTCCTTCAGTTGAGATGACTTGTCCGTCTTTGGTTTTAAAATTGATAATTACCATGTATATATTTTAATCAAGTATTGTTTAATTAGAATGAAAAGAGACATTGAGTGCATCATATCCCACTTTACGATTGATGGTGCCCCACTCTTCTACATTTTCTTTTTGATCAATGATCTTTATGGATTGTACTTTTTTTGATAGGCTTTTTAAGAGCACCTTCATGAGCTGTCTGGCATGCGTTGCACCGAGGCATTTGTGTGTACCAAAACCAAAGGCTACATGAGGGTTGACCTTACGATCTAAGACTACTTCATTGGGGTGTTCAAAGACTGAAGCATCTCTATTAGCAGAAGCCCAACACAAAGAGATACGAGTATTCTTTAGGATGGCATGTTCGCATACATAAGTATCTTCCTTTACTACTCTGCCCATATGTGTCAATGGCGAAAAGTATCGCACTAACTCTTCAACAGCCCGATTGCAGATCTCAGGTTGCTCTTTAATCAGCTGTAAAGCTTCCGGATGGTTGCCAAGGTATGCTATCGTGTTAGTAACATAATTAATGATTGTATCTCTACCTCCTGCAAATGTTAATATCATGACTCCCTTGACTTCTTCTTTTGTTAACTTTCTATCTTGGAAGTCAGACGCTAACAACTTAGAATACAGATCATCACCAGGTAAGGATATAGCTTTTTCAATTTGTGTATCTATGTAGTCATAGAGGATAGTAGCTTTAGAAGCATCTAACTTAGTGTCGTCGCTACGAAACACATGAGTGCCCCAAGAGATCCAAACTTCGGATTCTTCATGAGGTATATTTAAAAGTAAGGTTAGTGCTCTGGATTGGAGTGGCAATGCGAATTGTTCAACTACTTCCAGATTATTAGTCTGTAGGGCGCCATCTATAATATCATCTATGATGTCCGTCAGACTCGCTTCATAATCTGGTAACAAGGGTCTTCTAAACCATTCTTCCATCAACGCTCTGTACGCACCGTGCTCTGGTGGATCCACTTCAAAAGGGATCTGACGCGTGTCTCGGATATTTACCTCCGAGGGAACAACGATTCTACCTGGTTTTGCGCCCGATTGAAAGGTCTTCCATTGGTGGGCACACTTGCGTACATCCTTGTGCCTCAGCACCATGACTACTGGATCATTTTGATCATCGATCTGTTCATAACCCCGTTCTAATCGGGCTTCTTCAAAGGGATCATCCATTGCACTTTTGTCCATAACACTTGTTTGATTACCAGTGACTAAAGATGGTTCATACTTGATACGGTGCCTTCCACTATTCTGACAATTTTATCTCCTATTCTGTCATTAATTCAACTTATGTAAATATAGTAAGGCCGAATAAGCTACTTTAGCAGTAAGTGAAACCATTTTTTGAGCAAGTAGAGTTAGGTCGACAGCAATCCATCGTTGCTTTTCGATATGACGAGCCGCATTTTAAAACACCTTGGCATTTTCATCCGCAGCACGAGTTGACATTTATAGAGTCGAGTAAGGGGACAAGGTTTGTGGGCGATCATATCGGTTCATATGAGGAAGGAGAGTTAGTGCTCATTAAGTCATATCTGCCGCACTACTGGAAGAACTACGCTGATAAGGCCCGCAACTCTGTATCTACAGTTGTCCAATGGAATAATGGACTGATACCTGAGTTACCAGAGATGCAAGCTGTATTTGAGATGATAGATGCCTCATCACGTGGCATCATCTATCACAAAGAGGACATCTCCTCTATAATTGACTCGATCTTAGCACTTCCAGATCTGTCCGGTTCTGACTTAGTCCTTGGTCAGTTAGACATCTTAGCGCAGCTCACCCAATGCCGATATGAGACCTTATCTGTCAATAGTTTTGATCACAGTTTTTCTTCTGCTTATCAAAAGCGTATGGCATTACTACATGAATATATTGCAGAACATTATAACACCAAAGTGAGACTATTAGATGTCGCTGAGATAGTGGGTATGACTGAGCAGTCATTCTCTCGATTCTTTAGAAAGATGATGGGACAATCCTTTTTTAAGTTCTTAGGAGTTTATCGGATCAATATTGCGTGTCGGATGTTAATCGATACCGACTGGCCGGTATCACAGATAGGATATAGTTGCGGCTATGAGTCCATACCTTTTTTTTATAAACAGTTTAAGCAATTGAAGGGCATTTCACCTTTGAAGTATCGTATCGAGGCATCAGGTATGAGCACGGTAGATTAGATATGCTCATACTCTAATTGTTAACTTCTAAAAGGTGACACTTATAGCATGGATTATCATGCTAATTAAGAAGTAGATATCTCTATCTATTACATACCAAGGAGGTAAAACCCAAAGTCTAAAACCTAAGTAAGGTATATCCCTTATGCTGATAGTTGGTAACGGTTGTGAGCATAGAAGTGGCAATCTCGACATGTTTATGTACCTCATCTATATCAATCTTTCTACCGATTAATGACTGACCACAAACAGTAAGTTTTACACCTGCATCACTTAATGCTATTATCAAATCATTGTTTGGATTATCAACACCATATCGACTTGCAAAGGCACCGTCTTTAAGAACAGTTTTTGTAGCATTGCCATGAATAGCCAATACCACATGAATGGAATCAGGATGTACGCCAGATATGGCATGAAGATTTATCATTCGAGCAACATTGTTCAGAGCTTTATTCAATTGCGCAGGATCCTCTCCTGAATATACATCAATGACAATATCATATCTCTGTTGAGCATCGGCAAGGACAGTAGCCTGATCGATTGAGTAGATACCGCCATATTCTTTAATAACTGGGTACTCATAAATTGTTTGAGCCCTTATGGATCCAAAAATCAATGACAACAATAAAACCAAATGTACACGCATAATTACCATAATGATGGATCAAGGTAACCATAAAGTTATTTATTGTGATTAAAATGAAATGCCGATATGTGTCGAAGGTGATCTGCCATTTTGGTTTGATTATAAATTTATTGAACCAAGTCTTGGCAGAAGCAATTACTTCTATCTGTTATTCTTGTTGAGCACATATTTTTTACTCAATTGGAGTATCCTTCCTCGAACTATCGTCTACTCACCTTTTGTTGGTCAGATCTTTTATAAAAATCTTTCAAGTGTAGTGTTATCGCGACAATCCATCTCTTACATCAATAGGCTAGGTAAGTATGTAGAGAGACTTGGAAAGAGGGTCACTAAGGTTAGTACAATCAAGCTGACCACATAAAAGGGGATCATCTCTTTGCTGATCCGCTCCATGGATATCTTACCTATCGATGCAGCGACAAATAAGCAAACTCCCACAGGAGGTGTCGTTAAGCCGATAATCAGATTAAGCACAGCGATAACGCCAAAATGAATCGGGTCTACTCCAACAGAAACTGCCACTTGCAATAAAATAGGAAACAGGATGAGCAAAGCAGCTATGGTCTCCATAAAGGTTCCTACTAAGATCAATACGAGATTAATCAAGAGAAGTACGATATATGGGTTGTCAGAAAAACTGATGATCTCTTGCGATATCCATTGTGGGAAGTTTTCTACAATTAGAATCCAACCGAACAGATTGGCAAAGCCTATCAGAATCATCAAAGAAGAAGAGGTCTTCATCGATGTCAATGCGATTACTTGAACCCTTTTAAATGAAAGCTTCTTATACACTACCCATCCAATAAAGAGAGCGTATAGGACAGCTATGACTGATGCTTCCGTAGGCGTAAAGATGCCGCCTATGATCCCAAATAAAATAATAAACGTCATCAGCAATGCCCAAAACGTATCTATAAAACTCTTAGCTACTTCCTTGAAGCTTTTTCTTTCGTGCTTTGGATAAGCCCTCTTACGAGAAATATAGTACGCCACTGACATCATCCCTAAGCCCAATAATAAACCAGGGATAGCACCTGCTAAAAAGAGCTTCCCCACCGATAAGCCACATAATGTAGCCGCAATTATAATCGGTACACTTGGTGGTATGATAGGTCCCACTGTGGATGAAGCTGCAGTAACTGCACAGGCAAAGTCAGGATCATACCCTTCTTTCTTCATAGCAGGTATCATGATAGAGCCTATGCTCGCAGTGTCTGAAACTGCCGTTCCCGATATACCTGCAAACAACATCGAGGCGCCAACATTTGCCAAAGCTAATCCTCCTCTGATATGTCCAAACAAGCTATTGCAAAAAGTGATGATCTTATCTGTTAGACCTCCATGATTCATCAGGTTACCTGCTAGTATAAAACCAGGCACAGAAAGCAAAACAAAAATATCAAGCCCAGAGTACATCTTCATCGGGACTACGATCAGAGGCGTACCTGCGTATAAGAGATAGGCCACACAAGATAGACCAAGAGCAAATGCAATAGGAAATCTGGTGAACAAGCAAACCACAAAAACAAAAATCAAGATAGTGAGCCCCATACTACCAGATCAGCTTAAGTAGTGCACGAATAGAATAAAAACACAAAGAGCCAAACAAGATAACCATACTAAAAAACGCCACTGCCATAGAGATAGACATGCTTGGAGAACTTTCTAATAAACCTAAACCAACAAACTTAAAAGCATATATAGTTGTCAACCCAAAAAGCGCACTATTAAAAAACAAAGTCACTTTCTCAAGGGTAGTCCTATATCTCAAAGGAAAAAGATTGAAAAAGTACTCGAGGCTTACATAGTACCCACCCTTTATGGCACTACCCGCAGAAAATGCAATAGCATAAATAAAAAACAACCTTGATGCTTCCTCTGTCCATGAGGGAGCTGATGCTAACAAAAATCTAGCAAAGATCTGAAGCAGCACACTAACTAAGAATGCTAAAGTGCATAGCAGCGTGCCATACTTAAGAAGTCTGTCGATGATTTTATGCGGCATGGTTAATTATCAATGTTAATTATATCGGGTCTTCCCGTGATGAAGTCTTTGTACACCTTCTTCATATCGATAGACAAACTTTCAAATATGGCGGCTTCGCACTTTTTACTAAATGCGTCGTTATCAACCTGTACAAATTCCATCCCGTTCTCTATCAGTTGTTGTCTTACTTTGTCTTGGTTTTTCAAATATAAATTACGTTCGAAATCTTGCATCTCTTGAGCTGCCTGTAAGAATATGCTTTGTAAGTCATCGGGTAGTCGCTCAAACTGCCTCTCACCTATCACAGGATAGCTCCAGCTCATGACGTGATTTGTCATATTTACATATTCTTGCACTTCTGAAAATCCCGCGCTTAGGATCAACTCAAGGGGATTTTCTTGTCCCTCTATTGTACCCTGCTGTAGCGAGGTAAACACTTCAGAAAAAGCCATCGGTGTAGGCTTCGCTCCCATCGCACTCCAAGCGGTCACAAAAGATGGAACATTGGGCACTCGCAGTATCATCCCTTTTAGATCATCAGGATGCTTAATAGGTCGATTAGTCGTCAGTTGACGTTGGCCTCTTTCAAATAGCCCCAAGACCCTTAAGCCTGTTTTTTCTAATATTTCCTTTTTGATTTGGGCGCCAAGTGGGCCATTGATCAAGTAGTCTTTGTCTGCTTCATTGCGCAGTAAGAATGGCATCTCACAGAAAGCGGCTACGTCTATCCAGTTACTTAACAAAGAAGCTGTCACGGTCATATCTATGACCTCAGCTTGGATAAGACGGATAGATTCTATCTCTTTAGCAAGTTGCTCAGATGGATAAACTTCTATGTTGATTCTTCCACCGGATCGCTCTTTTAGAATCGTCTTAAAGTGATCAAATGCCAAATACCACGTATGATTTTGATTGGCCCATAAACTCACCTTGAAAGTATAATTGTCTACACTCTTCTTTCCGCATTGGCTAAAAACCAGTAAGCTTATAAATATCAAGAGGAGTCGATTCATGATTATATCATAATTTACTAAGTGAGCGATCTATCAAGATGGGTATAACCTCCATCGATGGACATAAACTGCCCAGTGGTATGACTAGAGCTATCCGATAGTAAAAACGCAACCATATTGGCTATTTCCTCAGCCGTTGTCATTCTTTGCTCTAAAGGTATCTTAGCACTGATTTGCCTTTCTTTAGAACCAGGATCTTCAAATGTCGTGTCCAACCACTTACGATAAAGCGGTGTCATCACCTCAGCTGGTAGAACTGCATTGACTCGGATAGAATATGGCAAGAGTTCTGCTGCCCATTCTCTTGTGAGTGCTAATTGTGCTCCCTTAGAAGCAGCATATCCCGAGGTCCCTCCCTGTCCAGTGATGGCCACTTTAGAACTAACATTAACAATCGCCCCTCTGGACTTCTTGAGAGAAGGAAGAGCAAAGTGGACAAGATTATAATAATGAAAAAGATTAACCTCTATGGACTTACGAAAGGCATCAGGTCCAGCAGTGAGTCCAGCACCATCGTTCACACCAGCATTATTGACAACGCCATCTATACTGCCATAAACTTCTAAAGCCAGATCTATCGCTGCCTTGCACTTCTGTATGTCTTGGAGGTCCCCATAGGCAATCTCTACAGCTGTGCCATCTGCCCTTAGCTCATCGGCCAACTCTTCTGTTACGCTCCCTTGAGAACGCGTTGCTATAACAAGTCTAGCACCCTCCTTTGCCAACACTCTGCTGATGCCTTCCCCTATGCCTTTACTTCCTCCTGAAACGATAAAGACTTTATCCTTAAGATTTAAATCCATGTGGTGCTAAGTTAAATTATAATAGACAAATGCCTTGTGCCCATAAAAACCTCCGTCAGTCTAAATCATAACTTAAAGATGCGATCCATAGGTGTCCACTTCTGACCTTCTGATGCCCAAGGCACAGATTGTTGAAACGTGGACATGAGCTCTTCCCATTCTTGCACTTTAGGATTGCTGGCATCTAATTCTGCATTTTTTAGGGTATCATACTCTTCGCTCACTTCCATGATCATAAAGAGTCTATTGCCGATCAGATATATCTCCATATCCAAGACACCAGCATCTCTGATACTTTCGATGATTTCTGGCCAAGCATTTTTTGATTTATGATGTTCTTTATATTTGGCTATAGCCTTAGGATCATCCTTAAGATCACAAGCAAAGCATAGTCGATTCATCATGCAGGATTTTTAAAAATTCTAATTAGCTAAAAGACCTTTTGACTGTTCTAAGACCAAATATTGCAATCACTACAAAGCAGATAATAGGGACCAAGTAAGATAGCTCTACACCCATATTGTCCAATACAATACCTTGAATCGGAGGTAACAAAGAACCTCCAGCGATAGCCATAACGAGTCCAGCTGCACCAAGTTTTGCATCCTCACCGATACCTTTTAAAGCTATACCATAAATGGTTGGAAACATCAATGACATGCATCCAGATATACTGATGAGCGCATACAAACCTATTCTCCCACCCACGAAGATGACTGGTATCAAAAAAATCAACGCAAGTATAGAGAGGTACATTAAGAGTTTTCCGGGATTGATGTATTTCAGCAAAAAGGTGCAAATAAATCTGGATACAACAAAGATGATCATAGCATAGAAGTTATAATTGACTGCATATGCGGCAGCTTCAGATTCTATCATTCCTTCACCCATCAAGACTTCTGTACCATAATGAATGGTATACGTCCATACAGCGATCTGTGCACCGACATAAAAAGCTTGGGCGATGACACCTTCTTTATATTTTTGATTGGCCATCAATCTCTTATAGGTTCCTTTCAAATCCAGTGTAGATCCATCCCCATCTTTCTTGGGCATCTTTGTAAAATAGATCAGCAGAAAGACGACAACCAGTACAATTGTAATCGTCACATAAGGGCCTCTGACTATAGACAAATCTTGCATCTTTACAAGTTCAAATTGGTCTGCCGAGAGCTCTATACGTTCCGAAGAACTGAGTTTGTTTAACCTGCCGAGTATATAATCTTTAGCTATTAAAATACCTATAATGGATCCCATGGGATTAAATGACTGAGCAAGATTCAATCTTTGTGTAGCTGTAGCTTCATCTCCCATGGAGAGGATATATGGATTAGCACTGGTCTCTAAAAAGCTCAAACCACAAGTCATGATAAAAAAGGAAACACAAAAAGGCCAGAAGATACCACCTAAACTTGCAGGGATAAACAACAGTCCACCTAAAGCATAAAGTGTAAGCCCTATCAGAATACCAGACTTATAAGAATATTTTTTTATAAAAATAGCAGCGGGTATGGCCATAAAACAATATCCTGCATAGAAGGCAAATTGGACAAAAGAACTAATGAAAGCACTCTGGTTAAATATGGTTCCAAACGCCTTTACCAATGGATTAGTGATATCATTAGCAAATCCCCAAAGTGCAAAACAAAAAGTAATGAGTATAAATGGAAATATTAAATCTTTGGAAATAACAACGTTGCTTTGGTCAGCCATGATTCAAGAGTTTATCATTATAAAGAGATGCCTCGCTTCCAAGGTATAAAGTCGTCTTGTCTTAATCTTACTGCCGCTGGCGTCTCTACCCCACTCGCTACATCGATGATATAATCTAATAACTCTGTGCCTTTTTCTTCTATGGTACTATCTCCTGTGATGATATCCCCAGTATTAAAATCAATGATGTCAGACATTCTATCATATAGCGCATTATTGGTCGATACTTTGATGACTGGTGCGATGGGATTTCCTGTGGGCGTCCCAAGGCCAGTTGTAAAAAGTATGATATTAGATCCTGCACTGGCCAGTCCAGTCGTACTTTCTACATCACTACCAGGGGTACACAATAGATTTAATCCTGGCTGGGTAACCAGCTCAGTATAATCAAGCACATCTGCTATGGGAGAAGTGCCTCCTTTTTTAGCTGCTCCTGCAGACTTCATAGCATCCGTGATCAGTCCATCTTTCACGTTGCCCGGAGAAGGATTGTCCTCAAAACCTGATCCTTGATGAAAAGCAACATTGTTATATGACTCCATTAGATCTTTGAACTTCACGGCAAGATTGCGTGTCGTGCATCTATTTATAAGTTCCTGCTGTACGCCATTTAATTCTGGAAATTCTGATAAGACAGTAGAACCGCCTAGCTCTGTCAGCAAATCTGAAGTATGTCCTAAAGTAGGATTAGCTGACAAACCAGAAAACCCATCTGATCCACCACACTCAAGACCAATCACCAACTTAGATAAAGGTGCAGGAGAGCGCTCTACTTTATCTGCTTCTATGAGGCCAACAAAAGTCTGCTTGACCGCATCTGAGATGAAGTGTCTTTCTGATTTACTTTGTTGCTGCTCAAGAAAATACACTGGTTTTTTATGGCTTGGCGACATCTGCTCCATGGCTTGTTCTAACATGTCGTATTGTGCCTTCTGACATCCTAAACTGAGTATCGTAGCACCCGCGACATTGGGATGAACAACATAACTGGCCAGTAGTCGACACAACGTTTCTACATCCTGATCTATGGCACCGCAGCCGCCATCATGTCTTAGAAACTTGATACCATCAACATTTTTAAATATTCTATTTTGTTTGATCTCTTGACCTTCGATGATAATATCAGTCGCAAGTATATCCTCTGGTGCACCACCCTTTTTGTGAATATCAATTAGTGCTTGTGTATCTACAACAAAGTCTTTGTGATTAGCATATCCCAATTGTTCTAACATAGAAGCTTCAATAGTTTCTAAGTTTCTATTTTCACAAAACACCAAAGGGATTACTGTCCAATAGTTCAGGGTACCGACCTTCCCATCAGGACGATGATATCCTTTAAACGTTCGACCCTTATATGTTGACACATCTGGACCGCTCCATTCTAATTGCTTATCTGTTATGATATATTCGGTAGTGTCATGCACAATATTTTCAGTTGAGATCCGCGCGCCTTTAAAAATCGGCTGTACTACTTTACCAACTGTCACACCATACATCTTAATAGTATCACCCACAGCAAGATCAACAATTGCAAATTTATGTTTAGCATCTATGTCATCGATGAGGTCAAAACCCATGCCTTCAGAAGTTACATGATCTCCTGCCTTCAAGTCTCTCAATGCCACTATGACATTGTCTTCACGATGCACCTTCAACACACTTCTCTTCATATGGTTACCATCTATATTCTAATTATCTATATGATTATAATGCCCAATGCGCTTCTATTCTTTCCGCTAAATGTGGAAACTTCTCATCTGTTTCTTTGAGTGTAGTTCTTAAGTTTTTCAATTCTAATTTCAGCTCAGCTATGACACTCTCATATGATTGGTCATCATAGAGATTATGACTTTCGGTAGGATCATTTTTCAAGTCATAGAACTCCCATGCGATTGGGGTAGGCCTTATCAAGAGTGATGTTGGCATCCAAGTCATACTCTTCGTTCCATTTTTAGCAGGATTATAATGATCCGCATAATAATAGATAAGTTTATAATCATTGGTTCTAATCCCCATATGAGCTGGGACATCATGATGTACCAAGTGCATCCAGTAGCGATAATATGTCCCCTTGCGCCAATAAGATTGTTCTCCACCTTGTACAGTCTGAGCAAAAGACATCCCTTGCATGTAGTCTGGCACTACCCCTCCAGCCATCTCGATAAGCGTCGGTGCAAAATCCGTGTTGTTGATCAACAAGTCCGAAGTACTTCCTGCCTCTATACCATTGGGATAAGACATCACAAATGGCATACGCATCGACTCATCATACATCCATCTTTTGTCCATATAATCATGCTCTCCGAGCATCATCCCTTGATCACCTGTATAAACTATGATTGTATTGTCCCAGAGACCTTCTGCCTTAAGGTGATCAAACAGTCTTTTGAGATTATCATCTACTCCTTTGACACATCTTAGATATCGCTTGACGTACTCTTGATAGGCTTCAGATGTTGCCTTATCCCTTGGCTGAGTTTTTATATTATACTGAGCCGTATAATTTCTAACTTGGTGTCTATCTGAGACAGAAGTGCCTATCTCATGTATAAGCGAATCATTAGCTCCATGCACAGCCACTGAACCAAAGTGAGGTTGACTATATAAGTTCTCGGGTTCAGGTATATCGGTCTGCGCCAAATAGTCTTCATAACGTGGTGCATATTCAAAATCATCGTGAGGTGCCTTATAATGATGCATCAAAAAGAAAGGTTGTTCTTTCTTTCTCTTGGTATCTAACCAATCGATAGTGATATCCGTGATCACATCAGAAGAATGTCCAGTATACTGAGTGATATTTGCTGCTCTATGGATACCTCCATGAAAATCAATTGTATAAGTCGTATCACCAGGTTCTCTAGTATACAAGATTGGATCGAAGTACTTCCCTTGTACTGGAAGTACATTATAATAATCAAATGCTTCGGGAGCTTTCTTGAGATGCCACTTTCCAATAACGGCGGTTTGATAACCTAACTTCTTTAATTCTATGGGCAAGTACTGGTTTTCTGCGCTGAGCGACCCATCCAAATCAAGTACTCCATTCGTTTGAGAATATTGCCCCGTTAATATATTGGCCCTACTCGGTGAACAAATAGAATTAGTACAAAAGACACTTGTAAACAACATACCACCACTTGCCAAATCATCCAACACAGGAGTCGGGTTAACAGCAGATAATCTCTTGCCATATGCTCCTACTGCCTCATAGGCATGATCATCCGATATGATAAATATAATATTGGGTGGCTCATTAGCACCTTCTGTTGATGACTTAGGCGATCCGCAACTTATCAGTATCAATAGCACTAAGAAAATAATGTATTTGTTCATACCACTCATCCAACGATCTTGTTAAAAAGGCTAAAACATAATTATAGCGACCTACGATTACCTATTTATTATTGCAGACAGCAATTATAATTGTCTCGACGATCATTGACGCTAATCCAATGTACAAAAACTTAGAAGCCTTAGGAGCATATTCCTCCATTCTCACATTCTAATCTAACTTATGATGGCGACTATAACATGGACGGTATTAAAACATAGCGAGGCAAAGTGATGAGTAGCATCAGGCTAAATTGATTAGATGGCAGATCACGTAGGAGGGATATCCACCGTTCTGAGCCGCTAGGTCTCAGGAGGATGTGATGATCCCATGTTATACGGTATTCATTTTACTGAGTATTGTTTTATAAATGTCTTCGTTTGCATGTATTGTTCTTCTTCTATCGCCTAATTCAATCTCAATAGTATTTTGTCCAAAATGTTTAATGAAGTTGACTTTAGAGATTCGTTTCATTGATATTTTCGAATCAAATGTATACCGAAATTTGGCCATAATAATTACGAGTCCAAATACAATGCAGATAATGTGAATGAACTCTATTTTCGTACCATTAGTAATTGCTGAAATTATTTGAGGGATTGACATATAAACGAAGAGTGCTGCGAACATTAGCATAGATAGATGATAGAGCATTTTACGATCATTTATCAATATGTAATTCTCAGTGATATGTAGTGTTCCATTTGCTATTTTATAATCCATATATTTTTAATTTAATACTGTATAACAGATCTATAATGATGGTGGATTGGTTAGATGATACAAATAGAGGTTAGCGTCCCACTAATGTTCTTTATAATTTAATCTTTTATTGCCACTTTTGTATCAGCCACATACTGCATCTGAGCCACACTGGTCAAGTAGTCATTAACGTCCATCCCTTCACCTAAGACCTCTGCAGAATAGAAAATAAAACTCTTGACGTCATTGATTTCTTCTTCGCTGATCAGCCCTCTCATGCCTGGCATTCCTTTGGCTGATAGTGCTCCATCCATAACGATGTTCTCATAGTTGTTAAAGATGTTGTCTGTAGACCGTGCTAAGTCAGGCGTCGTTGTGTGTCCTGCCCCTGGCATAGGATGACAGTGGACACAAAAGCGAGTAAAGACATTCCAACCATTACCTATATGATCCGGTGTTGCGCCATCGCGCATAGCTGTGAGTGGTTGTTCATGAGGCGGCAACTTTTCTGGGTATGCAGCTGAACCACCGATCTTAAAAGTATAAATAGTACCAGGATGTATCCGCGGCACATGTTTGTGCAGTTTTGCTAAGTATCCACCCCATCCTACTAACATGGTTATATATTGTTCTCCATCTACTTCATAGGTGATCGGAGCACTTACTATACCAGATCGGAGATCAAACTGTTTTAGCAATTTTCCATTTTCAGCATCTCTGATAGAGAACATGCCTTCTGCATCTCCTTGCATCACTAATCCAGAAGACGTACTTAACAATCCGCCGTTGTATAAACCTATCTGATCAACACCCCACACTTCACTTTGTGTCTTGGGGTTCCAAGCCACTAATCGACCACTCTGCGTCAGTGGAGCAGGAGCATCTGGATGAGGATCAAACACGCTTGGGATGTATAGCTTATTATTGAGAGAGACATTACCGCCAAAGCCTCCTCCTAATGCATCAGGATCATTTGGACTCTTGGTGTGCACAAAAGCCTCGGCTTGATTAGCCGTAGGTATATAGACCAATCCCGTCTTATGATTATAAGACATCGGAGGCCAGTTATGTCCACCATGAGAACTTGGAGATATCCAGTGCTGCTGGCCATCAGTATATCTGGCCCCTTCTGCTTCTATAGGTCGACCGTTTTCATCCATCCCAGTTGTCCAATTTTGATATACAAAATTGTCAGCAGATATATACTCGCCGTTAGTCCTATCTATCACATAGAAGTAACCATTTTTAGGGGCTTGCATCAACACTTTGCGTTGTTGACCTTCTATGTCCATATCTGCTAAGATGATATGTTGTGTTGCCGTATAATCCCATGAGTCGCCTGGAGTTGTCTGATAGTGCCATACATATGATCCATCATCAGGATTTAAGGCAACTATACTAGAAAGATATAAGTTGTCGCCACCCCCAGGGCTGCGATGTTCTCTATCCCAGTGAGCACCATTTCCTACTCCGATATAAAACAAGTTTAAGTCTGGATCATAGGCCATTGCGTCCCACACTGTACCGCCTCCTCCTTGCTTCCAGTAATCATCTCCATGCCATGTTTTAGCAGCTTCCGCTAGATCATCATGTTCGTAGGGCTGATTAGGATCTCCAGGCACTGTATAAAATCTCCATTCTTGTGCCCCTGTTTCCGCATCATAAGCTGTGACATATCCTCTTGCTCCAATCTCTGCGCCACCGTTACCGATGATTACTTTTCCTTTAACGATGCGAGGCGCACCTGTTATCGAATAATGACTGCCCTCAGGGATGGTCATGATATCCCATTTGATCTTACCGGTTGCGGCATCTATGGAGATTAACCGTCCGTCTAACATCCCCATAAACAAGTCACCTTTGTACATCGCTAATCCACGATTAGAAAAACCACAACACAAGTCAATATTCTTTTCCGAATGATTGAACTTAGGATCCAAGTGCCATATCTCTTTGCCCGTCCGAGCGTCATAGGCCCACACATGATTAAATGGCCCCGTGAAAAACATAACGCCATCTACAACCAATGGAGTGGCTTGTAACCCTTTGGTAGTACCTACTTCAGACGCCCATGCAAGCCCCAGTTCTCCAACATTTTCCTTAGTGATTTGCGCTAACTCAGAGTATCGATCTTCTTTATAGTTACGTCCATATGAGAGCCAATCTCCTTGGTTGGCATCAGCAGAAAGGATAGCCTGATCGTTGATCGCTCCCGTTACTTTTGCGATGTGCTCTGCACTACCTTTGACAACTTGATTTTCTTGACAGAAAGTGCAAAGTAAGACAGTGATCACAATGGCACTACATACTATAAATTGCTTTTTCATTCTCCTTACTTTATTTATCGATGGATAAAACAAGCTGAGCAAGCATAGGTCACCTCAGCTACGTGAAGTTAACAAAAAATGAGTGGTGTAAAAATGGTCAATATTCTGCCCAAGCTGACATGTCCGACATCCAACGTCATAAAGGAGCTTCTAAAGTCGTTAATGAAATACCTGATCAGTTAGAAAAAACTAACGCTGAGCTTCAGGTTGATGTCAAACAAAAGATCATGAATAAGTATGTATGCCTCTTGAGTAAATCTCAATCGTACCGAAACTGCTACATATGATATATCCAAGCTAAGTGTAGCACACATCTATCTCCGACTCCATCTCCCCAACCAATTATAAAGCACTGGTACAACAAGTAGTGTCAAGATAGTAGAAGAGACCATCCCGCCTATGATTGTCCAACATAATGGGGACCATTGATTAGTAGACTGAAGTGTGAGGGGCAACAAACCAAGGATGGTTGTCAGCGTAGTCAAGATGATTGGTTTGAACCTTCTTATGGATCCTTCTATGATAGCATCATTAAGTGCTATATCTTCTTCTGATCTTAATTGGTTAATATAATCTACAAGTATGATTGAGTTATTGACTACTATACCTATGAGACTGATGAGACCAACAAAAGCAAAAAATGAAAAAGGCCAGCCAGTTAGGTACAAGGCAAATATGGATCCGCATGCTGCCAAAGGGATGGCAGAGAAAACGATGATCGGTTGCAGTACAGATCTAAATTGTAAAACCAAAACCGCAAAAATCCCTATTTGCGCAAGTATTAGAATAATACCCAAGCTACCAAAGGTAGCTTGTTGCTCCTCGTACTCTCCTCCGACTATATATTTGAACCCTGGTGGCCAATCTATCTTTTCTAATTCTACGATGACATCTTCTGTTCGAGCAAGCGCTTCATCTAGATTAATCACACTGGCGGTAACACCGACATATCTATCTCCATCATAATGAGAAAACTGTGCAGGACTCGAAGAAAAAGAAACCTTAGAGATGTGATGTAGCGGTACTGATCTACCTTGTCTATTAGTGATATAGATTTTATAAAAATCTTCTATGCTTGGCGCTTCTTCAAACGGCATCCTGACGACGATCTTATACTCTTCGTCATCAGATAAAATCGTCTCATCTATAGTTAAGCCATTAAGACTAGCCCTAACTGTGCGATCAAAATCCAATTCATTGATACCTATCAGTCCCGCCTTCTCTTTGTCTAGGTCAAAGGTGAGTTCTGTTTTGTTACGGCTTAAGGGGTTTCTGATATTGATAACATCTGTGGTATTTTCTAATATCGTCTCTACTTTTACAGCCAAGCTCTTGAGCACATCGAGATCATCACCAAATATCCTTAGTTCTATTGGAGCTGGGACAGGAGCTCCGTTTTTGAGCTCTTCGACAGTGATCTTTGCAGCGGGCCAATCTTTAAAATTATTACGTAACTGAGCGATAGTCTTATAGAACGACTGTTGCTCCCAATTTTTAAGATTCACTAAGATCTGGCCATGTGATTTTATAAAGTTTCTCGGGATGCGATTATAATATATCTGAGGATTACCGTTTCCAACATTAGTGACATAGTCTGAGACAATATCCATAGTATCCAGCAGAGACTCTACATAATCAGTAGACCGACGTGTATACTGAAGACCTGTACCCTTAGGTCCATCTACGTCAATTAAAAGTATAGGCTTATCGGCTGTAGGAAAAAAGCTAACACCTACTTTTGGAAAGACAACTATAAAACTAAATACCGTAACCACAAGAGCCACTCCAACAATCAACGGTCCAAAACGCAAAGAAAAATCCAGCACTGGTTTATACAATCCAAATGACAAATAATGAAAGACTTTATCCGCTAATGAAGGTTTACTAACCTTATCAGTCATAATCCAATTAGAAAGTATAGGAGAAAATGTCAGTGCTAAGATTAGAGATATCACAAGTGTAAAAATCACCGTAAGTGGCAGACTCATTAGGAAGAGACCTGCTCCTTCTCCCAACTGTGTAAGCGGAAAGAACGAGAGCAATGTTGTCACAGTACTACTTGCTATAGCAAGACCTACTTCTTCTGCTCCGGCGATGGACGCATCGCGCTTAGTCATACCTTCGCGCATCATACGCTTGATGTTTTCTATAACTACAATCCCATTGTCCACTAGCAGACCAAGAGCTAGTACAAGAGCTGCTATACTTATCTGTTGCAGACCATATCCCGCACTACTCAATACTGATATGGCCAATATCACACATAGCGGTATCAGCGTAATTATAATAATCGAAGCTCGCCACCCTAAAAACAATAATATAATAACACCTACTAAGGCAACACCTTGCAAGAGATTGACAAAAAAACTATTGATTGTTTTTTCGACAGCGACGGCTTGCTCATATGTCGAATCCAAATGAACAGTTGCAGGAAGTGTCTTACTAAATTCTTCAATTACATTATTTGCGGCAGCGTTAACATCAAGTATATTATATCCATTTTTTAGTTTTGCTCCCACAAAGACGGCCTTTCTATTTTTATAAGTCCCCTCCCATAACACATCACCTTCTTTTATATTGACAGAGGCTATGTCTTTTAGATATACGACACGTCTGCCATCAGCAGCTACAATTGTGTTTCTAATCTCAGCAAGTTCTTTATAATCTCCTGTACTTTTTATAGAAAAGTTGAGGTCACCCAGATTTATATCTCCTCCAGGTATATTGACATTGTTAGCCGTTAGTGTACCGACTACCTGAGCTAAGTTGATGTTTTGTGCGGACATCCGCTCATAGTCAACTGCTATCTCAATCTCATCTTCTTGTCCTGCATCTATATTGACAGAGCTGATACCATCGACTCCTTCTAAACCATCCTCGAGGTCCTCAGCGATATTCATCAAGTTACGGTAGGACACATTTTCCGAAGAGAGAGATAAAACTTTAAAGTTGACGCGGTCGCCTGGCTTGATTTGTTCTACATCAAATCTAACAATACCATCAGGCAGATCGCCGCGTACTCGATTGATCTCTCTGATGATCTCATCATACTTCTCATCGGGATCTATGTCATAAGATGCGTTGATACTTATACGCCCTACACCTTCTCTTATCCCAGAAGAATAATGATCAACATCCTCTATCTCTTGAATCACTTCTTCAAGTGGATCAACGATCAGTTTTTCTATATCTTCCGGACTTGTACCTGGGTAAACCGCCAAGATATTGTAGATTGGAAAATCCGCATGTGGATCTTCAGACCTCGGCATATCTATAAATGATCGAACACTCAACACCACCATGATCAGTAGTACGATGAGTACAAACTGGGCATTGCGTATAGCGAGACGAGTGATCTTCATATAGTCAGATTCTAATCTTAGTTATTAAGTTCTTGATTCTGAATCTTGATGATCTGACCATCTTTTAGATATGCACTCCCAGCAGTTATTATTCTATCACTTTTTAATGACTTACTATCCACCCAGACAAACTCATCCGCATAGCGCACTACCTTCAAGTTTTTTAAGACTGCAACTGTATCCGAGTCATCTGGTGTATAGATTTTGACATTGTCTCCTATGCCTTCCGTTATGCTCGTCATTGGTATTTTGACATATTGATTAGCTGATGATGGTTCAAGTACGACTTTTCCAATCATGCCGTTTCTAACTCTTTTATTATTAGCTTCTATCGAGAGCTCAACTTCAAAAGTCCCTGTCATAGGATCTGCTGACTCTGCTATCCTACTCACTCGTGCTTTAAGCTCCTCTTCGGGAAATGCATCAAATGATATATAAGCCTTGGTACCATAGGTCACCAAAGGGATATCCTTGTCCGAGATATTGACCTTCATCACATAAGATTGGCCCTTAGAGGATGCTATGACAAATATCGGTTGCCCCGGAGATACCAGCTCATTTGGTTCTGCAAGTCTTCTTAAAAGTCGTCCTGATATAGGACTCACGATACGTGAATATTGACGGTTATACCGAGCCACTTTCACATCTGCTTCTGTCACCTCAACCAACGTCGTCAAGTCTTGCACATTTTCAAGTGTAGCAACAGAGTCATTATACATGTTGGTGACTCGTTCCAGATCTCGTTGAGACTTGCTAAGGGCTCGCTCTGCTTTTAGTACTTGCGCATCTATCTCCTCAGTCCTAAGCGAGGCCAGCATCTTACCTTGTCTCACATAGTCGCCTTCTCTGGCTGTCATGCGTGATATGTAGCCGCCTGTCTTAAACGACAACTTAGTCTCTACATCGGAGGCTACCCTGCCTATAGCATAGATAGGTATGGCATCTGTAGTGGCCGTAAGCTCTTCTACAAAGACTGGTATATAGTTTTTCTTGATCAGCGAATCACTCAACATCTCATCATAGTGCTTCTTACATCCTGTACAGATAAGTACAAGCGCTAAGACTAAAAGCATATAATACTGGATATATCTATTCATAAGTGATTCTTCTTAGATCGGCCTCTGCTATTAATATGTCTATACCTACAAGCACCTTGTTCAGCTGACTTGAGGTTAGTCTACTTTGAGCTGTCAGCAGTTCTATCAATAGTGCTCTATCATTGCGATATCGCTTGTCTATCGCTTCATAACTGGTTCTCGCAGCTCTGATGGCAGCTTCTTCTGCATCCAACTTTGTATATAAGGATCGTAGATTATGATAAGCTTGAGCTACTTGAAGTGTGATCTGTTGTTGTGCGATCTGTGTCTGGATTTGGTTTTCCTCTTTGTTGATCTGTATCTCTTCAAGCTGTTTTTTTCTTAAGCCTCCATCCAATATTTTCCAACCAAGATTGAGTCCTACTGTATAAAGAGGGCCTCCATCATCAAATGAAAACTCTTGGACCTGCATACCTATAGCACCGCGCACTCCAAGTGTTGGCTGGTTACTTTCATCTATCCTTTTCTCATTGAGCGTATTGACCTGGCCTGCTAAGGTCAGTTTTTTGAACTCTGGCCGCTGAGCAAGCGCTTGACTTGTCAATGCCTTAAAGTTATAAGGCGTACGCAGTTGATCAGTAAAAAGAGCGGTATCTATCTCAATGTCTTGTTCAAGATCTTGATAGAGTAAAGTGTTGAATAATATTTTTGAAAGCACCTGCTGTTCTTTTAATCCTTCAACTTGACTATTGAGTAATGATATTTGATACTCTACGTCACTGATGACATCAGGCGTTGCCTTATCGTACTTGATTAGCTTTTTGTTGAACACAAGCACATCGTCAAGAAGTGCAAGGTTTTGGGATAGTATCTTTAGACCCTGCTCAGCTTTGATATAGTTAAAGTATGCCTGCTTTACTTGAAATGTGAGTTCGTTCCTTTGTTCTTGTCGGTCTACTTCACTCATCTGAAGTAGTGCCTGCTGGATCTTTACATTATATTTTATGGCACTATTGAGTAAGGGTTTACTGACAGACAGATTGGCATCTATAAAGTTGTTAGGCGTGAGTTGTGTTTCGACATTTTCAAGATCTGTTGGAAACTCTTCAGTACCAGTAAGCTGATTAAGCGTCCCGTAAGCTGGATTAAATAGATCACCTATAGGAAACAATAAGGTTCTTCCTCCTTCAGCCAATAGATAGGATGCGTTAAAGTCAACATTAGGACTCCATAACTTTTTAGCTTGATCAACTTTAGATGCTTGTTTTGCTTCTTGCAAGTTGATACTTTTAAAGATCAGATTATTAGCTAATGCTTGCTCTACATACTGATCAAGAATAGCACTATTCTGGCTTTGCACCCCGAAGCAAAGAAGCATGGTTATAGCTGTGATTATTGATGTAAAGTATCTGCTCATGTAATCAGTGACCTAAAGATCAACAAATTTGATCTTAAGACGAACGACATATCGACTGAACCATCTAATTATTAGATTGGATGTACTAAGTTTTGTCAGCTCCTTGTCATCACTCGTCCATCCATTCCTTAAACTCCATCATTCTCTTTCTACTCACTACAAAATCTGTAGATGCGGAAGACTTTGGTATCAGTTGTAGTTTAAGTCGTTGATTGAGAAATGGATGTATCTGTGAGACTGCATCGCTATTGACGATCTGACTCCTATTGATCTGAAAGAAGTCATTTTGATCCAGCTCATCATAGAGTTGCTCTACTGTCTTGGAGTAGATATACCTTGCACCGTTAAAGGTATGTAAGAAGGTCATGCTGTCTTCTGATGCGACATAGGCGATATCTCTCACATTGACATACTCGAAGTGACCACCTTTCTTAACCAAACAGCGGTTCTTTTTTTTCTTATTGAGCTGGCTCATCATCTTATGGAGCACATCTGATGTATCAGTCTGAGCTCCTTTAAACAAGCTTTGATATTTATCTAAAGCTGAGATCAAATCATCTCTATGAATAGGCTTGAGTAGATAATCTACACTATGCACTTTAAATGCTTCAATGGCATACTGATCGTAAGCAGTCGTAAATATAATGGGCTTCTTAAGTGACACATGATTGAAGATCTCAAAGCTCAATCCATCGGCTATCTGTATGTCCATAAAGATGAGTTCATAGTCATCATTACTTTGAAAAAAGTTAACTGCCGACTTTACACTTTCGAGATGCACCACTATCTCCACATCTTCAACAATCTTACGCAACGATGACGCTAGATACTCAAAAGCATTGATCTCATCCTCAATAATAACAACCTTCATATATTCTAATTATAAAAGTGCTTTTGCAAATTACCTTTCTAAATACTAATAGTTGGTAGCGCAACTTGAAAGCGCTCGACATCATCAATAATTTTGATCGGCCGATCAGTAAAATATTTGAATCTACTTTTGATATTCTCCAGTCCCATGCCTGTTGAAGAGACAGAATTGAGTTTACGCTGCACGTTGTTAGACACCACCAGCTCTCCTTCATGCTCATTGAGCTCTATTTCAATATTAAGTGGTGATTCTCTTGACATTACGTTATGCTTAACGGCATTCTCGATGAGCAGTTGAAGACTAAGAGGTGGCACCTTTTGATCTTCTCCACCTTGCACATTGATCTTCACATCTAACGCATCTTTAAACCGCTCATGTAACAGATCTACAAAAAGATGAGCAAACTCAATCTCCTTATGCAAAGGAATCAACTTCTCTTCCTTCACCCCCACAGCATAGCGATAGAATTTTGACAATTTAGAAAGATAGTTCATGGCGGCTTCTTGATCATTAGGGATCAGGTTCATTAAGGTATTCAGACTATTAAATAGAAAGTGTGGATTAATTTGATTCCGTAGATTGCTTAACTCTGTATTGACATGTTGTGTTTCCAGCCGTTCTCTTTCGACTAAGGCATTAGTATATTGCTTAAAGTAATAGATGGCTTCGTATATCGCTATGATTAAAAATGAAGGCAAGAATATGCTAATCAAAGTTTGTATGCGATCGGGCATGCCATGGATAGGTACAGCGCAAAAATGCATGATGAGATGTGTGATTCCTGCAAAAACATTTTTTAATAAAGGTGCCGAGATCACCATAACTATTATGGTGTACGTGATTCTCTTTTGGGCCTGAGATGTCAGCGGGAACTTCTTTCGTGACCAGATGATCAAGGCTCTATAAAAGAACCAAAATCCAGTTGTAAACAGTAGTGATTCGGGCACCTGATGAGACCAATAACCTACATATGCACCTCCTTCACTATGGGCAGAAAGATCTAACATTAGTGGTATCAGCATTGCAATCAAAGGGATGCCAAATAGCATCAACTTTCTATCGTCAAATGCTAAATACTGGAGACAGGGTTTGAAACAATTAAACATATCAGCAAGTTATGACATAATCAATGACTTCGTGGGCGAAACAACAAAAACGAAGAGCACCTCTGTGCCCTTCGCTTATCGATCAATCGATTCACTAACAAATTACTTTCCTATTAGGCTCTTATAGTCTAAAGACTATAGGCATTTCAATAGTTTGTTTTTTAGGTAGTCCATTAACAACCACAGGTGATACTTTTTCTAAAGATGACAAGGTCGTTAAGATGGCTTCACTAACCGTTGGATTAGAAGATTCTTTGATATGGTAAGTGATTACATCTCCGTTTTTATCTACAACTACGTGGAGCATCACTTTGTGTTCATTAGTATATCCAAATTGTCCAAATGGAAAAGCTGTGCGATCTGAGATATACTTCGCGATCTCACTTATCGCAGACTTATCTATCCTGAGGTTATCATCCTCGCTCTCTATAACTTCACTTTTCTCGGCATGATTAGTTGCTACGTATGTTACTGTTTGTGCAGATGCTCCTAAGGATACAGATATAGTTAGCATCAGTATTAATGAGTATTCTAGGTATTTCATGATTAAAACTTTAATGTGATTAAATAAACAATTCTTGATTTCTGATTCAATTCAAATATGCAGACAGAATCATATGATTTGAAAGGACAGAACGTCCAACCATCTATTTATTAAGTTGAAGTACATATACAGTTGCTACCACTCACTTTCTCAAAATTGAAAGCATCCATTACTCACATGGTTAAAGAATAGTGTAATTTGCTCTCACTTTATAAAATCTTATTACTATGAAAAAAGGCTTACTCATTTTACTCTTGACCTGCTGCTCATCCTCCATGACTTTTGCTCAGACAGACAACCAAGAGACTGCCGTGATCGGAGTTGTCAAAAAGTTATTTGATGGCATGAGGGCTGGCGATAGCACGATGGTGCAAGACTTATTTGCCGAAAGGGCGACCCTCTCGAGTATCATAAAAAATAACGAGGGCAAGATCATGAAGCACACAAATGATGCATCTGGTTTTATAACTGCTATCGGTACACCACATGATGAGATCTGGGATGAGCAGATATGGTCTTACGATGTCAAGATAGATGGCCTGATGGCAAATGCCTGGACAGAATATACATTTTACAGAGGTGATCAACTTAGTCACTGCGGTGTCAACTCTTTTGAACTCATCCATCTTAATGAAGGCTGGCGCATCAGTGCCATAACGGATACAAGAAGGAGAAAGGACTGTAAGACGGATCCTGTAAAGGACATTAACCAACTGATGGTGGCTTGGCACAAAGCTGCTGCTACGGCTGATGAGGACATATTCTTTGGGAGTATGACGGCTGATGGTATCTATATCGGTACAGATGCGACTGAAAGATGGACAAGAGACGAGATGAAGGAGTGGTCTAAGCCATACTTCGACAAAGAGTCCGCTTGGTCATTCTCAACTAAATCAAGAAATGTCGATGTATCTGAAGACGGACAGATAGCTTGGTTTGATGAACTACTAGATACTTGGATGGGAGACTGTCGTGCAAGTGGAGTTGTGAAGCGCACGAAAGATGGCTGGAAAATAGCTCACTATCACCTATCTATAGCAGTACCTAATGATCAAGTAGACGGCTATCTTGACCTAATCGGAAAACCAAGAAAATAATGGTCAGGCTACCTACTGTTGTCATCATAGGTGCTGGCAACTTAGCATATCACCTTGCGCTTAACATACATCAAAGTCAAGTCAAGCTGCTGCAAGTCTACAATCGATCAAGACGAGGTCTATCTAAGATCAAAAAGAACACGGGGGTAGAAACTTCTTCATCACTTAACAAGCTCAATAGAGGAGCGGACATATATATCATAGCCGTCTCAGATGATGCAATCAGAGAAACGGCCAGCGCTATAACCCATCTGATATCTAAAGATGCTATCATCGCTCACACCTCTGGTAGCGTATCTATAGATGTGCTCAACAACTTGAGGGCCGAGTTGTGTTATGGGGCATTCTATCCCTTACAGAGTTTTAAAAAAGAACGTGATATAGATCTGCGTAAAGTGCCCATCTTCCTAAGTAGTCATCAGCCCAAGACGCTCAAACAACTATCAGTAGTGGCTCGTGAGATCTCCGACAAGGTGGTGATCATACCTGATGAAGAGAGATCTAAACTACATATACCCGCTGTGTATGTCAACAACTTTGTCAATCACATGTATACAATAGCATCGGACTATTGTACAAAAGAGAATCTGCAGATAGACCACTTATATCCACTGATGAAAGAAACCTTGGAGAGGATCTTTGACAATAATAAACCACAAGACATGCAGACTGGGCCAGCGATCAGAGGAGATAAAGCAACCATCAGGAACCATAAGAAGTTGCTAAAAGATCATCCTGACCAACTACCTTTGTATCATTATCTGACAAAAGCAATCACTCGTTACTACGATGAGAATAACTAAAGAGTTTAACCTAGGTCATCTAAAGTGCACACTGTTCTTCCATAACGACAAGCACAGCTTAAAGATCGAAGATGCATATGGTGAAGTAACTTACAAGCTGGGGCATCTCGCTGAGGCTTCTACTGATGATATATCTGACTTTATGATGTTGCCAAAGATTAAGGCCGCAGTGATTGATTCATTTCGCTCTATGAGGACCGGTCGTGATCAACTCCTATCGCTGCTTGTAACACCTGAAGAAGAAGCATTTGAAGAAATCATCTAGGAGACATCTGCAAAGAAAAAGTCAACTCGTGCTGATATGCAGCACTTTATCGTAAATTTGACTTTAATTCATAAGTAGCAGTCGTCAGCTATGCATGATTTAACATAACACAAACCAGCGTTTTATGGAAAAGGAACTAGATCAATACGATATTGATATACTGAAACAGTTAGAAGATGATGGTAAAAAACCGTTCTCACAAATAGCGGAAGAGCTTCGGATCTCAAATACTATGGTACACCAACGTGTCAACCGTCTCAAGAAAGATGGCATCTTACTCCGTCATTCGATCATCATAGATGAGAAAAAGATGGGATACGAATGGGGTGCTTTCTCAGGAGTGACCATCACTGAGAATAGTAATACAGATGAAATCATATCAGCACTACGAGAGATACCAGAAGTAACGGAGTGCTACCACATCAGCGGTAGTTATACCCTCTTCATCAGGATCGTGGCAAAGAATAGTGCACATATGAGAGATATCCTATACCATAAAATCGAAAGTGTCAAAGGCATTGTCTCAACAGAGAGTATGGTAGATTTTGGTTGTGCCTTTAAGCGCAACCCCCCATTGATACAGTAGGTGTACTTATGATCTCTTGTTAATTATAGTTGACCCAGTTCAGCATTAATCAAACTGCTTATAGTAGCTGCCATTCTCAGTATCAAGTAGATCCGCTAATCCAACTTCTTCTTGTTTGATAAATCCCTGCTTGGGAAGTTTACCATCAGCCACTAACTCTACTATAGCAGCGATGGAGCAAGCAGTGGTCCAAGAGATGGCACGCCACATCTGACCTTCGATCTCTATCGGATAAAAACCTTTGAAGTACTCATCTCTGAGTAGGCGCTCGTCTTTCCAACCTTCTACGACTGCATAGACATATACAACATCTTCAGTGACAGGCGGCTTAGCTTTATACAGTATATCTTCTAACAATTTTTTATCCTCTTTCAGGATCAATTCATACATCAGAAACTTCATCAACTTTCCATGTCCTGGGTAGCGGATGGTTTTATAATTAAGCGTATCCAACTTTCCATCATAAGTCTCGCACATCGTACCCAGGCCACCTGAAGTACTAAATGCTTCAAACTCTTGACCTTCGATGTTTATGTATTCTAACCCATCCAAAGAAGGAACCATCTTGCGCGTCCCATTGTGTATCACTTCTGCATCATTGATATACTCGTTGATGACGCCTGCTGGCGACCAGGTGAAGCTGTAAGCAAGCAAACCATTAGGATAGCGTGGCAGTGCTCCAACTCTTAGCTCTATATCTCTAAGTTTTGTAAAGTTATTAGCCAGATCAGCACCGACGATACCTATGAAGCCTGGAGCTAATCCGCACTGAGGTGCAAATACAGATGTTGCATCCTTTGCCAACTCTCGTATGTAATTGGTGGTTTCTACATCCTCAGTAAGATCAAAGTAGTGGATACCTTTAGTATGAGCCATCTTGGCCACCTTCATATTTAAGAAGTATGGAAGAGCTGAGACGACTGCATCGTGATGATCAAACAAGTCAGTGAGAAACGCTTCCGAAGAGACATCTCCTTGTTTTACTGCAAAAGGTAAGTCAAAACTATAATGCGGAGACTCTTTGTCGACACCCGTGACTTCAAATCTCTTGCTGAGTAATAGCGCAACTAAGGTTCCAACTTTCCCAAGTCCTAAGACAGCTATCTTTTTCATAAGGCAAAATGATTTACATATATAAGAACAGAAACAATATAGACCATATTATATAGGATTAAAAGAATAATGACTTATAAATCTACAGAGGCGTTAATTATGACTCATGTTATTAGTTTCTAATCCTATTCGATAATTTCACTTTCGTAAATACACCAACATATGATTTTACTTGCAACAAAGTCCGACTGTCACGATATCGCGATGATATATAATCACTATCTCGGCAAGTCAACCATGGACTTGGAGTTAAAAGACGGAAGTTATTACAGCAACATCTTGGACAACCAAGATGATATGGAAGAGTTATGGTCATTAAAAGAGGATGAGATGCTGATCGCTTGGGGCATCATAAAGAAGTACAGCGACAGAGCTGGATATAGACTCACTGGTGAGACTTCTGTCTATGTACATCAAGGGCATCTTCATAAAGGCCACGGCACGAAGCTAAAAAGGCACTTAATGCAGAGGTGCCGTGACTTAGGCTATCACCACCTGCTCGCCCGTATCAATAGTGACAACAACATCAGCATCCATTACAACAAGCGACTAGGCTACACGGTAGTTGGTGAACAAAAAGAAGTAGGCCATGTCCATGGCATGTGGAAGGACATCACAATTATGCAGTATCTCATAGACTAATTAGAGATTCAATAGTCTAAGAGTGGGCAAAGACGAATGCCCCCCATTAACCTTATAACCTTAGAGACTCATGAGAATACCTCAGCAGGCCATAAGAGTCAAAGAGTTGTAAGATTATGTCATCTAATCAAAAGGTATCATCCCCGAACATAAATTTAAGCCTATTATGGCACTTAAAAAGAGCTTGATTCTAAGAATGTAGATTAGGCTTCTATATGTGGCTATACCCATCCTAGCTGTTTTAAAAAGATAGTCAGAGTCTTTTAAACATCTACTCCTGATCGTTTGCCATATGTCCTCGCATCATGGCTACCAGTCAAATTACAATTAGTCCGGCCGCTTACAGCACAAGTGATCTACGTCAAGTGATTAAACTCTGGGCAATAATCTGTCATGGTGAACTGCTTAAAGAAACATATATCAAAAATAATCGCCTTATCCATTCACAAAATCATAAGATCAATCGTTTTTGTCAGAATTAAGATAAGTATCGCCAATATAATAGAGTCAAAAGATGGCTATCTAAAAGAAGTGAGCCGAACTTAAAGTCGTACTATTGGCCCATATAGCATCAACAACTATCCAAGATTATTTCACACCGATATATTAATTAACCATTAACTTTTTTGCATGAAAAAAAGATATACTCGACTATCATTACTAATCACGATGGTCGCCCTTTGCTCACTGAGTGCTTTTGCACAATACACAGTGAGTGGGACCGTAACCGATGAAGCTGGCGAAGCCTTGATCGGTGTAAACATATTCGTTGAGGGAACTACCGTTGGAACAGTCACAGACATTGACGGTTCTTTCTCCTTAGAAGTACCTCAAGAAAATGTCGCGCTTCAATTTAGCTATCTCGGATACGAGACTCAAAGCGCGATTGTATCCTCTGACTCTAACATGGTCAATATCAGCCTATCAGAATCAACAAGCACTCTTGACGAAGTGGTGATCACAGGCTTAGCGACGACAGTTAAGAGAAAAAATCTAGCCAACTCTGTTGCCAGAGTTAACGCCAAGCAATTAACAGGTGTAACACCACAAGCGACCTTGGATGGTGCACTCTATGGCAAGTTTAAAGGAGCCGAGATCAGAGCAAACTCTGGTGCACCAGGAGGAGGTATAGCTTTTAAACTAAGAGGTGTTACTTCTATCAATGGGTCATCACAGCCACTCATCATCGTAGATGGTATCTATCTGGATAACTCGTCCATCCCTGGAGGATTAAATATCGTATCTGCTGCCGCAGGAGGGGGAAGTACTTCTAATCAGGATAATCCATCCAATAGATTAGCAGATCTTAACCCGGATGATATTGCATCTGTAGAGATTTTAAAAGGAGCTTCTGCAGCAGCGATCTATGGTTCAAGAGCATCTGGTGGTGTTGTTATCATCACAACAAAAAGAGGTGATGGTGGCAAGACTAATATCAACATCTCTCAGTCCATAGGCCAAGCATCTCAACTCAACAAACTTGGTGTTCGTCAATGGACGGAAGAGTCTGTGTTGGCTTCCAACTTCGCTGATGATGTAGATCTCTTTAGAGCAGCACAATCAGCCGGAACGATCCAGAACTATGAGGATTTGTTATATGGCAACAGCGCCTTATTATCTACTACCAATATTAGTGCTACAGGCGGCAATGAAAAAACTCAATTTTATACAGGTGGCTCTTATAAAAACGATGAAGGAATCGTAAGTAACACTGGATACAAAAAAGCTTCTGTAAGACTTAATCTTGACCACAAGATATCTGACATATTTGATGTAGCTGTGTCTACTAACTACATATGGTCATCTGCAGATAGAGGGTTTTTCAACAATGACAACTCTGGAACGACGATGGGTGTATCATTTACATCTACTCCGGCATGGGCACAATTGTTACCAAACAGTGCTGGAGTCTTTCCATCAAACCCTTACGCGCCTTCTAACTTTTTAGAAACTGCACAAGACGTCACTAACAATGAAAGTGTCAATAGATTTTTAGGAGGTGGAACTTTGACAGCTAAGATTTTCCAAAAAGAAAACTCAACATTAAAAGCTATAGTAAGAGGTGGTGTAGATTTTTATAATCTCAACACAACTGCATTATTTCCTAACACACTTCAGTTTCAAAGAGATGGAGCAGGGCTCAACGGGGTATCAGTGCAAGGATTCACACGTAACTTAAACACGAATATTTCTGCCTTCTTGGTGCACAATTTATATCTTGATAACAACATATCATTTGCAACTTCTGCCGGTGTTACGCAAGAAGACTTTAATAGAAACACTATCTTAGGTGAAGCTTCAGATCTTATCGGATCACAAACCAACTTAGATCAAGCGGGTTCTAGAAATGTTACTCAAAGCAGATTGATCCAGCAGGATAAGGGATTCTTTGTTCAAGAAGAAGTAAACTTTAAAGACTTAGTGATTGCTACAATCGGACTAAGAGCAGACAAGTCGTCTAACAATGGAGATGTAAACAAATTATTCTATTACCCAAAAGGAAACATTGCATTTAATGTTCACTCTTTAGGATCATGGAATAGTGAAAGTCCAATAACGCAATTGAAAATCAGAGCAGCGTATGGAGAGTCAGGAAACTTTGCAAACTTCGGTTCTAAGTTTACTACGCTTACATCTACTATTGTAGATGGGCGTGCAGGTGTATTCACACCGGGGCTTCTTGGAAACGCTACTGTTGGACCAGAACGTCAAAAAGAGATAGAGTTTGGAGTTGACTTAGAAGTTAACAGAAGGTTTTCGTTAGATGCGACTTACTACATCAAGTCTGTAGAAGACCTGCTGCTTAACGCTCAGATCCCAACTTCTACTGGGTTCTCATCTCAGGTAACCAATGCAGCACAACTTCAGAATAAAGGAATTGAGATTGGATTAAATCTTGGTATTGTAAATACACGAGATCTTAATTGGGGATCAAGACTCAGCTTCTGGAAGAATACAGCTGAAGTAACAGAGCTGTTAGTACCGGACTTTACTACTGGTGGTTTTGCAGACTTCTTGGGTAACTTCTTAATTAAAGAAGGCTTTAGCCCAACGACCATCATTGGAGTGGGTCCTGATCCAACTGTAGGACTTAATGGCGGTGAGCCTTCGCTACAAGTGTTTGGAAACTCAGAGCCTGACTTCCAGCTATCATGGTCTAATAATATCTCATACAAGAACTTTGACATTTCTTTCTTATGGCACTTAAAGTCAGGAGGATCTAACATCAACTTATCAACGCTATTGTTTGACTTGAACAACACAACACATGACTTTGATGATATGACTTTAGACCCAGAAGGTGCGATGAACAATGGTGATTTTAGATTAGCTAACTTGGGAGTCAATACAGATCCTTATATCGAGGATGCCGGATATCTTAGGTTACGTGAAGTAGGTGTCTACTATACGCTTCCAGATAGCTTCTTAAGCGGCGTTGGAAAATACACAATTGGCTTTTCTGGCAATAACTTGATCAACATATTTGATTACAACAGTTATGATCCTGAGGTTTCAAACTTTGGTGGCAACGGTCTTTCTACTGGAGTAGAAGTAACACCTTTTCCATCATCCAAGAGATTTGACTTTCACATCAAGGCAAGTTTCTAATTGTAGCACTTATAAATAATATAAAATGAAACAAACAAAATATATAATCTTTCTTCTATTGGCCATCGGCTTGGGAAGTTGTGAGATAGATGAATTATCAAATCCTAATGGATCAAGTATCCAAGGTTTTGATTCTGATGCATCCAAGAGTGCATTGCAAACACTTGTCACGGGTATCGAAGACCTTACGAGACAAGAAAATGGTTTTTACTTTGACGTAACATCGATCGTAGGTCGTGAGTACTACTTTTTTACAGGATCTGATCCACGATATACAGGAGAGGTACTTGGCAAAGGAGCTTCACAATTAGACAATGCAGGATTTTATGGCACTCGCCCATACTTAGGCAGATATCGTACTGTAAAAACAGCCAACGTCTTAATCGATGGAGCGACTAACTCTACACTCATCACAAATGAAGAGCTGAACGGTTACTTAGGTTTTGCAAAAACCTTTCAGGCCTATGAGTTACTTCTTGTAGCCAATCTTCAATTTGAAAATGGAATCAGAATAGATGTAAGTGATCCTGATAACTTAGGACCTTTTGTTGATTATGATAACGCTCTCGCAGCGATACAGAGTCTCCTTAGCGATGCAGCAGGTGACCTAAGCAGTGCTGGTAGTTCATTTCCATTTTCATTATCAGGTGCTATGGCAGGTTTTGACACCCCAGCTACGTTTAGCTCATTTAATAGAGCTATAGCAGCAAGAGTGTCACTCTATCAAGGCAATAGCAGCGAGGCACTTTCTAATCTATCAAGTTCTTTTATGGACCTTGCTGGCGACTTGGATGTCGGTCCTGCAAGATTTTACTCTACAGCAGGTGGAGACTTTGCTAACAACTTGTTCAGAGTACCTGATCAGGCTGATGCGATTATAGCTCATCCAACATTCGTTGGTGATGCAACCGCAGGCGATGGCAGATTAAGCAAAGTACTTGAGCGCCCAAGCGGCACTCTTACACTTGATGGCTTAAGCGGAGACTTTGATGTATGGGTATACAAGTCTCTCACGGACTTCGTACCATTCGTAAGAAATGAAGAATTGGTTTTGATCTACGCAGAAGCTAATGTCGGATCTAATGATGGCGAAGCTGTAAGAGCAATAAATATTATAAGAGCCAGTGCTGGTTTAGATGCATATAGTGGGTCTATGGATAGGGCTTCCCTAATCAATGAAATACTTTATCAAAGAAGGTATTCATTATTTGGCGAAGGCCATAGATGGGTTGACATGAGAAGACTAAACCGTCTAAATGAACTTCCTATCGATAGAGATGGTGATGATGTTTGGGTACAATTCCCGCGGCCTGTTTCAGAAGTTTAAAATCACATAGGATATACACATAGGATATATATAAAGCCCTTGTTAGTGATGACAAGGGCTTTATTTTTTTTCGTGGTGATAACAAAAACAGCCAGCCTATAGAATATTTGAGACGCAAAACGTTTAGTTAATAAGGCTGATGATTCATCGCCTTCTCTGATTAATCGTTAAATTTATACTCATAATCTAAATAGTCGCTCATGACCTTTGCTACGAGATCCCTTACAGCCATCTTAATCATACTTTTGACAACTTCAGTAGTCTTTAGTACAACTCCAATAAGCAGCCCAACAACATACGAAGTCAAGAGAGTGTACAAACCTCTATCTATCTCTAAGAGTAAGCTTGCCAATGCCAAGAGCATCGCTGATCTAAACAAGCATTATAAGGCCGACTGGGTTAGTGAATATAAATCAGTGATAATAACAGCCTGTATAGATGGTGTGACAATGAAGGAAGAAGGTAAGGACGATGTCTTAACATCAGATCAAATGAAACTCATGGCAAATGCTGATGCCGGAACAGATATAAGTATATCTACTGTCTATCTACCCGATAACAACTTAAAGTCTAACGATATACATGAGATGGGATTTACCTTTATGGTCAACCCTGAACTTAATGCAGAATTTCCTGGAGGAGAAAATGAGCTCAATGCATATATAGATAAGAACGTAAAAGAAAAGTTGGTTGATCTCGACTTACGACCATACCAACTTGCAGTTGTTAAGTTCACCATAGCAAAAGATGGTTCCATACAGAACAGCAGCATATTTTCTTCTTCAGAAGATGACGAGAGTGATAGTATCTTACTAAAAGCTGTTGAGAACATGCCAAAGTGGAAGCCTGCACAATATGTAGATGGCACTTTGATTACGCAAGAGTATGCTCTGACTGTTGGGGACAACCAAAGTTGCACTTCTAACTTACTTAATCTTGAAGAGAACTAAGTGCTAACGTTAATCTAAAGAAAGTCTTATCAGCAGCACTTCTCTCTCTGCAAGTCTATTGGGCATCTATGTCATGCTCATCATTCTCACAGGTATATATCATCGCAAAAACGAAAGTAGCGAAGACTACTTTCTAGCTTCGAGACAACTTCCCTCTTGGTTACTGGCGATCACATTCATAGCTTCTTGGTGGGGCGGAGGTTCAGCGATCGACCTGGTAGATCACGCTCATCAAAATGGACTGAGTTCATTTTGGATATACGGCATACCCGTTTTGATCGCTACTTTTCTAATGCTTGTATTTGCCAAGGGGATTAGAAACCTATCGACTATCACACAACCTCAACTCATGAAGGAACGCTACAACGATACTGTCGCGCTTCTCCTCACTATCTTTATTATCATCTTTATGGTCATCGGATCTGCAGTACAGGTGATTGTAATTGGAAAATTTTTTAATGCTTTTTTCCACATCAGTTATGAAGGTGGAGCCATCTTAGGTACTGCTATTGTTCTGGCTTATTCCTTCTTTGGAGGATTTAAAGGAGTTGTAATTACAGATTTATTACAATTTGTATTCTTCTTATTTACGGGAGTGTTTTTATTCTATCTAGCATATAATCAATCAGGCGGTATGGAAGCTGTAAGGGCTACTGCAGCCGCCAATGATAACATCGGCTACACAGCTTTTTTTAACAACGTTGCCGACAACCTTGCCTATGTCATCACCTTTGGCACATCATGGATGATACAAGCCAATATCTGGCAACGCATATCAGCTGCCAAACAATCAAAAGATGCTAAAAGGATGATGATCATCAGTTTCTTTGCATTCATCCCATTGTACCTCATGGTAACTTATACAGGCATGTTCTCATCAGTCATCTATGATGTTGTGCCCGAAAATGGCATAGTACCACATATGATCAACAACATCTCCAATCCAATCTTGAGTTCAGTTTTATTCGTAGGATTGAGTGCTGCCATCATGTCAACCATGGATAGTCTCATCAATACTGGTGCTATGTCACTGACAGTAGATGTTTATAAAAGTTATATCAATCCAGACGCAACTAACACCAAGACAGTAAGCATCGGCAGGCTATCGACACTCGTCATAAGCATCCTTTCTTTATTGATTGCTTTAAGAATACAATCAGTTCTTACCATCTCTTGGATCGCATCCGACTTTTTGACTTGTGGAGCATTCATCCCTTTGGTCTTTGGATTTTTATGGGCGCGTGGGTCAGCAAAAGCAGCCACTATCTCTATGCTATTTGGATTGATCTTTTCAACTTACAATTTGCTAGTTGCACTTGGCGTACATCTTCCAGTAGCATGGGAGATCGCTTCTGCGAAGCAAGCGATCGTCGGGATTTTCATCTCCTCTGTATTGTATATTGGATTGAGTTTGATGAGCAAAGAAAATACTGATAAAAATAAAGCCTTTATAAAGAAGGCTAATCTTATAAAATTGTAATTGCAAAAAAACAAATCTATTGTTCTAATTGAACCACCGCATCCCAACATGGTCTCTTGGGCAAATTCTAATTTCTGGTTCGGCCACTGCGTTTAGTAGAATTGAAGAGAACTTTCTGCGCGCTCCTTAATACAAGAAATCAAGAAATGACCGATGAGTTTAAGCAAAAAAAAGCGACCTGCTTGCAGGTCGCTTGTAACATTTAAAACTATAGCTCTCCAATTAGCTATATATCAAATCTGCCTAAGTTCATTACCTTAACCCATGCTGCAGTGAAGTCTTTTATAAACTTATGCTCTGCATCACTGCTTCCATATACTTCGGCTATCGCTCTAAGTTCTGAGTTAGAACCAAATATGAGATCTACTCTTGTACCTTTCCATTTTACAGATCCTGTTTTTCTATCCTTTCCTTCAAAGACGCTGTCATCATCGCTAGTCGCCTGCCATGTAACTCCAAGGTCAAGTAGATTAACAAAAAAGTCATTAGTCAATGTCCCTACTCTATCTGTAAATACGCCATGATTAGAATAATCAGCATTAGTCCCTAATACTCTCATACCACCCACCAAGACAGTCATCTCTGGCACTGTCAGAGTCAAAAGCTGTGCTTTATCTATGAGCATCTCTTCAGGAGATGTAGCATACTTACCTTTGATATAATTACGAAATCCATCTGCTTTTGGCTCCAACACCTTAAATGAATCAACATCTGTCTGCGCAGCGGTCGCATCTCCTCTTCCTTTTGAGAATGGTACGGTGATATCATGTCCTGCTTTCTTTGCAGCCTGTTCTATACCTACTCCACCTCCCATAACGATCACATCTGCGAGAGACACTTTACGACCACCAGATTGAGTATTATTCCATGACATCTGTACTGCCTCAAGAACACCAATTGCAGCGGCTAGATCAGAAGGGTTATTAACAGCCCAATCTTTTTGAGGAGCGAGACGTATACGAGCACCATTAGCCCCTCCACGCATATCTGAGCCTCTATAAGTTGAAGCAGATGCCCAAGCCGTCGACACCAACTGTGATGCGCTTAAACCAGATTCTGCGATTTTTTCTTTTATAGCGGAGACATCATCATCATTGATTACAGATGTCGTGTCATCAGATATTGGGTCTTGCCAGATCAACTCTTCCTGAGGTACTTCTGGCCCAAGGTATCTGTCTTTAGGGCCCATATCACGGTGGGTCAACTTAAACCAAGCTTTCGCAAATGCTTCTTCAAAAGCTCTATGATCTTTATGAAACTTCTTAGAGATCTCTAAGTATGCTGGATCCTTTTTTAATGCCATATCAGCAGTAGTCATCATCAATGCTTGAGTACCTGATGCATCTCCAGCCTTAGGAGCTAAGCGAGCATCGGACGCTGCAGTCGGAGTCCATTGGTGAGCACCAGCTGGACTCTTAGTGAGCTCCCAATCATAGTTAAGTAACACATCAAAGTAGTCATGGTCCCACTTAGTTGGATTAGGTGTCCATGCCCCCTCGATACCACTGGTGATCGTGTCATCAAGTACCCCTGTTCCAAAAGAGTTCTTCCATCCCTTGCCTTGCATCTCGATGGATGCTCCTTCTGGTTCCGCACCAACATAGACGTCAGGATCAGCTGCACCATGTGCCTTACCAAATGTATGACCTCCAGCCACGAGTGCTACTGTCTCTTCATCATTCATTGCCATACGACCAAATGTCTCTCTTATATCTCTCGCCGATCCTATTGGATCAGGGTTAGCATCAGGTCCTTCTGGATTGACATAGATCAAACCCATGTGAGCAGCGCCAAGTGGTGCTTCAAGCTTGTCTTTACCATCTGCATAACGAGCATCATTACCCATCCACTCTGATTCAGAACCCCAGTATATATCTTCTTCTGGTTGCCAGATATCAGGTCGACCACCTGCAAAGCCAAAAGTCTGGAAGCCCATTGATTCTAAAGCGACATTACCTGTGAGAATCAAAAGATCAGCCCAAGAAATTTTCTTACCATACTTCTGCTTTATTGGCCAGAGTAACAATCGAGCTTTATCCAAGTTTCCATTATCTGGCCAGCTGTTAAGTGGCGCAAATCTTTGGTTGCCAGTGTTCCCACCACCGCGACCATCTTCTATCCGATAAGTACCAGCCGCATGCCAAGCCATTCTTATAAAAAATGGTCCATAGTGGCCATAGTCCGCAGGCCACCATTCTTGAGAGTCGGTCATTAGATCGTTAAGATCCTTCTTTACAGCTGCTAAATCGAGACTTTTAAATTCTTCTGTATAATCAAATCCCTCATCCATTGGATCAGACAATGATGAGTGTTGACGTAAGATGTTAAGCTTTAGTTGATTGGGCCACCATTCCTTATTGGTCTGACCTCCTCCTGCTGTGGTTTTCAAAGCCCCACCCATAAATGGGCATTGGCTTGGATCACCGTTCATATGATTGTTGTCCATTAACTTATTTTTTAGACATCAAACTTACTTCATATGATGTAAAAATATCATTCAATTAAGTGAAGACAACATCTACAACATAGATAATATCAGTAGAATATTCGACAGCATCGTACTCTATAGATTTTTATATAATGTCTATCTATTCCTTTTTAGCCTTCTATAGTTCATAGCATCATATTATAATAGTCAGCAGCAAAAAGGAGAGCAACACCGTAAATATTATCGGTTCTATCAATCGCACTAAATCAGTTTTCCTTATCGAACTTTACCAACTCCAGCTTCATCATCAGGTCTGTTTGGGCGTCACTGCCCATCATGAAGATATGTTCACCAAAAATCTCAAAACCCTCTCTCTTGTAAAATCGAATAGCGCCTTCATTCTTCTGCCAAACTCCCAGCCATATACATGTATAACGCTCTTCTCTTGCGACCTCTATTGCTTTATCAATCATTAACTTCCCTATACCCATACCTTGACAGTGAGGCAGCAGATAAATGCGTTCGACTTCTAAGGCGTTTGGGATGTATTGTTCCGTCTGAGCAGTTAGGTGATTTAGTTTGAGATAACCAGAAACTTTGCCGTCTAAAACTAAAAAGAAGAAAAGGGAGCTAGGATTGGACAATTCTTTACCAAGCTGAACATCACTTAGCTTTTCTGTTACGTAAGCTTCAAAATTATTTGGATCATTAAGATGAGCAAAAGAAGATTCAAATGTCTCCACAACTATTTTATGGAGCGCATGAAGCTCATTTTGCTGGACTCTTTTGAATACAATGTTCATAAACTCAACTCTACTAATATGAAGCCTCAGACAGACCTAAAAAAATGAAACTCCTAATAGGTTAAAGATCATAATTAGTCGTAACAACTTCTTACTTTTCAGCCTGCTACCTTGGGCTCTACAAACCTATCGATTCATAAGCAGAATCTCATGTGTCAGTCAGCAGACATATACTACCTAATCAACATTAGAAATGACACCAAGATAGTTAAGATAACACGCTCAAAAGTAAGCTGAGCTCTTATTTTTAAAAATACAACTTACTGAATATGAGCATTTTAATCAACCTTAAGGCAAATAAGCAATAAAATAGCACATCAACACAAACACGTTAAAAACACAAACAAATATGTGATCTGAACGGCATATTAGTATTGTATATATATTAAACGCATGTATACGGAGAAGGAAGGCAAAGCGGGATCATCAATAATGAATCTAGTTCTTCACAAAACAGACATTATGGTTCCACTTTGCTTCTTTTAGTTAATAACAAACATAGATTTCTCCAGTCCTGCTATTCTCTTTCTTTTTGGAGCCTCTAAGTGACTAAGAATAATCGCCCATAGATCCTCATAAGGTATCACCTCAACCCCATCCAAAGGAGCTGCTATGTTGTACGATATACTTTGCATTTTCTCAAGATACTTCTTAGTCTTTCTCTCGACCGCGATAGCATTAAAGTTATTGATAGGAACTTCTAGGAGCATTTTAATGAAACAGTTTGATCTGAAGTTTGGACTCTTACGGACCAGATTACGGCTGCAAAAATCTTTTAGTACATATATCTTTTGCTCCATTCCATCATAGTCTCGATCATATATGTTGAATAGTAGTTGGGCGACGATAATTGGAATCTTCATCCGCTCCTTGTCTGTTTCAAAAAAAGACATTTGATTAATAAATCGCCTTATTGGAAACTTCTGCGGCACTATTGCACTTTCTATCATTCCCACTCTAAGTAAAAATTCTAAGTACGCTCCAACCAACAAATAAGACGTCCTTGACTCTTCTGGTAATGATTTGAAATTTCTATGGCCTTTCAAAGTTATATACGATGCATAGGCCTTACTATACTCTTTGAGGTGGATACTAATCAGAACTTGGTCATGACTACAGATAAACCAATTCAAAGATCCTTCTCGATATCCATCCACAGCAATGGCTAATATATTTTTGGCTTTCTCCAAATCACCTAAATAGAGGTGACACTTTGCCATTTTCATCAATTGCCCAGACTCAGCATAAGTATGCGCAAAAGAAAGACTTTTAAAATACTCATATGCCGACTCAGCATAACCTAATGCATTTTTATAATCACCGATTACTTGATATGTCAGAAATCCTAGGCTATAATAATTCACTTGAAACTTAAATGACCCACTCATATCTGATAAGTGCCCCTCTGACTCTCGAATGAACTGAAGTCCCATCTCATGCAATGATTGAGCTTTGGAGTTAGCTTTTATTCTAGCACCAGCGAAGAGCGAATACTTCCAATGAATTTCATTTTCTAATGAGATTAACTTTATGCATTCTTGAGATTCTTCATAATAGTCTGTTGCCTTACTTATATCTACCTCAATAATAGTATAGTACTTAACTAAATAACGACATACCTCAAGTCTTATCTCATTAAAAAAATATTTGCGTGCTTTTATAATTAAGTTATCTGCGATTGATTTAGAGAGAGCATTAAGAGTAAGTCCTTTCAACACTCCTATCAACGCTAACTGTTGATTACTTGAATAGTAGTTTTTCTGAAAGCTTGTATGCGAAGAATCATTAACAGGATAGAGCAAGAGCTGATTGTACAAGCACTTTTTTAATTCTCTTTTGTATCTACGAAACTTTCCTGAAGTGTAATCAACACTTATACACGTTGCAAGTTTTTCGTTAGTGAGCTTTGGTGTAGACAACATAACCTTTAGCATCTCAGCCTCTTTCTCTCCACACTTACTGGAAATATATGTCCAATCTTCCATATCATATCTCATGACAGTTCTCAAGACATGCATCAGTTCGTAAAGCTCCTCCATATGAAATAAACAATAGTAAGATAATGCTTTTGTTTTAACATTTATTACATCCAGTTAATAAATTAGTTAAGCTTATAAAATAGGTTTTAAAGCATCTATAGACTATACACAAAAAGGTCATAATCAACATTTTATCAGTGGCATCATCACTTCATCTTTACATCGACAGAATATTTTACTCATTTCAAATACATGATTATGTTCACGGCATACACGTTTATAGTTGGGGATGACAATGATGGTGTTTAGTATAAACCATTACAGCATTTAAAAATAAAAAAGGCTTCGAGTGTTACTTGAAGCCTTTTTTTTTATTTTCTACAATCCTTTCTCAACTGCGCGTTTTTAAAACGCGTACCACATCCTCTAATTTCTTATCGCGATCGCGTAACAAAATCAAGTAATGATATAAGAGGTCAGCCGCTTCGCCTAGAAACAAATCATCGTTTTTCATCATCGACTCTATCACTAACTCTACTGCTTCTTCGCCTACTTTTTGAGCGATCTTATGAGTCCCTTTTTCAAACAGAGAAGAAGTATAAGATTTTTCAGATCTATCTTCATGACGATTATTTATAACACCTTCTAACGATTCTATAAAGGTTAGTTTACTTTGCTCATTAGTTTCTCTCCAACAAGTATCAGATCCAGTATGACATGTCGGGCCATCAGGATTAACCTTGATGAGGAGTGCATCTTGGTCACAATCGAGAGACCATGAGACGAGATGAAGGTAGTTTTTGCTAGTTTCTCCTTTCGTCCAAAGCCTCTGCTTTGATCTACTATAAAAGGTCACCAACTTAGAGGCTTTAGTTTTAGAAAACGCTTCTTCGTTCATATACCCAAGCATCAAAACCTTACTCGTCTGATCATCTTGGATGATAGCAGGTATCAACCCGTCGTTGTCGTACTTCATGATCAATAATTCTATATTCTAATTTCAATATTTTGCGAAAGCAGATAACTCTTTAACTCTGGTACAGGTATCTCATCAAAATGAAACACACTAGCTGCTAGCCCGGCATCAGCTTTACCTTTTGTAAAAACATCAACAAAATGATCCTTAGTCCCTGCACCTCCAGAAGCAATAATAGGGATCGAAAGCCTCTCACTCATCTCTGCCAATGCCTCACAGGCAAATCCAGTCTTGGTACCGTCATGGTCCATCGATGTAAACAAGATCTCTCCTGCCCCCATCTCCTGCATCTGTTCTGCCCAATCAAATAAATCCAACTCGGTTGGCTTAGATCCGCCATGTGTATGCACTAACCAATGTCCATCGACTTGTCTTGCATCTATAGCTACCACTAAACACTGTGATCCAAACTCTTTTGATATCTCGAGAGCCAGCTCTGGTTTATAAACTACTGCGCTGTTAACACTTACCTTGTCAGCGCCATTCCTAAGTATATGGGCGACTTTATCAACAGATGCGATACCTCCTCCGACTGTAAAAGGGATATCTACTTGCTCTCCTACTCGTTTTACCAAATCATAGATCGTATCTCGCTCCTCCTGTGTAGCTGAGATATCCAGCAGGACCAGCTCGTCTGCTCCGACATCAGCATACTTCTTAGCCAAAACAACTGGATCACCAGCATCTCTGAGATTTACAAAATTGACGCCTTTGACAGTACGTCCATTCTTAATATCAAGACAGGGAACGATGCGCTTCGTCAACATTAACAGAAAGCTTTTAATACTTCATCCGGATCTATCAACCCCTCATAAAGCGCCTTGCCCAATATGATACCCGAGATCCCCATCCCTTCTAATACTTTACATTCTTCGATGGAGGAAACCCCTCCACTGGCCACTAGCTTTATACCTGGAAAATTATCAAGTATATCATCATACAGCTTGAGCGAGGAACCGCCCATCATACCATCTTTTGCAATATCTGTACATACAAAGTGTCGAGCTCCATCATCCATAAAGTCATTTATAAACTCCATTATATCAACTTCGGTGTTTTCTAACCAGCCGTTGATTGACAGTTTTCGATCTTTTACGTCAGCACCAATCATGATCTGATCAGCCCCATATCTTAAGACCCAAAACTTCACAAGATTAGAATTTCGGACAGCCAAACTACCGACGTTGACTTGATGCGCTCCAGATCTTAATGATTGTATAAGTGAGTCTTCACTTTTTATACCACCGCCAAAATCAACTTTCAAATTGGTATCCAGTGCGATCTGATTGAGCACATAGAGATTCTTAGGACTACTGGTTTTAGCGCCATCAAGGTCGACGAGGTGAAGGTACTCAAAGCCCCGGCTTTCTAACATCCTAGCCACTTGCACAGGACTTTCGTCATAGACCTTCTTCTGATTATAATCTCCTTGGGTAAGTCGCACGCACTTACCACCTATTATATCTATCGCAGGTATCAACCGCATCTTAATCTGTTATTTCAAAAAGTTTTCAATGATCTGGGCACCTTGCTTACTGCTCTTCTCTGCATGAAACTGGATCCCCCAGAAGTTATCTTTTCTGATCGCTGCTGCAAATGTAACGTCATAATCACTCGTAGCAATACAATACTTATTGTCCGGCAGATAGTAGCTATGCACATAATAGAAGTAAGCATCATCATCTATACTGTCAAATAATGAGTCTTTGGTTTTGGTTTGCGTTGTGTTCCAACCCATATGAGGTACATTATAATCTTGTGATGGATCAAATCTCGAGACAATACCAGGGATAATACCCAAACAAGCTGTATCTCCTTCTTCTGATCTTTCAGCCATCAACTGCATCCCTACACAGATACCCAGCACAGGTTGAGTCAAGCCTTTGATGACATCTACTAATCCTTTTTCCTTTAAGGAAGTCATAGCGGCTCCGGCATGACCCACACCAGGAAATATGACCTTTTGGGCCGATCTTATCTCTTTTGGATCACTTGACAATCTATAATCAGCTTGAAGACGATCGAGCGCATTCATCACAGAACAAGTATTGCCAGCATCATAATCTATCAAAACAATCATAAAACCCCTTTTGTGGATGGCAAGACATCACTCGCACGATCGATGCTGATACCGTGCCGTATCGCTCTTGCAAATGCTTTGAATATTGCTTCGATCTTATGATGCTCATTGTCTCCTTCGGCCTTGATATTTAAGTTACAAGTAGCATGATCACTAAATGACTTGAAGAAGTGATAAAACATCTCCGTAGGAACATCTCCAATCTTTTCCCTCTTAAAAGAAGCGTCCCACTCTAGCCAGGCTCGACCGCCAAAGTCAACAGCTACTTGCGCCAGGCAATCATCCATAGGCAAGCAGAAGCCATATCGTTGCATGCCCACTTTACGGCCCATGGCATTCTTAAAAGCTGCCCCTAAAGTGATGGCAGTATCTTCGATGGTATGGTGCTCATCTATCTCAAGATCTCCATCTACCTTGACTACTAAATCGACTAAACCATGACGAGCTATCTGATCCAACATATGGTCAAAGAACTCAAGTCCTGTATGTATGTCTGAAGCGCCCGTACCATCTAAGTTGAGATCTATGCAGACCTTAGTTTCAGATGTATCTCTTTGTTCTGTGGTCTGTCTTTCTAAGGACTTTAGATGAGTATAGATATCCTTCCAATTGTTAGTTACTAAAGCGACGCTTCCAGTTAGATCTGATGGGACACTTTCTTTATCGCCCACCTTTTCATGAATAAAGACGCCTTGTGCACCAAGATTTTGCGCCAGCTTACAATCACTCCACCTATCACCAAACACAAAAGATCGACTAAGATCAAAATCACCGTCTACATATTGACTAAGCATACTTGTGCCAGGCTTGCGATATGGTGAGTTATCCTTCTCAAAACTTCTATCGATATGGATACTATCAAAGACGACACCTTCTCCTTTTAGTACATCCAACATCAACTCTTGTAGCGGCCAAAAATCGCTTTCTGGGTAAGAAGAAGTCCCCAAGCCATCTTGATTAGTAACCAAGGCAAGTACGTAGTCTAACTCTTTTACAATCTTAGATAGATAAGTGATCGCTCCTGGAAAAAAGCTAAACTTATCGAGCCTATCTACTTGATAGTCTGACTCGGGTTCTCGTATGATTGTACCATCTCTATCTATGAATAGTACTTTCTTCATAATATTGGTTTATAAGTTTTATCAGCATATCATTTTCTTTTGGTAGACCTATTGTCAACCTAAGACACCCTTCACAATTTAACTGACTACTACGATCTCTGATGATGACACCGCGCTTCATTAGGTATTGGTATAATTCTTTATGTTCTTGAAATCTCACTAAAACGAAGTTGGTATCAGATGGGTATATTTTCTTTACTCCTTTTTGTCCCTCCAAAGCAACCGTTACTTTCCGTCGCTCTGATATACACTCTACTATTTGAGAGGTAGTAAGATCGGCGTTTTCTAATATTTTTTTAGCAATTGCTTGGGTGTGATTATTCACATTGTAGGGAGGCTTTACTTTAACCAGATAGTTTATAATCTCTTTACTTGCAAACCCCATCCCAAGTCTTAAGCCTGCACCACCCATAGCCTTTGAAAAGGTCTGAAGGACAATCACGTTTTCTAATTGTGAGAGTTGATACAAAATAGAATCTTGGTCTGCAAACTCTATGTATGCTTCATCGATAACTACTATACCATGCCATCCTGCAACAACTTTCAGCACTCGATCTTTTGACAGCACATTACCTGTTGGATTATTAGGAGAACATAGAAAAAGTAACTTGTGATGAGTCGTCTGATCAGCCAAACAACGATACACATCTATATCAAAATCATCATCCAACGCGACCTCTTCCCTCCTGACATCATTAATGTCTGCCACTACCTTATACATGCCAAATGACGGACTTATGTATCTAAGTACATCTTCTTTGGGCTCACAAAAGGTTCTAACGATTAGATCTATCAATTCGTCTGACCCATTACCTAAAATGATCTGTTCTGCACTCACTTTTCTTGATGAAGCAATCATGCTTTTCAGCTCACGTTGATGAGGATCTGGATACCTATTGTGTGCTGATTGATATGGGGATTCATTAGCATCGAGAAACACATCTGCATCTCCTTCAAACTCTGCGCGCGCAGAACTGAAGGCCTTTAAGGATTTGATGTTTTCCCTGACCAGCTCTTGTATATTCATAGTGTATCAAGTCTTTGCTGGATGGCGTTAGCATGCGCTGTAAGTTCTTCATTAGTAGCCATAGTCATGATGGCTGGACCGATATTTTGGATGCCTGATTTTGTAATGTTTTGAAAGGTGATCTTCTTCACAAAAGAATCCAAAGAAACGCCACTGTATGCTCTTGCATATGCTGCCGTTGGCAATGTGTGATTAGTCCCCGAAGCATAGTCACCTGCGCTCTCGGGAGTATAATGGCCAATAAAAACCGACCCTGCATTTTGTATTAATCCGATATGATCATTGGCATCATCACTCCCTAATATTAAGTGCTCTGGTGCATATCTGTTTATAAAATCATATGAAGCCTCTACTGTATCGAACACACAAACATAAGCATGATCTAAGGCTATAGCGGCAGTGTTTGCTCTTGATAGATTTTCTAATTGCAAGTTGAGCGCAACATTCACTTTTTCAATCATGCTTTCATCAGTAGTTACTAAAACGACTTGACTGTCGATACCATGTTCTGCTTGAGATAATAGATCTGATGCTACAAAAGCAGGATTTGCGGAAGCATCAGCAAACACCAAAACCTCTGAAGGTCCAGCAGGCAAATCAATAGCAACGCCATACTCTAATCCTTTCATTTTGGCAGCTGTCACAAACTGATTGCCAGGGCCAAATATTTTATATACTGGAGGGATCGTACCCGTGCCCAACACCATACCTGCAATCGCTTGAGAGCCACCGGCCTTAACGACTTGCTTGATACCACATAATTGAGCGGCATAGAGAATGGCAGGATGCACCTTACCATCTTTATTAGGTGGTGTACAAAGGACCACTTCTTGACAACCTGCCACCTGCGCTGGTATCCCAAGCATCAATACTGTGCTAAATAAAGGAGCAGTTCCACCTGGTATATACAATCCAATTCTTTCGATAGGCCTAGCTTCTTGCCAGCACGTGACGCCTTGGGTTGTTTCTATCTTCTTAGATTCTAATTGTTGTGATTGGTGAAAGAGTTTAATATTAGCATAAGCGAGATTGATGGCATCTTTTAGTTCATCCGATATGAGACTACTTCCATCAATATATTCTGCCTTACTGACTTCAAGTTGATCAAGTTTTACTTTATCGAACCGCTCGGTCAAAGCCAAGATTGCCTTATCGCCATTTTTGCGTACAGAGTCAAAAACACCCTGAACGATATTAGAAAGCTCTTCTTTTTTTATAGCGGGACGCTGTACCAAATCATCAATAACATCTTGATTTGGATTCTTGTATGTCTTCAATTTAACATCATACTTAGACATCAAACAACCATTTTTTCAATTGGAATAATTAGAATGCCTTCTGCACCAAGTGCTTTTAACTTATTGATCACTTTCCAAAAGTCTGACTCTGCAATCACAGAGTGCAAAGAGCTCCATCCTTCTTCTACCAATGGGAGGACCGTTGGGCTTTTTAAAACTGGAAGCATATCACTTACTTCCTTGATCTTATCATTTGGTACATTCATAAGAACGTATCTGTGATTGCGTCCTTTCATCACAGACCTTATCCTGAATAATAACTGATCTAAGAGCTTTTGCTTCTCAACACTCAGGTTGTCATTGACAGCTATAACTGCTTCAGATCGGAGGATGATTTCTTTCTCATCTAAGCCATTTTTAAATAATGTACTACCCGAGCTAACTAAATCACAGATAGCGTCTGCCAATCCAATATTGGGTGCTATCTCAACCGACCCTGAGATCACATGTATCTCAGCAGACACATCCTGTTCTTTCAAATACTGTTTTAGCGTATGTGGGTATGAGGTGGCGATCTTTTTACCAGCTAAATCTTGAATGCTGCTGTAAGACATGACCTTGGGGACCGCTATCGACAAGCGACACTTTGAGAAGCCCAGTTTATCCAACAACCTGACGTTGACATTCTTCTCATGCAGGGTATTCTCTCCGATGATAGCTATATCTGCTACTCCATCTTCCAGATACTTAGGTATATCTGAGTTACGCAGGAAGTAGAAAGTTGCATCCATCCCTCGTGCAGGCGCTTTGAGCTGATCCTTTGAGTTATCTACCTTGAGCCCTGCCGACTTTAGCAAGGCAATCGTCTCATTGTGGAGTCTTCCTGATTTTTGAATTGCAATGTTTAATCCCATAAAATATTTAATAAAAAAAGCCCGCAAAAACTCTTCATTTCGCGGGCTATATCTAAAAAGGTTATTTCTTCGAAATCAGATACATATATAGCACACGCTTGATGGATGGTGTCCATGATGTGCATGCAAATGATGTAACTGAATATTCATAATGCAATAATAAGGCATTTTTTGATAAATGGTGGCGCCGATCTGTCGCAATTAAGCGAACTTTCATTGTTGAAGTTGTTACGCATAGCAAATAGATAAGCAATATCCATTATAAACTATGTGTACTGAGCATTATTCACTAATTATACGGATGTAACTTAGCTTTTTTATGAGCATCAAAATCTTCTTCCTACTGATATCTATCTCTTGCATGCTCATCTCATGTGATTCTAATAGGGAGATTGATCAAACCATAATAAAGAAAGAGAATATCAAAGAAACCATGATTATGGTAGTTGCTCATCCTGACGATGAAACAACCATAGGACCAGTATTAGCCAAGTATGCTAAAGATCATGATGTATATCTCATCATCGCTACCGATGGCAGTTACGGAGTGACAGATCACGCTGGCATACCTGAAGGAGAGGATTTGGTGGGCATAAGAAATATCGAGGCAGCTTGTTCTTGTGAGGCACTTGGTATTCATCCACCCATACATCTGGGACTGATTGATGGTCTTGGATTCTATGCTCGAGGTAACTTTTATGAGCAAATGTCAATGATGAAAGAAAAACTCAATGAGCACTTTCAAAGATTAAAGCCAAGTATCGTTTTAACTTTTGGGCCAGATGGTGATACAGGACATCATGATCACCGCTTAGTTGGCAACATGACTGCCGAAGTATTATTGAGTAGTAGTGATTATGTAGACACAGACCTTTACCATTATGGATGGACTGAAGAACAGTCTGCCAAGTTTCCACATTGGAATCTCGGTTATGTGTCAGAAGAGTATCTTGATACTGCTATTTCATTTGATGAAGAGGACGAGCAAAAAGCGTTCGCTTCCATCAGATGTCATGAGAGTCAGTATACAGCAGCGGAATTAAATGATTGGGTGAATCTTGAAAAAAGAGACACCAGCAATATCCTATATTTTAGAAAAGTAGTACGTAACACAACACGTAGAACAGCGTTTTGAACTAGGTTTCCTATTCTAACATGCTATCTAAAAATCAAATCCTAAGATTATTGCTTATTCGAAAACTATGCTCATCGACGAAAAATCCCGCTGAAGTCGTCGATGCATTTGTAATCTCGCCCTCTCCATTCTTTGTTGCCACTTTTAAGTTAAGCTTTACAACTCGACCTTCCGTATCATATATTGTACCATCGAAATCAATATCTATATCCTGAATGGATTTGAACTCAGACGCAATGTCTTGCAGCTCTTCTTTAGTTACTTCTGAGCCTAACAAAAGATAAGAGACTTCATCATCGATAACATACCGCGTCATTGCATCCTTCTCTTGACAACTGAATAAACTAATAATGGCAAGTAGAGCAACTAAAAAACATTGGACTGATAACTTCATAGCAAACTTCTTTAGTGATTATTGCAATCAATATACAAATAGCCAATCTTATTGATAATTATATATATGTTTATCAACCTATGATCTATAGACATGATGATATCATAGATAAACAGATGGTTAAGGGTTTTTCGCTTACCTCTTTTTGCTTAGCACACCTTTTTAGTTTAGCTCGCAAAATACCGCTAAAAGAAAGCGACATGCACTAATTCAGATAAAGCAATCCCTTTACCTCTACATCCTTAGCAACTGCCTTAGATAGTATCGATGGCTCTTCTACTTTAAAGTCCTTAAAGACAACTGGAAACTTGCACTTCACTTTTATAAAATCCTCGCTTTTTGACAATGTAGCTTTAAAATCAGTCGTCTTAGTCTCTCCATGTATCGTCAGTTGTCCTGAGACATCAACTTCTATGGCTCCGCTTATATTAGAAATAGCCTGTGCCACTTTCCCTTTAAAAGTGGCATTAGGATATAAGTGACTTTCTATGTACTCTTCATTAAAGTGGTCTTGCATCATGTCATATTCGAACTCAAAAGATTGGATCGGTATGATTAGATCAAATACACCTGTTGCAATATCCAGATTGACTGTAATCTCAGTGGAGGTAGCCTCGATATCTGACATGATAGAAGAAGTGTGAAACTCTACCTTGCCATGATCAAACGTTAGTACCTGAGCACACGACATGCCTGCTGCCGCACATAAAATTATAACAAACAGGACTGACCTACGATATAAAGATCGAGACTGCAACGCTCTCATTATTCTTCCTCTTCTACTTCTAACTTATAGAGTATGTGACCAACGAGTGTAATATTATCTCCTAATCGAGGACTACCCCAGTCAAGACCATAATCACTTTTATTTACAACAAGTGATACCTCTAAGCCAAGTATCTCACCTTTGCGCGTCTCCTTACTTCCTTTGACCTTTATACTTACTTCTTGGTCTTTCTCCATCCCATGTATAGTTAACTTTCCCTTAGCTGTATAGGTATTGTCACCAGTCTTAGTCGCTCCATCAGCCACAAAAGTGATCTCTGGGTGTTGTTCTACATTGAGAAATTTGTCACTCTTTATATGATTCGCAAGTCTCTCAGCTATGACATCTACGCTACTTGCATCAACGGTCAGTGAGAACGAAGCATCAGAGAGATCCTCTCGTGAGTTAGAAGTGATACTTCCGTTAAATATTTTAAACTCTCCCGTTCTCACTGAAAAGTCTTCCCAACCTACCTCAAATCTCAAGTTAGAATGAGCGTTATCGACTGACCAGTTCTCTTGTGCAAATGATGAATAACTAAGCGTAAGGCTTAAAATGATTAGACTTAAAAACTTCATGATATATGTAAATATGTATGTATAAAAGAACGCAATAATAACCGAGGTGGTTCGAAGCGAAGCTCTTTTATTTCGTTTTATTGATAGACCATAGGTTTGGTCTCTTTCTTCTGCATTAATTATCACCATCAGAATGATGATACAACCCCGACCAAATGCTCGACTTGAAATGTTTAGAACAATAGCCGTTCAAAATCAATCCATTAAATATAACTCAAAAAAATATGTGAAAAAGAAGCAATTTTTATCTGCGAAAAATGTGGGTTAGCCATTTACTAGCGTCTTATTAGTGATTGTTTTCAATTGGTTTTTTGGGGTTTTATGCAGGTCGTCCTTCGGGAGGCCTTTTTTTTTGCCCCTAACGAAAGACACCGATGGCTCCACACTTACTGATATCAAGATCATTCTTATATAATGGAAGCACAATGCAATTACAACATGGAGTTAACAAAATCTATAATACTGATGCTGATCATGCGCCCTCATAACATCCTCAACCTCATGCTTACCCTCGACACTACTAATCGCAACAATAACCTGTAGATGTCTCTTTTGTAGCAGGATGGATTGATCCTGTAACTGCATGTCATATATGATCTGTCCGATCTTATTAGGATTGTCACAGATCCATAAAAAAGGTACTCCTTCTTCATGCAGCAACTTTGCGACTTGCTTTCCTTTTTTGCCTGCTCCCCATAGGACTAGTTGCCTCTCTTGATTATAATCTTGATCCATAAAGTGAGGCACTTTAAGCTTTGCAAATAAGTTGTCTTTATAATTGTCATCATTACGAGAGGCTCTTGCTTCATGATCTCTCCAGTGGTGAAGTATTTCGGTAACGGGGATCACTCTTAATCCAATCTTTCTAAATCTGAAAGCTAAGTCGTAGTCCTCAGGATAGATATCGGACTCAAACGCTCTGCACAAGTCAAAGTCAGATCTATGTACCATCCAGCATGGAGATGGGATGCTGCACTCTTTATATATCTCAGAAAAGTTAGCAGTCATCATAGTCAAGTCATTGAGCCATGATGCGTAGTTTATATAACCATTGCCGAGTTGAGCTTGGCTGAAGTACTTTACATATCCGATAGAAAGGTGCCCTTTTCCAGATTGGATCAAGGCTTCACTCATCAGAAGAAGCTTCTCTGGAGCCATGTAGTCGTCTGCATCCATACGAGTGATGAGCTGCCCACTAGCATGATGATAAGCTAAGCGAAGGGCCTCTATGATACCTTTACCAGTATTCTTAAAAACTATTACACGAGGATCTACAGTAGCATAGTCCTGTATCACTTGATAGCTATCATCATCGCTGTGATCATCTATGGCAATCAACTCCCAGTTTTGCTCGGTTTGATGGATGATAGATCCTATACATTTGGGTAGATAGGCCACAGCATTGCGTACTGGCATGACGACACTGACAAGGGGATGATTCACGATATAAAGGTACGACCATCTGGGTGATGAGGGATTAAATGATACTCTCTATTATCAAAACTTGATTTACGCTCAGATAAACTCCAACTTACGAAACAATGGATGATGTCTCAATGGATCTTGACATAGTATATGAATGCGATGACCTTATCGCAATCAATAAGCCACATGGTTTGCTTGTTCATCGGACAAAGATCGCAGCGGATGTAAGCATATTTGCTGTGCAGTTGGTTAGGAATCATCTGAGTCATAGAGTGCATCCTGCTCATCGACTGGACAGAAAGACATCAGGTGTGTTGCTATTTGCAAAACATCAGGAGGCCAGTTCGGAGGTGCAGTCATTATTTCAAAATCGAACTGTTCGGAAAACGTATCAGGCCCTTGTCAGAGGCTATGTAGATGATAAAGGAACAATCGATTATGCCCTTACCAACGAAGGCAAAACCAAAGAAGCCTTAACTCACTATAAACGCATCAACACCTATGAGATTCAAGTCCCTCATGGGCCACATGCTACATCGCGATACAGTGAAGTGCAGGTAAAGCCAGAGACTGGCAGATTTCATCAGATCAGAAAGCATATGGGCCATATCAGACACCCTATCATCGGCGATCGTCCCCACGGCTGTAACAAGCAGAATAGACTCTGGAAAGAAAGATTTGAGATGAACAGCATGATGCTACATGCTTGTCGATTAGCGTTAGATTGGAAAGGAAAGGAACTAATCATCGAAGCTGACATTAGCTCTGAGTATAAGAGAGTGTTGACCATTCTGCAGACTGGTTAATCCAACAGTATAAAAGATCCTAAATAAGTGAAGTCCTTAACTTACGGATCCAATTCTGATGCATGATACCTCTAACGTCTCTATCGCTATATCCTCGCTGAGCAAGTAACACTGGCACTTTTTGAAGATCGGCAATCGTCTTTATATCCGATGGACATTGCTCTTTGCCAAACCCTCCATCAAGATCGGTACCTAGTGCTATATGATTAGCATTTCCAGCAATGGAACAGATATGATCCATATGATCAACCATATGACTTAACGTCACATCAGTATGAGAAGGATGCGAGACTGCCCTTTGCCATCCTGGCACCATCATCCATGCATCTAATGCCATACCAATAACAGCGTCTCTCTCTATCAATACCCTAATCTGATCATCGCTGAACTGTCGATTATGGTTGACGAGACTTCTGCAATTACTATGACTAGCCCATACCGGTCCTTTAAAAACTTCGATCGCCTCCCAAAAGCTCGTATCGCATAGATGAGTCACATCAAGGATCATATGCAGTTCGTCCATCTTCGTGAGCAGTTCTTTGCCTTTAGCTCCGATACTACCTTCACTATCAGTACCATATGCATAAGTGCCTGGGCCATAATGAGCAGGGCCTATCGCTCTCAGCCCTTCTTCATGTCTTTGATAAAGATGCTCAAAAGTGACGAGACTATCAGCGCCCTCAAGCGTTAGCAGATAACCAAGAGGTGAGTTAGAGAGATTAGTATGCAACTTATCAAGATGACTATCGAGCTCGTTGATATTTCTAATTAGTGTGAGATAGTTCTGTCGCTCCATCTCTTTGTACCAACTCAACTGGGCACTCGTCTGTGCCCATGCTTGCTCAGGTGATCGCCATCCTCCAAGGGGATGACTTGGCTTAGCGTAGCGAGCGATCAAGGTAGCAAAGCAAAGTCCTATCCTACCTTTTTTCATCTCATCAAAAGAAACCACATTGTTTCCCCTGTCTGGAAAGTCTGTCATTCCAGATTCTAATTTTCTAATCTCCGAGACAGTCATTCGCAAGTCACGATTCCAATCTATGGCATTCATACTCAGATCGAGATGACCATCTACAATTAGATTATTTACTCTTGTAGATCCACCGGTCATATTGTAATCTTACGGTCACGGGCAGTCACCTTCCATTGGCCAATCACTGCGCCCTCTTCTACAACTTGAAAGTGATCATATAGCGCAACAGTAGGGCATATATGATATGGGTAACCCAACAGCAACTCCCCTATCTCAAGCACGTCTGGATCTTCACAAGTCACGATCAAGTGCTCTTCGCTGTGCCCAGTTTGTTTTAACTCATGATCCGTTATAAACTTCAACCGCGGAAACGGAAACTCACTGGCTATACTCTTATGTCCAAGATCAAGGCAGTAAGTATGTGCATCAATCTTTGATATAACTCGCGTGGCTACAACTGCAGCTTTTTTAAAAGGTTGCTCCTTATAGTTTTCTCCATATCGCTGATCCCAAAATATAAACGTACCAGGACTGCACTCTACATGGTGATGTGCCGCATGAACAGAAAAAGAGGGACTTCCTCCCGCCACCATATTGAGTTGTATGGCATACATAGATTCTAACTTATTCTTTAATTGTATCACTTCTTCAAACGCAGAAGTAGAATTAGAAACTCTGTCTTCTAATGAGGCCATTCTTATATGACCATCATAGCAATGAAGGCCTGCTAATTGAACATTGGGCAAGTTGATGCAATAAGAAACAAGGCCGGGCACATCCGCTGTTTTGATACCTGTTCTATTATGACCATTGTTGACATCTATATAGAAAGTACAGATTCTTTCTGTTTTCTTGAATACTTCATTTATGGACTTGGCTGATGACTCATTATCAATCAGAACTGAGTAGTTGGTATCTGGATAAGCCTCGATCAAACCCAACACTCTGCCGATCTTAGGGCCTTGAGGCTGATATGCTATTAACACATCACTGGCCCTTGCCATGCCCAACATTTCCGCTTCAGGGATAGTAGCACACTTAAACTTTACTATGCCTGACGCTACTTGCATCTTTGCTACTTCTAAGCTCTTATGCGTTTTAACATGTGGTCTGAGTCTGTCCAATCCACCTGCATGGGATATCGCGGCAGCTATGTTGTGCTTGACTTTATCCTTGTTAACAATCAACGCTGGTGTATCCACTGCGCTTAGATCTATGCTATACCAATCACTCACGATTTGAGTAAAAATTGCACCTCTATCTCAACAGGGATATTATCTGGTAACGATCCCATGCCGACGGCACTTCTCACACCCACTCCTTTTTGCTCTCCCCATATCTCAGAGAAGAGTTCGCTGCATCCATTGATTACATAAGGGTGTTTTTCAAAGTCAGAAGTACAGTTGACCATACCTAAGACTTTTACAACTCTCTCTATTCTATTAAGACTTCCTATGTTGTTAAAAAGTGTAGCTAATATGGCAAGCCCCACTTGTCGAGCAGCCAGTTTTCCTTCTTCTATATCAAGGTTTTCTCCGACTCTACCGATGATCAAAGAGCCATCTGCTTTGACCGTACCATGTCCAGAGACATAGACTTGGTTTCCTATTTGCAAAAACGGTTTGTACACTCCAAGTGGTTTTGGAGGTGGCGGCAATGTCAATCCCATGCCTTCAAATATTCTATCTGGTGTCATAAAATTTAAACGAATTGATTTATAATTAGAACTCCGACAAGACCTGTTACTGAAACAATTGTTTCCATGACAGTCCAAGTCTTAAGTGTATCTTTTATTGACATATTAAAGTACTCTTTAAACAACCAAAAACCAGTGTCATTAACATGAGAAAACATCAATGACCCCGCTCCTGTAGCAAGCACCATCAAGTTAGGATTAGCTCCTGTCATAACGATCAACGGAGCGACTATTGTTGCACTTGTCAGCCCAGCTACTGTTGCAGATCCGACACATATGCGTATGATCGCTGCTATGCCCCATGCAAGCACCAATGGTTCTATCGCAACATCCTTAAGCATATCACCGATCGTTGTGCTGATCCCACTTTGTATAAACACTTCTTTAAGTGCTCCTGATCCAGCGATGATGAGCAAGATCATAGCTATACCTTTTATCGCTTCCACAAATATTTTTGATATCTCACCCATCTTCATCCCACGACTCAATCCTAATGAAAAGATAGCTACCAAGATTGTGATCACCATGGCCATCACTGGATCTCCAACGAAGTTGACGATACCATAAAGGGTCGACGCTTCATCCGTAATCACGAGTTTTAAAAGAGAAGCTCCAGCCAATAGAATCACAGGAAAGAGAGCTGTCAATATGCTGTTAGCAAGGCTTGGCATCTCATGATCTTCAAACCTTTTCGAGCTCAGCATAGATGCCAGCGGTTTGGGGTTATATTTTCTTAAGGTCGAGCCAAATATAGGACCACCCAATATGATTGCTGGTATAGCGACAATCAATCCATAGAGAATAGTGGTGCCTACATCTGCACCAAAACTTTGCGCCAACGCAGTAGGAGCTGGATGTGGCGGTAGATATCCATGCGTAACACTTAGCGCAGCCAACATCGGCAGTCCGATATATAACAAGGGTAGTCTTGTAGAAGCCGCTACTGCAAATACAAGTGGTAGTAATATCACAAAACCCACTGAATAGAACATCGGTATGCCCACGATAAAACCAGTGATCACAACTGCCCATTGAATATACTTATTAGGAAATGCTTTGATCAGACTATCAGATATCCTTTGAGCCGCTCCGCTATCGGCAACTAGCTTACCTAACATAGCCCCAAAACCAAGTATGATAACTAAAAATCCTAGCATATCCCCGATGCCCTTTTTTATCGCTCCACTGATCTCTGTTACTGGGATACCAAGTGCTAGCCCAAGACCTATAGCTACTAGGATAAATGATAAAAAGGTATCCAACTTAATGACTCCAATCAGGAGTACAAGAATGGCAATACCACACAAGACTATAAAAATCGACATACCTCTTTTGATTGAGTACCCAATGTACAAATCACTCACCACTTTGAAGTTCTGTAAGTATCTATAAATAAGTCCATACCTTAGGAAGAAAAAGCTTCTATCTAAAGATGGACAAGTTTGTAAATCATCTAAATCAATCTAAGTTCAGAAGAACGAATGGCACATGGAATGAGCTTATGCTTAACGATCCATGGAGTGTCGGGTATGTCAGCAGACTCATAGAATCTAGATCTTTTGACAATAAAGAAGATTGGGAGTCTTTCTATTATGATAGTGGAAAAGAAAGAATCAAGAAGATGTCTTCCTTGAGCTTAAAGAATCAAGACTTACTCAACAATGAAGGCTTGATTAAGTACGACAAAGAGAGAGTGCATAGATTTACAGAAGGGTTTAAAGACCTCAACTGGAGCTACGGTCGCACAAAGTTAGAACTACAACTTAAAGGAGAGCTTTTATATATCCACATAAGAAACAAACATCAAGATATTACACTACAAGACTGTGAATCAGCAGTGCGATACAGAGTCATCTGTGATACTTGGAATGGCATCGTCCTTAGAGAACATAATACGGTGACGCGACTACGAGCAAGATACCCAGATATAGACTTTCGTAAAATGGACGGAGACTTTGATTACAAATATGGAGTTGACTATGAGCTATACAAAACAGACGAATTACTTTGTGCAGTCCAGATTAAACCTAAATCCTATCTAAGACGCAACTCTTATATCGAAAAAGCCCGAATGGCCAATAAAAAGAAGAATCAATACTATACTTCAAGTTTTGCAACACCCGTCTATGACGTCATATCAAATCACGATGGTAGCATCATCAATCAAGATGTGATTAGAAAGATCGATATGTTGTACAAGACTTAATCTTTGCTGTAGATAGCTTTAAAACCACCCTCCGTTTTAACTACCTCTTTTAATATTGAAAATTGTAACAAAGCCTCCTGTTTTGTAATCACTGGAAAACCATAGTGCTCGCTTTTATGCTTAAAAGCATCCGGTCCTTTTAACTCTAATCTCTTTTCTACGAATGCTCTATGCGCAGCTAATCTCGAAGTGATCACTTGATTTAACGCTTCTTCTTTATTAAGTATGGCATCTGCAATGGAGTCAGCTAACTGCTCGTCTATTTCTACGCCGATACTATTCCTCATAGCTGTCATAGCTGCCAGCGTTGTCGTACCCGTACCCAAGAAAGGATCTAGCACAGTATCACATTGCACAGAAAACATATTGATCAATCTGTAAGGTATATCAAAAGGATAAGCAGCACTTCTTTCTCGCGCCGATTTATCTACTAGCTTTTGTTTCGTTCCCTTTATATCCCAGACATCAGAGAACCAATTATTGCGCTCTTCCCAGAAGTAAGAACTCTTTCTGCGCTCTATCTTTTCTTCCTCTTTTTTAAATTCTCGCTTTCTCCCTTTTCTAAACACAAGAATGTACTCATGCTCCAGGGTCACGTATGCCCCAGGCGGATACATGCCTGACCCCATGAATTTGTTAGGCGCATTGGTTTGCTTTCTCCAGATGATATTGGGTAGATTTTGAAAACCTAACTTTATAAACGCTTGTATGATCCGAGCATGATTAGGATAGAGTACAAAGTTCTTATCAAGCGTTCTTGTAGCATCTCCTATATTGATACAAGCTATACCACCCTCTTTCATCACTCGATAGCACTCCGCCCACACTTTATCTAACTCTACATGCATCAATTCATAACCTGCTTGAAAGTCCTTTTTATCAAAGGCTTTTGCTATCCCTGCATTTTGCTTCATCATGATCTCATCCCACATCTCAATCATTGGATAAGGAGGGGATGTAACCACTAGATCGACCGTATGATCTGATATCGCCGACATGTCCTGTGCGGGCGTATAAAGAACTTGATGAGCAGTTGTATTCATATTTTATTGATCATTGAGCAGATCTGGGCGTCTGATCTTAGTTCTTTCTAATGATTGATCTCTACGCCATGTTTCGATGGCTCTATCATTACCAGAGAGAAGGACCTCGGGCACTTTCCATCCTCGATAATCTGATGGGCGCGTATACACTGGAGCTGACAACAAACCGTCTTGGTGACTGTCACTTAATGCAGAGCTACCATCATTGAGTACACCTGGTATGACTCGAGATATACTATCGACAAGTACCGCCGCAGGTAACTCACCTCCCGACAGAACATAGTCTCCTATAGAAAGCTCCATTGTAACATATTCTTCTCTGATACGCTCATCTATCCCTTTGTAGTGACCACAGATCAACATGATATTATGCTGCAATGACAATCGATTGACTGTGGATTGATTGAGGGTTTCACCATCTGGGGTTAAGAATATAATTTCATCATAATCTCTTTCCTTTTGCAAGTGCTCTATACAATTAGAAAGTGGTTCTACCATCATCACCATACCTGCTCCTCCTCCGTACTGATAATCATCAATCTGCCTATGCTTACCCAATCCATAGTCTCTGATATCATGAAGCTCTAAAGACACTAGTCCCTTATCCTGAGAACGCTTCATGATGCTATGACTAAAAGGCCCAGATAGAAGATCTGGCTGGCATGTTATGATATCAAAGTGCATAGCGTTTCATTCTAATCTGTGAGTATTTCAAATATCAATCTCATAAACCAACTTATCCCCTACCTCTATAGCTGCCAACTCCTTTTTCTTCTGATGATAAGAGAGCCTGATTCTATCGATCTTATCATTAGTTAGACTGGCGATCATCGGGATATCTCTATTGCTTAAGGTCTCTGTTAGCATATTGAGTATATCAAGGGAGTCTTCTTTATGACGATAGTCTACTTGAAGATGATTCACCAAATATTCTATTTGATTGCTTTCAAGGCTTATCCCTGGTTGCTTCTCCTTGGCTTCGAAATCACTGATCTTTGCTCCTTTATTAACTAAACCAAAGAAACCGTTACTTACATTTAGTTCTTTTTCTACTGCTATATGGGCAAGATCGTGGTCTTCCATACCTCTTCTAAGTTTAGACCAAGTTGTTGTTCCATCACTTCTGACTACTGTCATCACGACTTCACTTCCTTTCTTTTTATAAAACTCGACTTGCATATCAAGGAACCAATCAATTGTTATGCATGAGCTTTTAGAGCAGCATAGTTTTTATAAAAATGAGGGATAGTCTCTATCCCTTTATAAAAATTAAATATGCCATAGTGCTCATTAGGACTATGGATATCATCGCTATCTAAGCCAAATCCCATTAAGACAGTCTTTACAGAAAGTACATCTTCAAAGAGAGCGACAATCGGTATACTTCCTCCTCCTCTAACCGGTATCGGATCCTTACCAAACGCTTCTTTCATCGCAAGATGTGCAGCCTTATATTCTGGCGTATCTGTTGGCGTCACAGCTGGCTCCCCTCCATGATGAGGTGTCACCTTAACTTTGATCGCATCTGGCGCTACTTCATTGAAGTAATCAGTAAAGAGCTTTGTAATTTTTTCACTGCTTTGATTAGGCACTAATCTCATACTGATCTTCGCGAAAGCTTTAGATGGAAGTACAGTCTTAGCACCCTCTCCTATGTAACCACCCCACATCCCATTTACGTCAAGTGTAGGTCTTATAGATGTTCTTTCTAAAGTTGTATACCCTTCTTCTCCTTGTACATCTGCTAATTGTAGGTCTTTTTTATAATCGTCAAGATTAAAAGGAGCCTTGTTCATCTCATTACGATCGGAAACTGACACGTCAACTACATCATCGTAAAAACCTGGTATCGTGATATGTCCTTTCTCGTCTTTCATATTACTGATCATGTTACAGAGATTGTTGATTGGATTAGCAACCCCTCCCCCATACACTCCCGAGTGCAGGTCTCTATTAGGGCCAGTCACCTCGACCTCCATATAAGACAGACCTCTTAGACCAACTGTAATAGAAGGGACATCATTAGCGATGATTGAAGTATCAGAGATGAGAACAACATCACATGACAAAAGCTCTTTATGGCTCTCGCAGAAATCTCCCAAATTATCAGAACCCACTTCTTCTTCTCCTTCTAACAAGAACTTGACATTACACGGTAACTCACCCTGAGCGATCATGGCTTCAACTGCTTTTACATGCATAAATGCTTGCCCCTTATCATCACAAGAGCCTCTTGCAAATATCGCTCCTTCTGGATGTATATCTGTTTTTTTTATGACCGGTTCAAATGGCGGCGAATCCCACAAATCCAAAGGATCAGGTGGCTGTACATCGTAGTGCCCATAGACTAAGATCGTTGGCAACGCAGGGTCAACCATCTTGGCCGCATAGACTATCGGATGACCTGGCGTCTCAAACTTTGTAACATGATCTAATCCGATCTTGAGCATGTCTGTCATGAGATGCTCTGCCGCCTTGATCATATCACCATTGTGATTACTATCTGCACTTACTGAAGGTATACGAAGCAAGTCTAACAGCTCATCTAAAAACCTTTCCTTATTACTCGATATATATTCTTGTGTCTTTATCATTCTAATTTTTCTAATTGTCTTTCCAATTTTTCACTTTCCAATTATCTTATTAGCAGATTATCTCACCCCTTGACTTCAAAGCTCATCTCCTCACCCATATTAAAAAACATAAATGACATGATATCAGCTTGCTCTTCTATAATCTTAGAGGTAGGCTTTCCTGCTCCATGACCAGCGCTCGTTTCTACTCTAATTACGACTGGCGTATCACCAGTATGTTTATGTTGCAACTCACTTGCAAACTTGAAAGAGTGCGCAGGCACTACTCTATCATCATGATCGGCGGTCGTCACCATTGTGGCTGGATAAGCCGCTGGTTTTACATTGTGGAGCGGGCTATACTCTATCAGATATTTAAAAGCTTCGGGATCATCGCTTCTGCCGTAATCCGTAGCCCATGCCCATCCAATAGTAAACTCATGATAACGCAACATATCTAATACACCAACAGCTGGAAAAGCAACCGCATATAGATCAGGTCTTTGTGTGATCGAAGCACCAATCAATAAGCCCCCATTACTACCACCTCTAATTGCCAACTTCTCAGATGAAGTATATTTTTCTGCTATGAGATATTCCGCTGCAGCTTGAAAATCATCAAAGACATTTTGCTTTCTTTCCTTTGTACCTTCTTGATGCCACTCTTTACCAAACTCACCGCCACCTCTTATATTTGCGACAGCATATATGCCACCGTTTTCTAAAAGTGGAAGATTAGAAATACTAAACCCAGGCGTCAATGAAATATTAAATCCTCCATACGCATAGAGCATCGTTGGATTAGAACCGTCTCGCTCTAAGCCTTTCTTATAAGTCAAAAACATAGGCACCTTAGTACCATCCTTACTGGTAAACCAGACCTGCTCGGTCATATAGTTTTCAAAATCAAAATCTATCTCTGGTCGTTTGAACACCTCATACTTCAACGACTCCGTTTCTAAAGAATAAATAGAAGTTGGCATTGTATATGATGAGAAAGAAAAGAATGCTTCTGTATCATTTTTCTTTCCACTGATACCACTGACGCTTCCTATACCAGGCAATTCTAAATTAGAAAGATAATTGCCCTTCATATCAAACACTTTCACCTCACTGGAGGCGTTATGCAAGTACTCAGCGAATATCTTACCCCCAGCTACAGAGATAGATTGAAGTACATCTTCGGACTCTGGAATCAGGTCTTTCATTGGTGCACTAAGGTCCTTAGTATTGAGCGTGACGAGTTTTTGTTTAGGTGCATTGTCATTGGTTAAAAAGATCAATTGCTCTCCATCGCTATCTATCAAATTATAATCTGAGTCAAATCCCGGAATGATGGTTTTAATCGCAGATCCAGATTGGGTAAGGTTTTTAATCCTTAAGCTGTTACCACTTGTGGATTCACTCTCCACTATAACCAACCAGTTTTCATCTTCTGTCGTACCTCCACCAACATTGCGCAATGGGAAATCAGGATTCTTATAGATGAGTTCGTCATCAGATTGATCATCACCTATCTTATGATAATAGAGCGAGTGAAACTCATTCTTTCCTGAGAGCTCATCACCCTCTTGAGAGACTGGATATCGCGCATAGAAAAATCCATCTCCTGCCCATGCGATGCCACTGAACTTGATCCAGTTCAACTCATCTTCAAGCTTCTTACCTGATTCGAGATCGAGGATATACCCTTTACGCCAATCAGAACCACCTTCTGAGATATAGTAGGCAACATATTTACCATTTTTGCTAAAGCTAAGACCAGCTAAAGAAGTTGTACCATCATCGGAGAAGCCGTTAGGATCTATCACCACCTCATCAGGTCCGTCATCATTCATCCGATAGAGCACGCTTTGGTTTTGCAAACCATCATTCTTAAAATAGTAATACTTGCCTGCTTCCTTAAATGGTGATGAGAACTTCTCATAGTCCCATAGTTTGGACAACCGATCTACTACTTTTTGTCTGTAAGGTATCTGCGATAAGAAAGACTGTGTTACGTCATTCTGAGCATTGACCCATGCGCCAGTCTCTTCGCTATTGTCATCCTCTAACCATCGATAAGGGTCTGTGATCTTAGTGCCATGGTAGTCATCGACCACTGAAGAATCACGCATCACTTCTGGGTAATCAAGTGCTGGTATCTCTATGTTTGATTGCTTGTCCATGCAGCCTATAAGTATGATTGATAATAATACTGTTGTAAATATGGTTTTATACATATATAAAAGTTTAATATTATTGCATTTTAAATACGAACTCAAAAGTCCAACAATTTGACCAACTCAACAACTTTAAAAACAAGTGCTCTCTGGATAACTTTTTCTTTGCTGATCTCATTGATCATTAACACCTCTATTGTAGGGCAAAATCTTCCTTGCGAAGTCATCAATGATGGTATCGACTTGCAGACAAAGACCTACCGAATCGAGCTGGGCCCTGCTTTGCTGTTTAACCACACACCTCCTGAAGTTAAAAACGACCTTCAAGAAGATAACCTGATGAAGTGTCAAGCACAAATAGTCAAAGTAGAAGATAAGACATCCCTGCATCTCAATCTAAGCATCAATAGCCTTAAGGCAAAGGATATCTATGGATCTATCGACAAAGCAGGCATGATGAAGATAACCCTCATTGATGGCAAAGAGATCAAGCTCAATTGCTATGCAGGAAGCCCCGGCGTTCAGTCCCAAAACAAAAAAGGATATATCTATCCAGTGGGATATGAGCTGTCCAACCGCGATATAAAACAACTCTCCAAGAAGGAAATAGACAAAATCGGTATCCAATGGTCATCTGGTTACGAAGAATACCTTATCTATGAGATTGATTTCTTTATGAACCAACTTGAATGTCTAAATCGAGTAGCCAATCAAAAACCAAATTAGGTCTAAACCTCCCAAGTGATCCCAGATGGGTCAATCTTGCAGAGAAGAGCTTAGAAGAGATACTAACTGATCATGCTTACTGTGAGCAGAAGGCAGCTACTTCTTGTATCACACTGATCCAGAAGTTTCCTGACTATGAACGTCTAGTGGATGAGGTGTCACCAGTCGTGACAGAAGAATGGGGCCACTTTCGATTAGTTGTTGCTGAGCTCAAGAAGAGAGGTATGAAGCTCGGCTTCCAGCGAAAAGACTTGTACGTGCAAGAGTTACTGAAGTTTCAGAAAGGGGGCGGTGGCATCGAGCAACAACTACTTGAGCGGCTCCTTACTTTTGCCCTGATCGAAGCGCGAAGCTGTGAGCGCTTCAGGCTATTGTCTCTACACATATCTGAGCCATCGCTTAGAGACTTTTATCATCACTTTATGGTTTCAGAGGCAGGTCACTATAAGATGTTCTTGGGCTTGGCTAAGCATTATATCGGAGAAGAGAAGACGATGGCTCGATGGCAAGAGTACTTAACTTATGAAGCAGATATGCTATCGCGCATGGATCCGGATGGCACAAGGATGCATTGACCCTTGCTGACATCTAACACTTAACACAATCTATGAGAAGAGAACTTTCTATATTAAAAAGACAGTTGATCAGAAAGAGTGATTTTCTCAGACATCCGATTAAGTTTTCAAAACGATTACAAAAAAGAATCCACGCCAAGCGACAGATCTACATCGATTGTGGTGCCAATACTGGTCAAGTCTTAACTTCTTACATTGAGAACAACCCTAATCTCGAATGTCACATCTTTGAACCGCAACCAGAATTAGAAAATCGGCTTACAGCCTTAATAGAAAAACACAAGTCTACTTCTATCTCTTATTATAAAAAAGCCGTCTGGACTAAGGATGAAACACTCAACTTTTATCTCGCTACAGAATGGGATGAGAATCATAAAGGCGGTTCTACACTTTTGGATAACCATACCAATAACTTAAGCAAAGTGGACTATGATCATCCTGTTGAAGTTGAAGCAATCGACTTTGATCATTGGCTACAATATGAGCTACAACTCAACGAAGAAGACTACATCATCCTAAAGATGGATATAGAAGGTGCCGAGTATGATGTTTTAGAAAAATTGATAGAAAGCGGCAACATCAACTTTATCAGCGAACTCATTGTAGAGTTTCATCATCAAATGATTGAGAACATATCCGAAGAGCAACATAACGAGTTGATTAGCAAGCTCAATGAGCACGATGCTTTAAAACTTGTGATATGGCATTAAATCGTCTATTATCAACGTCATCATCAGACAGTATAGCTACCTATGTTGTCAACGCATTTACAGATGAGGCTTTCAGAGGCAATCCTGCTGGCGTTTGTATGGTATTGAAAAAAGAGCTCTCACCTGAGCTAATGTTACAGATAGCTCAAGAGTTAGGATATTCTGAGACTGCATTTGTAAGCCTCATTCTATCAAATGAAAAAAAATTCAACTCATTCACCATTAGATACTTCTCACCAAAAATGGAGATCCCACTTTGTGGTCATGCCACTTTAGCTGCCGCCAAAGTCATCTTCGATTATTGGAATTTTGACGATGAAAGCGAACTTCACTTTTTCAATATTCAGATGCTTGACTTAGTGATCACAAAGAATGACGATATGATCAGCATGACCTTCCCGTCTTATCCAGTCATAAAAGCCTCTGTCCCAACTAAAACATTAGAGGCACTGGGTATCGATGAAGTGATCGATACTCGATATAACAAAGAGACAAAGATCCTCTTAATAGAAATATCCAGTAGCAAACGATTGGCTCAACTCACTCCTGATTACACAGCACTCTTGCAGTCTATAGATACGATTAACGGTATCCTTGTGACTGCTGCTTCTGATGATGGTGAGTACGACTTTCACTCAAGATACTTCTGGCCTTGGAGTGGCACAAACGAAGACCCTGTGACTGGCGGCACTCATACCTTTCTAACTCCCTATTGGGCTAAGAAGCTTGATAAAACGAGGTTGAAATCATTTCAATCTTCTAATCGTACTGGCTGGATGAACGTAGAACTTTTAAATGAAAAGCAAATACTTATCTCCAGTCAAGCGAAGATTGTTTTATCAGGACACTTGACATTATAAAAAGTCTACTTTCTAATTATCAACGATCACTTTTGTTTGACCAATCACATCGCCATCATGATACAAGACAACTATGTATTGGCCAGATCGGAGATTGGAAAAAGTGATACGTCCTATTCCTTGGTATTTATTTACGTAAGTGCCTGTGATTGTATATAGACGAGCAACATAATCTTCTTGACCAGCCCCCTCTATCCAAAACTGCCCATTGTTGGGATTAGGATATATAGAGAAACCGAGTGCAGAGATATCTACCGTGTTTGTAATTAAACTACAGTCATCTATAGATGCCTCTATCCCGTTCTGGATACCATCGTTACATGACCAATCACGTCGTATGATGGCCGCTTCCTCCTGGAGCATGTTCATGATTGTTTCTTGCTCTGCTGTCAACCGATTAATCAAGTTATCCTCTTCCTTGATGTCCTCTATTATATCGTAAAACTCCTGATTGCCATCAGCTCCTTCTATTAATTTATAACGGTCAGTTCGAGTGGCCCAGACTAACACATCATCAATCTCATAGTCACTATAGTTTATCTCTCTCTGTGCATTGTTCTCACCTGCTAAAAGAGGAAGAAGACTAGCACTATTGAAGTCACCTCCGGGCAGATCTAAGCCCATCATCTCTAAGATCGTTGCATGAAGATCTGTTGACTGAACCAAGGCTGGCTCGATAGCTCCTTGTCTACTTATCCCTGCTCCAGACATCAGCAATGGGACGCGCAGTCCTCCTTCATAGATCGAGCCTTTGCCATGTCTATTAGGCCAGAAGTCAGTCACATTATTAGGCGTTCCGTTATCCCCTAAGAATATGAAAAGCGTATTGGCTCTTGCTTCTTCACTTAGACTATGGATCAACCTATTGATCTCATGATCTATAGCTTCTATCATGGCAAAGTAGGTGCTTTGGCGATCCGTTGGTTCTGTAGTAAAGAGACCTACAGGTGGTGCTTGTATCGGCGCATGTGGTGCAGCGTGCGCTAACCACAAAAACCACGGCTTTGTCTGCTCTTCGATCCAATCTATAGCTACATCTGTAAGATAAGATGTTGCATATTGAGTCTCTGTGCTTCTGACTCCATTAGTCACTTTGTCCCAGCCATAGTAGTCGTCAAATCCGGCTCCCAAGAAGCCATCAAAGTGATCGACATTATGTTGCTCTGGGTGGTTAACATTGTTATTGGTTCCAACATGCCATTTTCCTATCGCAGACATACTGTAGTTCAATCCGGCTGCTTTCACTTTCGTAAATATGGATTCATGCTCAAGGTCGAGTGGCCCAGGAGGTCTAAATACACCAGTTTTTATCCCAAACTTGCCACTCAGCAGTGCTGCTCTTGTAGGTGTACATTGAGGAGTAGCCCAGCAATTGGTGAACGCCATACCACTTGCTCGTAGAGAGTCTAGTGTAGGCGTCACCGGCTTGTCTCCCTCTATACCAAATCCATTAATAACATCAACACCTAAGTCATCAGCTATGATCAAGACAATGTTAGGTTTGTCTATCTGGGCTAGAACTGACCCACTGATGATCATACTAATGAGTATGCCCGAAAAGCGCATAATGTATTGAGATTTTATCATAGCTAACAAGATCAACAAATCGCTTTCAATGATTAGAAGAAGGTAAACAGGAGATGTTCACAGTTTTCAGCTGAATGAATAGCAAATATTAGCCAAAGATAAGTGCTACAACACATAATAACAGCATCGATATTGATGACATTAGGTTTGTTCTATTCCAAAAATCACTTAAAGTTCAGTAGTTTATAAATATTGAAAATATATCATTCAATAAATTTTAACTCTGAGTCAAGTTTTTTTTAACAATTGATGTTACTTTTCCATATATATCGAGTCTCTATAGAGTGTCGATCTATTATATTTTCCTTTAAAACAATTACAGAATAAAATGAGTAAATCAATTTGGTGGTGGATTTTTCTTTTGTCAGGAGTGTGTGCGCTTCTTGCATTTATCTGTTGTAGATTCATGTGCGGTGTAGCAGGTGGAGAGGATACAACTAAAGCTGTTATAGCACCTGTTACTAAGGCCGCAGCAGTTTGGAATGTCAGAGATGGAGCAACTTTTAATGATGGCGTCGATGAGCATTGGAGATTTGGCACTTCTAAGTTCAGTCACATGACTCCATTATCTCAAGATATGCAGACCTCTATGGCTGCAACTGCAGCATATCTTAAAGATAACCCAGAAAGATCGTTGACTATAACCGGTTATTACCAAGAAAACGAAACCAACAATAGTATCCTTCCTAATCTTGGATTGGCGAGAGCAAATGATATAAACAAATTTATGAGAGGGCTTGGTGTACCAGCTAAGCAGCTGAACAATGCCGCAAGGATCGTAGGAGTTAATACGATCAAGTCTGGCGTCCTAACCAAAGGGGCTGAGTTTAGCTTTGACGCTTTAGCTTCTGGTGACGATCGTCTGGCGGCTATTAAGTCGAGATTGTTTGGCAAGCCGATCACTTTATATTTCGGTACCAACCAAGACAATATCAGCCTAACGGCTCAACAAAGAACAGATTTTTCTGACCTCATCTATTATCTCGACAATGTGTCTACAAGCAAATTAGAAATCTCTGGACATACGGATGGTACTGGCAATAGAGATGCTAATGTCGCTCTATCGCAGAGTCGTGCAAAGTTTGTCGATGATTACTTAAGTCGAAATGGTGGAATCAACACCAGTAGAACAAGTACAATCGGCCATGGCCCAGACAAACCAATCGGCAGCAATAGCACCAATGAAGGTCGTGCTAAAAATCGTAGAGTTGAAGTAACCCTACAGTAGTTCTAATCCAATTTTTAATATCAAGAAATCTATATATTATGTTTTTATGTTTTTGGTTACCATTTTTATTATTCTTCGCACTAGGTCTCCTCAGTGGATTTATCGGCTGGTGGCTTAGAAGAAACCGTATCAGTGAGCTCGAAGGAGAAGTAAAAGATTATAATAGCAGATATCTCAATCTAAAAAGTGATCACGATAGTTTTTTAGGTAGATACAATACGCTCAACGCTAACTTTGATCAACTTACTTCTGATCACAGTGCACTTAATGTGTCATTAGATGATTGGAAATCTAAATATACAGCAAGAGATACTGAGTACCAATCGCTTGACAGCAAATATGGTTTGCTCAACACTGATCACACTAAAGCAAAAGCTGAACTGACTGATTGGAGAAGCAAATATGAAAATAGAAACAAAGAGTATGTTTCTCTTAATTCTAAATACGAAGGTCTCGATACAGATTACAAAGCAGCGAAAAAAGAACGTGAAGATTGGAAAACTAAGTACAGTAATAGAGATTCTGAATATAGATCTTTAGAGAGCAATCATAATAAACTCAAAAGTGATTATGATACTACAGTCGTTGCAAGAGATGATTGGAAAGCTCAGTATGAAGCTAAGAATACGGCTTATACTACTATGTCCGGAGAATATGAAGAGCATAAAGTATCCGCTCAACAGAGAGAAGACAATCTCAACACCCGACTTACCGACAAGACTAATGAACACAATGCATTTGTAAAAGATCACCAGACTTGTGATGCAGATATCTCTGGATTACGTGCTGATATAGACGGTAAGAACAAGGTAATCGCAGAGTGGGAGTCTAAGTATAACGACTCACAAAACTCTTACAATAGCCTTGCTGCTGATTGGGAAGCAAAGAGCAGTAGCTGGGCAACAGAGCGCCAAGGATTTGTTTCATCTATAGAGTCATCTTCAGCTTGGGAAGGCAAGTACAATGGACTACAAGGAGAGTATGACCAGCTCAAGGCAAGCAGCGAGTCAACGATCAAGAGTAAAGATGAAGAGATAGCAGGATTGAATCAATCTATCAACAACTGGGAGATCAACTTTAATTCATTAAAATCTGATCAAGCTGGAGATAGTGAAAAATCTCAAGCGCTCATCCTTCAATGGACGAATAAATATAATGACCTCGTCGGCCAAGCCAATGCTAAAGACAAAGATATATCAGGACTCAATGGCCAACTATCAGATTGGAAATCAAAGTTCTCAAATCTTGATAAAGCACATCAAAACGCATTAGCTGAGTTAAAAGCTAAGCCGAAGGAAGTTGAAGTGATCAAGGAGGTAGAAGTTGAGAAGATCGTAGAAAAGATCGTTGAGAAAGAAGTACCCGTCGAAGTGATCAAAGAAGTGGAGGTTGAGAAGATTGTAGAGAAGATTGTCGAGAAAGAAGTGCCTGTAGAAGTAATCAAAGAAGTGGAGGTTGAAAAGATCGTCGAAAAGATCGTTGAGAAAGAAGTGCCTGTAGAAGTGATCAAAGAAGTAGAGGTTGAAAAGATTGTAGAGAAGATCGTTGAGAAAGAAGTGCCTGTAGAAGTAGTTAAGGAGATAGAAGTAGTTAGAGAAGTACCGATAGAGATCATCAAAGAAGTAGAAGTTGTCAAGTATCCTGACATGAACGAACTACTTGCTATGATGAAAGGTATGTCGACTTCTGAGGTATCCAGAACTGTTGTCGGTGAAACTAGAACAAAAGCAAAGACGACAACAAAGAAAGCTACTAAAAAGACAAGCACTAAAAAAGCGAACACAAGTAAGACCGCTGGCAAGAAAACAACAAGCGCAAAGGTAAAGGCCAAGAAAGATGATCTTAAGAAGATCGAAGGTATAGGGCCAAAAATAGAGAAGCTCTTGCATACTGATGGCATCCTTACTTTTAAGCAATTAGCAGACGCAAAGACGGCAAGGGTTAGAAAGATATTGGATGATGCAGGACCAAGATTTAGAATGCACGATCCTCAGTCATGGGCGAAGCAAGCTGGCTTAGCAGCTACTGGCAAATGGGATGCACTTAAAAAACTTCAAGACGCACTCGATGGCGGTCGCAAGAAATAAAATGTCCAATTAAAATTAGAATCACATAGATGAAAAAAAATCAAAAACTAATTAGCAAATCGGCCTTAATAGATCAGATAGCAAAAAAGGCAAAGATCACTGCTAATAAAGCACAGATAGCATACGAGACAGTCTTACTACAATCTCCAGCATTCAGACAGCAACTTGTAAAAACTGTAAAAGCCAAGGAGCAAGTTGCCGTAAAAGTGCCAGGCAAAACAACAGTAAAAAAAGTCAATCTCACAAAAGAGAAAACTGTTAAGACTGGAGGCAGCAAAGAGAAAATAAAAGTTGTAGAAGTAAAAGTACCTGTACCAGTTGTCCAGATCAAAGAAGTGATCAAAGAAGTACAAGTTGTCAAGGAAGTACCTGTAGTTGTTGAAAAGACCGTTATCAAAGAGGTTAAGGTGGTCAAAGAAGTACCTGTAGAGGTCCTTAAGGAGATAACATTGGTAAGAGAGGTAGAGAAGACGGTTGTCAAAGAAGTCAAAGTAAAAGACGAAGCAGGGTTGAAAAAGCTTAATGCAAAATTAATTGCATTAGAAAAGAGCTTAAAACTTGCTACCGCCAAAAACAAAGACTTATCAAAACGACTTGCAGCTAAGCCGAAGACGGTGATAAAAGAAGTACCTGTTGAAGTAATCCGTGAAGTAGAAGTTGTAAAGCAAATAGATTTTGCCAGCTTAGAGAAGATGATGAAAGGAATGAAGACGGTAGAGATCTCTAAAAAAGTTATTGGAGAGACACGTACCAAGAAGGAGGGAAAGGTTGTCGCAAGACGAGAGGTAAAGCCTGGCAGCATAAAAATGACCACAAAATCCACAGGTAAGAAGTCTACAGGGGCAAAATCAAAAAGCTCTGGCAAAGATGACTTAACGAAGATAGAAGGTATAGGGCCTAAGATCGCTGGCTTATTGAATAAGGATGGCATCCATACTTTTAAGCAATTAGCAGCAGCTAAAACGACGCGCCTTCAAAAAATCCTGACTGATGCTGGCCCAAGGTATCAGATGCACAATCCTGGCTCTTGGCCCAAGCAGTCTGGCCTTGCCGCAGCAGGAAAATGGAAAGAGCTAGATAAACTCCAAGAAGAACTGGACGGAGGTAAGTAATAAATACCGAGCTACATAAAGCATGGGTGATCAACAATCTTGATCACCCTTTTTTCATTATAATGAGGTCGCAACACACATCAAATCCCTATGAACAATCCCGATGTAAAGAATATCCAAATAGAAATCTTATCAGACAACTGGTATACGCTTAAGAAAGCAACATTTGATTATAAAAATCCTGATGGTCAATGGGAATCACAACAGCGAGAAGCATATGATAGGGGAAACGGCGCTGGCATCTTATTGTACAACAAGGACACAAGACACATCATCTTAACTAGACAATTTAGAATGCCTACCTATCTCAATGGCAACGAGGATGGTATGCTCATAGAAGTCTGTGCAGGCTTATTGGATCAAGACAACCCAGAAGATTGTATCAAGCGAGAGACAGAAGAAGAGACTGGATACAAGGTGACTGATGTCAACAAGGTCATGGAAGCATACATGTCTCCTGGTTCAGTAACTGAGGTCCTCTACTTGTTTACAGCAGCCTATACAAAAGACATGAAAGTGAGCGAAGGTGGCGGGCATGTAGATGAGCAAGAAAATATCGAAGTATTGGAATTGCCTTTTGATCAAGCTTTAAGCATGGTTCAATCGGGGGAGATCAAAGACGCCAAAACAATTATGCTTTTACAATATGCTCAGATTAACAAGCTGCTTGATTAAACGCTTCATTTAGCATGATTGTCTCCAATCTAAAATTTAGAAACTTTCCAGAGGATGATACAGATAGCTTCCCATGGACATTGCCTATCGTTAAGAATTTTGAAGAGTTACAATTTGATAAGCCCATCAGTTTTTTTGTTGGAGAAAATGGAAGTGGCAAATCCACTTTTTTAGAAGCTATCGCCGCTTACACAGAAGTTCCACTGGCGGGTAGTTTAAGATTAGAAGATGATGTATCTCTAGATGCAGCTTCTAGACTGGGCAGATACTTTTATATGAAGTATGCTGAGAAGACAAGGCATGGTTTTTTTATCAGGGCAGAAGACTTTATAGGATTCTCAAGAAACATAAAGAAACAAATCAAAGCCTTAGATGACGAGATCAAGGAGGTCAAAGAAAATTTTGATGGTGGAGACATCAACCTTACCATTGGTGCTATAGAAGGTGAGAAGCAAGCGTTTATAAAAAGATACACAAAGGATCTTGAGGCGATGTCACATGGAGAAGGGTTTATGAAGTTCTTTACATCGCGCATCACAGGTAGAGGCTTATATCTCATAGATGAGCCAGAAGCTGCGCTTTCTCCATCGCGGCAGCTAAGTTTACTTTCTATCATATTAGAAAAAGTAAGGAAAACAGGATCGCAGTTTATCATCGCTACACACTCCCCTATTATCATGTCGGTACCTGAGTCAGAAGTATTCTTATTTGATGATGATCAGATATCTAAGGTTAATTATAAAGACACTGATCACTATAAAGTAACAAAAGGCATATTAGAAAACCCTGAGCCCATCATGAAGGAGCTTTAACAGTTCAATTAGAATAGATAGTCTGACCTTCCTTTATAGTTTCTACCACTCTGATATCTCTTATCGCATCAGGATGGACGTCAAGAGGATTGTTATCGAGGATAACGAAGTCTGCTAACTTGCCAACTTCTATACTACCTTTTTCATCTTCAACTCTGTGTTGGTATGCACTATTGATGGTGATAGCTTTTAATCCTTGCCAAGGGCTGATTCTTTCTTCTGGTCCTATGATAGAACCAGACCTCGTTGTCCTATTGACAGCAGTCCATAGTAAAAACATCTGGTCTATAGGAGTGATGGTATAGTCCGTATGGTTCGTATAAGTGATCCCCATGTCACCGGCAGTCTTCATCGGACTCAAGAATGATGCTCGCTCTTCGCCCAAGTTATCTAAGTGTACATCTCCCCAGAAAAATGCATGATTACTAAAGAATGACGGCACAAAGTTATATTTCACATACTTCTCTAATTGATCTTGTCCGACAAACTGAGAGTGAATGATAACTGTTCTTTGATCATCGGCTCTAATATCAAGACTATCAGTGACTTGCTCATGAGTGTCAAGAACTAAGTCTATAGCCCCATCACCATTGGCATGAATGTATGTCTGTAATTTGTTTTTATAATTATCAGCTAAGACTTTCTTTAAGTTGTCAGGAGATATAGTGGGTACTCCGCGACACTCATGTACACACCCAGGCACATTGGTGAGATACGGTTTTCTAAAATAAGCGGTCTTCCCTTGAGGTGATCCATCTGAGACTATTTTCATCCCCGTTACTCTAAGACCATTCTTGTCATAGGTCAACAGGTTTTCTTTTTTATAAGCCTCAGCTTCTATGTAACTGGCCAAAACTTCTATGTCTAACTTCAGTCCATCTTGCGTGGACAGTCCTTGCAAAAACTTGAATGTTTTAAAATCGCACAGTCCATCTTGAGCGGTCGTGATCCCAAAACTTGCATAATGATCTTGAACCTTACCAAATAAACCAACCATATCCTCTATATCAGGTACAGGAAGCTGTGGTAAAATCATATACATGGCCTTCTCTTGAAGTAATCCAGTCGATTTTTTAGATAATTGATCTCTTACAATTACACCACCTTCAGGGTTTTCGGTTTCTCTAGTGATACCAGCTATATCCAACGCTTTTTGATTTACTGATACCATATGACCCGATACGTGCAGAATCATAACAGGTTGATCCGGAAAAGCTGCTGACAATTCTGTCAATGATGGATGTCTGCGTTCTTCTAATTGATCAGGATCATAGCCATGGCCTAACACCCATTGATCTTTATCTAATTCATTTTTGATTTTATACTCTTGCAGAGTAGAGATTAGTTGTTTTATATTTTTCACATTTCCGACAGGGGGAGCGTTAAGATCAGCCCAGCCGATCGTCCTCATGGCGATACCAACATGGCTATGGGCATCGACAAACCCTGGCAAAAGTGTCTGACCCTCAAGATCTTTGATCAAAGTCCGACTGCCTGTATATTTACTGAGCGAAACGCTATCACCTATAGCACTGATGACTCCATCTGTGACTGCTATACCATCAACCATCTTATTATCATCTAACATGGTTAAGATGGGGCCATTATATATGATCATATCGGCGACAACTTCGTTATCTCTTCGCTCACAACTGAGCATGATAAGCATAACTAAGATCAGAATCAGGATCATTCTCATCTGTCTAATATAGAGAAAGTAGACAGATTATGGCTATTCTGTTTTATTAGCCTCTAACGCTTTAGGATCATATGGTACATTGATATGTAACCACAGTGATCTTGATCCTCGTAACAACTTGAAATAAACCAATGCAGCTAAAAAAATAGCGAAAGAGATAGCGCTTGTAGGATTCCACTTGAAGTAAAAGACCAACAACAAGGTAGGAGCTAAAAGCAAGAATGCCGAGATTACGTACGATATGAACATAGCTCCATAATAAAAGCCGAGTTCTGGCTCTGTCCGCTGATTACAATAAGCACAACGCTTAGGCATGTCGAGTGGCTTGGCTATGTCAAATGGCTCCGTAAATATCTTAGTCTGTCGACATCTTGGACACTTGTATTGCCACATGGCTTTAAAAGAGAAGCTCATTATAGTCTTTGCTGAGCCACAAAAGTGGTGGATCTTTGTGAAGTAACCAAGGAAGAACGGTAAGGGATTATCATAGAGTTGCTTAAGACATCAAAATCATCAATAAATTACAAATCAAGCTTCTAAAGCAAGTTATCCAAGATTCTAACTAATATTGCGCCCTAATGAGTGAGGCCAGATTTGATGATATACGACCTTTTTATGATAAAGAGCTTCCTGTCGTACTGCAACGGCTCATCGATGACGACGAGTTCATAAGAGCCATTGCGAGGCAAAGATTTGGTCGTATAGAGAGGTTTGTAGCCTTTGCAGCGCACCCATTCATCAGATATACACTCAAACCTCAAATCAAGCTACTCAAGTCTGTTAAGATCATACAAGGTAAGGTCAAGCGATATATCAGTCGCATGATCCGACATACGACTGATGGCTTCTCAGTCTCAGGTTTAGAAGATCTTGATAAAGACGCGGCATATCTATTTATCAGCAATCATCGTGATATCGTACTCGATCCTGCCTTCTTAAACTATGCTTTATACAAAGATCAAAGAGAGACACTTCGCATAGCTATAGGGGACAATCTCTTGGCTAAGCCATATGTCTCTGACCTTATGCGACTCAACAAGAGCTTTATAGTCAAACGATCAGTTACTGCTCCGCGAGAGATGCTTTCTAATTTCAAAACGCTCTCTAAGTATATCCAGCACTCATTGCTAGTAGACAACAATCCAATTTGGATCGCTCAAGCCGAAGGTCGCGCAAAAGACGGCAATGATAAAACCGCTCCTGCGATTATAAAAATGATCGCTATGTCTAAAAGTGATGAGGAGTCATTCTCAGACTTCATCAATAAGATCAAACTAGTACCGGTCGCTATCTCTTATGAGCTTGACCCCAATGATCGTGCAAAAGCTAAAGAGTTATATATACTTGAGAAATATGAAAAGTATAACAAATCCAAAAACGAGGATGTTGACTCAATAACTAAGGGCATTAAAGAATACAAAGGGAGCATCCATCTTGCAATCGGGACACCTCTAAAAGGTGATTTTAAAAACGCAAAAGAAGTCGCCAAAGAGGTCGATCGACAGATCATCAGCAATTATAAACCACATCCTTCTAATCACTTCGCATACAGGATGTTACATGGGGATTATGCAAGTAGTTTTGAAAAAACAAAAGAAGGCTTTCGCAAAGGCATTTTAGAAAAACGAGAAGCGGCCTTCACTAAAAGAATCAATGACATACCCGAAAAACATAGGCAGTTTGCTTTAAGTATGTATGCTAATATTATTGAGAATAAAGAGCAATTAGAATATTAACTGCGGCTTTTATACCCATCGAGTTATAACAAACCGAATCGTTTCAAAAGAAACCTTAAACTAAAAAACCAATGCTTCCTTATTATTGACTACGTCGAGTTCCTGAGCGCCAAAAGATCAAAATTAAATATTTGTAAGCTTCGCTTTTACACCCACTGCTTACTAAACTAGAATAGTTTCAAAACTACTGCTGCCCACAAGGATTGACTTCGACGATCCCTTTAGCGCCCAAGGTCAAAACTAAATATTTGCGCGCTGCGCTTATTCTTTTCATAAAGTCTTAGACTTGAGCGAGCTCAACTAAGACTTCATAGAAAAGAAGCCTCTACGAGGCTACAAATATTTAATTCTCTGGTGGAGCCGGAGGGATTCGAACCCTCGTCCAGACAAAGCGCTTGTAAGCTTTCTACATGTTTATCTCTTACTTAAGTTTTCGACATCGGGAAGGTGTAAAAGCAACCACCCTCAGCTTAGCTTCATTAAGCTTCGTATCTACTGACTAAAGCGGATCAATAGAACTATTCTACCTTTGGTTAAGGTGACATCATGTGTAGTAGAAATCAACGATGCGACCTAAAAGCTTCTAATCCTAGATTAGGCAGCTAGTGCGAATTGTCTTTCGCCAAATAAAGTTTGATTACCATTTTTTGCGCAGTGAGCAACCTTACTGCGACATGCTTACTTACCAACATTCTTTCCTGTCAATTCCAGTCGGCCCCATAATTTCAAATAACTGTTGTGATCTCGTATAGATCATATTTCGCGCAAAGCTAACGAAGTATTGTATAAAGCAATATATAATCAGAATAGTTCCGATCGTTCGAGCTTTCTTTAGACAAATCTATCTGTGCGTAGATCAATTTGATCGAGATGGACGTTAATGATAAAACTCACGCTTTAAACTGTGAAGAAAGAACTACTCAATCGCCTACTTAGCGAACATCAACTATGCAACACCTGTCCATCGCTTGAAGAAGTAGATAAGTTTTTTAAAGAGTTGATGGGGCTGTTATACATGGATTATGCCAAGGCTCCATTGGACAAGCCTGAGCTCATATTAGCCGAAGAGGAGAGGCTTAAGGTTGTATTGGAGGACTTGCTTTCGCGAAATCCTATGAATGCAGGCCTCGGTGTAAACAAAATAACAGTTGCCTTTTTTGATGCCTTGTTGGTTTTACAAAAAAGGCTACTGAAAGACGTCATGGCCATTTACGAAGGTGACCCTGCCTGTAAAAGTAGGCGTGAAGTCATCCGAAGTTATCCAGGATTCTATGCCATAGCTGCTTATCGGATAGCACATCAACTACACATACTCGGCGTCGAAGATCTGCCACGGATCATCACAGAGCATGCCCATAGTCAGACTGGTATCGACATCCATCCGGGAGCTGAGATAGGTGATTCTTTTTGTATAGATCATGGTACGGGTATCGTCATTGGCGAGACAACCATTATAAAGAAAAACGTCAAGATATATCAGGGTGTAACCCTCGGCGCACTAAGCGTTGATAAGTCTGATGCAGACAAAAAGAGGCACCCAACTATAGAAGAGGGATGTGTACTCTATGCAGGTGCTACCATATTAGGCGGAGAGACGATCATAGGAACCAACAGTATCATCGGAGGCAATACTTGGATCACAAGATCAGTCCCGCCCCACTCTAAGATATACTATCAGGCCGTCATGAACACTGAAGATGGTGGTATAGACAAACTGGTATTTAAAGACTACGCTAAATAAATAGAATCATTTGAGCAGTAAGAAGACGATCATTTTTGACCTAGGAGGAGTTTTAATCAATTGGGATCCTAAGCATCTTTATCGAAAGATCTTTGACGATGAAACTAAGATTGATTGGTTTTTAACCAATATCTGTGATATGCACTGGAATGAACAGCAGGACGCGGGTAGATCGTTAGTAGAAGGAACCATAGCTAAGATAAAAGAGCACCCAGAGCATGCCGAACACATTAAAGCTTATTATGAGAGATGGTCTGAGATGTTAGGAGGACCTGTCGAAGAAACCGTTGCGATCTTGAAGCAATTAAAAGAGAATGGAGACTACCATCTTTATGCTCTGACTAATTGGTCTGCAGAGACATTTCCTATAGCCTTAGAGCGCTATGACTTTCTACAATGGTTTGAAGGCATCGTTGTCTCAGGCACCGAAAAGATGAAAAAACCCGAAGCTCAGTTCTATCAACTCATCTTAGATAGATATGACATCGACCCCAGTCTATCTCTTTTTATAGATGATAATCTACGCAATGTCGAAGCAGCTATAGCACATGGTATCGATAGCATCCAGTATATCGGTAGTAAACAATTGAGCAAAGAGTTAAAACAAAGATCTATTCTATAAATCCCACTATCCACAATATGTCTATGAATCAACTTTCTGACCTTATCGGAAATACACCTCTGATACAACTGCAAAACATACCTACTAATAAAGGAGTCATCATCTGCGGAAAGCTTGAAGGGCATAATCCAGGAGGAAGTGTAAAAGATAGAGCAGCTTATGGGATGATAACTGGCGCTCTAGAACGAGGCGAGATAAAAACGGGCGACAAGTTAGTCGAGGCCACTTCGGGCAATACAGGTATCGCGTTAGCTATGATTGCCCAACTAAAAGGGTTAAGCATGACCTTGATTATGCCAGACAATAGCACAAAAGAAAGAATACAAACCATGCAAGCCTATGGTGCTACCGTCATCTTGACCCCAGCTGAAAAGACGATGGAGCACTCAAGAGAGGTCGCTGCACAGATGGCTTCAGATGATGGCTATGTGATGCTTAACCAGTTTGCAAACCCAGATAATCCTGGTATCCACTATAAAACAACTGGGCCAGAGATATGGGCAGATACCAAAGGTAAGGTTACTCACTTTGTATCATCCATGGGTACGACTGGTACGATCATGGGTACGTCACGATATCTCAAAGAACAAAGCGAAGATGTACAGATTGTAGGTGCTCAACCAAAAGAAGGAAGTAGAATTCCTGGTATCAGAAAGTGGTCACCGGCATTCTTGCCCAAGTTTTATGAACCAAACCGAGTGGATAGGACCATAGATGTTAGTCAAGACAAAGCAAGAACTATGGCCCGCAGATTGGCTAAAGAAGAAGGGATATTCTCAGGGATGAGCTCAGGAGGAGCCTTGACTGTAGCCTTAAATGTCGCTGAAGAATTAGACGAAGGTCTCATCGTCTTTATCGTCTGCGATAGAGGGGATAGATATCTTAGTTCAGGATTATTTGATTAATATTAATGCCTAATTGAAGCTCTGCCTTATGATCCGATATGCACTCTTGATTGTGACTCTTTTACTTGTGTCATGTAGCACGTCAAAAAATAAAGCTGACGCAGATATCACTCAGATATTTTTAGTAAGACATGCGGAGAAAGCGGATGATGGAACCAGGAATCCACCATTAACAGATATAGGTCATAAGCGCGCAGCATCACTATCTAATCTTCTACGAGATGAAGATATCAATCAAGTGTTTTCATCAGATTATAAAAGAACGAAGCAAACTGCTTTACCCACAGCTAATAGACTTGGCTTAAGAGTCCAGATCTATGATCCACGAGATCCTGCTGCTCTCTCAGATCAACTCACTGCACTCAAAGGTCAAAATATCTTAGTCGTAGGGCATTCTAACTCTACGCCTACTCTTGCCAATACAATCTTGGGTGAAGACCGCTATATGCAGTACGATGAGTCAGCGTATAACAATCTAATCGTTATCACTGTAGATGGTTTAAAAAAGACCAGCGAGATGCGCTCTTTTCAATAGTCCGACGAGTATCCTACTTCTTGCCTTACTAAATACTATGTGAGCCACTCACATACTGTAAAAAAATATATAATAAAATAAGTGACTTCATGTGTTAAGGAAGTCTAAATACTATTGAGATCATGTTCTCAATATTATCAAATAATCAACTTCTTCTAAAAAACAGAATTATCACATGGAATATTTAAACAATGGCCTGGAAGTACTGTCATCACAGTTTGGCTCAACATTACCAAGATTGATTGGAGCCTTAGTATTACTATTTGTAGGCTTATTTGTTGCCAGAATTATCAGAGGAATAGCAAGAAAAGGATTGGTAAAAGCAGGTGTAGACAAGTTCAGCTCTGCAGGATCAAACAATCTATCAACGATTGGGTCAAAATTGGTCTACTTCGTAGTTGTACTGCTTGTCCTCATGTTTGTTCTTGACATGATGGGCTTGACAGCAGCTTTAGATCCGATTAAGGACATGCTATCTAAGTTCTTAGGATATATCCCTAACATTATAGCTGCAGGTATCATAGCATTCGTTGGTTACATGGTAGCCAATATTGGAAAAGAAGCTACTGGGATGGCTACTGGAGGCCTCAATGGCTTATTAGCTAATTATGGATTTAGCGAGATGAATGTATCAGGCATCTTAAAGCAGCTTGTATTTATCTTTATCTTGATCCCTATACTCTTAGTGGCTCTTGACACCCTTAACATTAGCATGATCTCTGACCCTGCAAAGCACATGTTAGAGAGCTTATTTGATTCTATACCTAATATCATCGCAGCAGGTATCATATTGACTGTATTCTTGTTTGGTGGTCGCTTTGTATCTCAGATGATCGGAGACTTACTTAAGAATATGAACCTCGATAAGACAGCTCAAGGCTTAGGTATCTCTTCTATGATTGGAGAGGGTTATTCTCTTTCTAATATCATCTCTAAGGTAGTATACTTCTTTATCGCCTTCTTTGGTGTGACTACTGCTATTGAGAAGTTAGAGTTTCATGGTTTGACTGAGATCTTGTTCTCTGTGATGGGTCTTACTGGAAAGATCTTGTTAGGTATGGTCATCTTGGTCATCGGTAATAAGATCAGTGAGTTTGTAAGCAACTACTTCGCTAAGTCTGCTCCAGCACTTAGTTCTATAGCGAGATTTGCAACACTTGGATTATTCTTAGCTATCTCACTAAGACACATGGGCTTAGCCGATGATATCGTCAACCTAGCATTTGGATTGACATTAGGTGCTGTCGCTGTAGCTTTCGCATTGTCTTTTGGACTTGGAGGCAGAGAAGCAGCTGGCAAGCAGATGGAGCGTTTCTTCAACAAATTTGACGGCAAGTAGCCGAACAACAATATACTCTGTGAAATACAAAAAGGTCGGTGGATTAATATCCATCGACCTTTACTTTTGTATGAAAAAACCTATGGTACGCTGTGCATACTTTTAAAGTGATCATAGTGGCATTATCAGCAACTATTAATCAGTATTTAGGCAAACAATTAATAGGGGGATTTAAAATGATGTAATCTGAAAAGCTGCAAAAAAAGCAAGAGAATAAATAGCTGCATAAAACAACATCTTCTCAATTTCTACTTGACTTACAGACTTAGCTTCTAACATAGTTAAGATCCGTTTCATTAATATGGTTTGTTGGTTCCCGGTTGTGCTGGTGAGGCGGAGGGGACTATTGTCTCCAGCAACGTAGATGCTTTCACGTCTACTATTAAGAAGACATCAAAGTGTGATCATACTCTTACTTCGACCGCTTCTTAAAATGTAAAGTAGCTGACAGTTTGATCATATTATAAAAATATATAATATATTGATAGTCAGCGTGTTATCCCCTACCCTGTCAAGTCAAGAGGGGCAATAGGAGAGATATAGGGTAGTCTTTAATCTTCATAACCGAGTTGATACCAATAAGCCCGTCATAACTACCAAAAGAAACAATTAGTCCGTGGGCTTTACACCCGCTAGAAAAAGTCCATCCTATACTAACTTCATATTTATCGGATCCCAGTTGATGATCCTTCTTTCATTCATACTGTTGTTAGTGGCCAAAGCCGGACCCGCAGCACGAAGACCAAATGTTGTGTCTTCAACCAACTTAGTATCATGGCGAATAGCATCCGTAAAATTGGCCCAGTGGTCTACATGAGCACTGTATCCATCTGGTACTGTATAGATCATCTCTTTGGGCGATCGCATCTCAGGTTTTGGATCAGGATAAGTCTCTTTAAACCAAGTCTCAAACTTCTTTTGTTCGGCTGCAGAGAAGGTTGCAAACGAATCCCAGCCACCATAATACGGACGCTTACTTACTGGATTACGCTCTATGGTTATCTCATTCCACCCGAGGGTCATAACTCCTTCGCTTCCTATCATTCTGACTTGTGATCCTCCTCCACTTCCATCTACGAAGTTGACCCTCATCTGAACATTGAATGCAGGATGTTGATCTGTTGCGGGATAATCATATAATCCCAATGTTATATCGGGGACGTCTCTTCCATCTTTCCAGAATCTCAAGCCGCCAGTCGCATAGATCCGCTCAGGCCCCTTAGATGAGGTGATGACATGTAGTGCAGTAAATAGATGCACAAATAAGTCACCAGCCACGGCCGTGCCATAGTCTTGATAATTACGCCATCTGAAAAAACGGGTAGCATCAAAATCCAGCTTTGGCGCATCTCCTTGAAACGCCGCCCAATCAATCGTGCTTGGGCTCGCATCTGTCGGGATAGAATATTGCCAAGCACCATTAGAGTTATTGCGATCATATCTTATGTCCACAAGATTGAGTTCTCCTATCACGCCTTGCTCGAACAACTCTTTGGCTTTAAGGGTATCGATACCTGAAGCTCGCTGACTACCTATGATCACAGGCAGACCACTCTTCTTCTCAGCTTCTACCATACTCATACCCTCCTCTATATGATGCATCATCGGCTTCTCACAGTAAGCAGGTTTGCCTGCCGTTAGAGCCGCTTTGAGCATATGATCGTGCCAATGATCAGTCGTTGCTATACACACCGCATCGATATCCGACCAACCTAAAAGCTCTTCATAACGCTTAGTCGTTCTGATCTGGTCTCCGTAAACTTCTTTCATCCTTACTAATCGACCATCGTAGAGGTCACATGCAGCAGCTATCTCAACGCCAGGCACTTGAGCCGCAGCGCGAGCGTTACTAAAGCCTTGGATACCACACCCTATGATACCGATCCTGATTTTATCATTGGCTGTGTAGGTCTGTTGTCTTTGGGGTGGTTTTGGTTGTAGCACCTCCGTTGATGAGTAGCCGCTCTTACTTCCTGCAATGATGATCCCTCCAAGGGAAATCTTTTTTACAAAGTCTCTTCTCTTCTGATTCTTAGCCATGGATCGATGATTTTTCTACAATATAACCTTCAACATTGTAAAATAAAGAAGCCAACATTTATTCGGAAAAGAGATGTTCTAATTGGATTTTAAAAAGAAGAACGAAGACCGGTAAAATATAATTTAGAGAATTGGATATTTATAGAAGTGACGTGATATATTAATCTGTAGAATCAAAAAGCACCTCCCTTTTATTCGCTCACTATCCTGACAAAATGAGCGATTTTTTTATAATTTTGAAGGCTTAATCGTCAATGAAAATATAATCATGGGAAAGAAAATCGCTATTAACGGCTTTGGCCGAATTGGAAGACTAACATTTAGAAATCTCCTTAATCAATCAGGAGTAGAAGTTGTTGCTATCAATGACTTGACTGACAATAAGATGCTCGCGCACTTACTAAAGTTTGATACCGCTCATGGCAAATTTGACGGAACAGTTGAAGCCACAGATGATGCTCTTATCGTCAACGGTAAAAGTATACAAGCGACAGCGGAACGCGATCCATCAAAGTTGAACTGGGCTGAACTTGGTATCGACTTAGTACTTGAGTGTACTGGATTTTTCAGAACAAAAGAAAAGGCTTCTTTACACCTACAGGCTGGTGCAAAAGACGTACTCATCTCTGCTCCAGCACAAGGAGAGGGTGTACAGACGATCGTACTGGGCGTTAATGATAAAGAGTTAGACAGAAGACACAATGTCTTTTCTAACGCTTCATGTACTACTAACTGCCTTGCTCCTGTTGTAAAGATCCTACATGATAACTATGGCATCATCAATGGTGCGATGACAACAACACATGCATATACAGCTGATCAGCGACTTCAAGATGCTCCGCATAAGGATATGCGAAGAGCACGTGCTGCAGCATGCAATATTGTCCCGACGACAACTGGCGCTGCTTCGGCGATCAAGGCAGTCATCCCTAATTTTGGAGATAGAATATTTGCAATAGCGGTAAGAGTCCCTGTCATCACGGGATCACTAGTAGAACTTAATGTCAACTTAGAGAAAACACCAGATGTAGCAGGTGTCAATGCACTCTTCAAGCAACATGCAGAAGGTGATATGAAAGGTGTGTTAGAGTATTCGACAGATCCACTTGTATCATCAGATATCGTGCGTAACAAACACAGTTCGATCTTTGATGCTCCTATGACAGCTGTCAATGGCAACATGCTTAAGGTAGTAAGCTGGTATGATAACGAGGCTGGTTACTCTGCAAGATTATCAGACCTTGCGACGCGTATCGTCACAGGATAATATCAACAGATGAATATCGAAGTAGCAGGTAAGAAAGTCCTCGTAAGAGTAGACTTCAATGTACCTATAGACAAGCAAAAGCGTATCACAGATGATACTCGCATGCGTAAAGCGCTTCCAACATTGCAACACATATTGGACCAAGGTGGCGCCTTGATCTTGATGTCGCATCTGGGTCGTCCCCTTAAGAAACTAAAAGAGGATGGATCGATCAACGTTGACAAGTTCACATTGAGATTGATCATAAAGCACTTAAGTAATTTACTAGAGCGACCTGTAAAATTCGCTTCTTCTTGTATCGGTGATGAAGCCAATCGCTTATCATCGAGCCTACAGCCAGGTGAGGTATTGTTATTAGAAAATACGAGATTTCACAAAGGTGAAGAAGCTGGAGATGAAGCTTTCGCGAAGGAGCTTTCTTCTATAGCTGACATCTATGTCAATGACGCATTTGGCACTGCACACAGAGCCCACGCGTCAACGACAGTTGTTGCCCAGTTCTTTGATGCTTCGCAAAAGTCATTTGGCTTCTTGATGGATGCAGAAGTAAGCAATGCCAGCAAAGTGCTCAACGATCCTCAAAGACCACTTGTAGCCATCACTGGTGGCGCTAAGGTCTCAGACAAGTTATTGCTACTTGAGCGATTGATAGATTTTGCAGATACGGTTATCATCGGTGGCGGTATGGCTTACACGTTCTTTAAAGCGCAAGGAGGCAATATCGGCAAGAGTATCTGTGAGCATGACAAGTTAGATCTTGCTCTTGACCTTATGAAGAAGGCAAAAGAGAAGGGCACTACTCTACTCTTACCTGTTGACAATATCGCCGCTGATGGTTTTAGCAATGATGCTAATCGCCAGACCGTGGATAGTATGAATATACCTGATGGTTGGGAAGGATTAGATATCGGACCAAAGAGTATCGTTGCTTTTAACGAAGCCATCAAAAGTGCCAAGACGATCATCTGGAATGGCCCTATGGGCGTGTTTGAGTTTGACAACTTTGCAATCGGTACAAACTCTGTTGCTCAAGCAGTAGCAGATGCCACTGCAGCAGGGGCATTTTCATTGATCGGTGGTGGCGACTCTGTTGCAGCTGTCAAGAAGAATGGCCTTGATGATGAAGTGAGCTTCGTCTCCACTGGCGGAGGTGCCATGTTAGAATACTTAGAAGGCAAAGACCTGCCAGGGATCAAAGCGATCACAGGCTAATCTCTTGATGATATAATTTATAAAGGTGTATTTGTCTTTGCTGACAGATGCACCTTTTTTATGTAACAATTATCTACCTTACCTCTTGGGTAAATCATCAGCTATGGCATTATCAAGCACTTACAGAACTCTGGGACTCATCTTTTTACTTCTTATAGGTTCATATCCAATCACAGCCCAAGAATCCGTACGACCAAACTACGAGCTCGCAGCGCGGTTCTCATCAGACAATCTAAAGAAGATGGTCTTCTCAACTTCTGTAAGTCCGCACTGGCTAAAGCATAGTGATCGATTCTGGTACGAGTATGAAACCTCAAAAGGTCAACAATGGTATCTCGTAGATCCAGCGAAGGGCAGTAAAGTCGTCCTGTTTGACAATGTATATATCGCTGCCGAGATGTCACGACTTACTGGTGATCCATATGATGCACAACATCTTGATATTAGCAAGTTAAAGTTTATCAATAACGACCAAACGCTTCAATGGGAAGTAAAAAGTAAACTCGTCAAGGTAGATGAAGAAGATGACGACAATGAGGACGAGGAGGATGACATGGAACAAGAGGATGACTCACAAGACAAAAAGAAGAAGAAAAAAAAGAAAGTGGCTAAGGTCTGGCATTTTGAGTATGACTTGGCTACAAAGGAGCTCACCTTAATCGATGATTATAAAAAAAAGGAAGAAGACAAAGACTGGGCGTCTATCTCGCCAGACTCAACATATGTTTTGTTTTCTCGAGATTATAATCTGTACTGGATGGACTGGGAAAACTATCTAAAGGCTCAGAAGAAAGAAAAAGACTCGACCATCGTAGAACATCAATGGACATCTGATGGAGAAAAGGATTATGCATATGGCGGCAGAAACCGTGGCAAAGACAATGTAGACATTGAAAAAGAGAAAGACAAACGCAAATCGGTAAGCGTACTATGGAGTCAATCTGGTTCAAAGTTTTCTTTAGTAAGAGCTGACAACCGAGAAGTGAAAGATCTATGGGTACTAAACAACACAGCTCAGCCGAGACCGACATTAGAAACTTATAAGTATCAGATGGCTGGCGAAAAAGAAGCGCCACAAATGGAGGCATATGTCTTTGACTTCCCAAGTAAAAATCAAGTAAAAATAGAGATCGATACTTTTACCGATCAGAGCATCTCAATCCTTAGAGCTCCTTTTGTAAAAGCTGATCGAGATGATGATATGAGATGGAGTCGATGGTTATCAGAGGATGATTCTAAATTATATTTTACAAGAACCAGCAGAGACTTGAAACGCATAGATATAGGATACGCTGATACAAAAACAGGAGAAGTCACAGTCTTGATAGAAGAACGTTTAAACACTTACATAGAAACCAGGGCGCTTGGCCTTGTCAACAATGGATCAGAATATATCCATTGGTCAGAGAGAGATGGTTGGGCACACTTCTATCTATATGACAATAATGGAAACTTGAAAAACCAAATTACTTCGGGGCCTTTTCATACTCAAAGTATAGAAGGCATAGATTCTAAAAACAGGGTCTTATACTTTACAGCAAATGGCAGAGAGGCTGGAGAAGACCCATACTACTATCATCTTTATAAAGTAAACTTTGATGGATCAGGATTGCAATTATTGAATCCTGGCAACTTCGATCATCGATCTAATATTAATGACAACAACACTTACTTTGTTAATAATCATAGTAGAGTAAATACAGCTCCTGTTTCGACACTGTTTGATGCAAGAGGCAGAAAGATCTTAGACCTTGAAACAACGGACCTGAGTAGGCTGCATGAAGCTGGCTATCAGTTTCCAGAACCATATACAGTTAAAGCTGACGACGGTATCACTGATCTATATGGTGTGATGTACAAGCCATTTGATTTTGATTCTACATTACAGTATCCTTTATTAGAATATGCATATCCAGGCCCGCAGACTGAGGCAGTAGGCAAATCATTCTCAACACGTATGGATAGGACTGACAGAACGGCACAGTTAGGTTTTATAGTTGTCACAATTGGAAATCGAGGAGGCCACCCTGCTCGCTCTAAACGCTATCACAATTATGGATACGGCAACTTAAGAGATTATGGATTGGCAGATAAGAAATATGCGGCAGAGCAACTGGCAGATAGACATGATTTTATTGATATCAACAGAGTAGGTATATTTGGTCATTCTGGCGGCGGATTCATGTCGACAGCAGCGATGTTAGTTTATCCAGATTTTTTCAAAGTAGCAGTATCTTCCTCTGGCAACCATGAGAATGAGATATATAATCGTTGGTGGAGTGAAAAGCATCATGGCGTAACTGAAGAGGTAAATGACAAAGGAGAAGTCGTCTTCCAATACGCTATCGAAAACAATCCCAGTATTGCGAAAAACTTAAAAGGTAAACTCTTAATCACTACTGGTGATATAGATAACAATGTGCATCCTGCAGCAACAGTGCGCATGGCGCAAGCGCTGATCAAAGCGAATAAGAGATTTGATTATTTTGTATTCCCAGGTCAGCGACATGGCTACGGCAATATGAATGAGTACTTTTTCTGGCTACGAAGTGACTACTTCTGTGAGCACTTATTGGGCAGCTCAGATACGTCTACAGATATCAAGTGGATGAACAATGCAAAGGCTAAAAAGAATTAGTGTTTTTGTTAATACAAATTTCTTCTACAGATTAAAATCAAAAATACTTTTAATTCCTCTTTTCCTTTTGTCGAAGGGTAAAGAAGATATTTTCTAATTATCAACTGCCTGCCCTTCATCCAATCATCTTCACCTAATGCGAATCATTCTCAATGGTTTAGATCCATCAAACATTCGTTATATTGGTTGCATCTAACAGAGCACTTTCTTTAATATCATAATCATTTACAACAGTGAGCATAATGAGACGATTAATAGGCATTCTTACATTTATATCATTTGGCCTGACCGCCATAGGCCAGGATGGTTGGGAGCACCTCCTTACGGGAAATGACTTATCCAACTTCCATCAACTCAATGGAGAAGCGATCTATAAGGCAGAAAATGGAGAGCTCATCGGCATCTCTAAGCTAAATACGCCTAACAGCTTTATGGCGACAAAGAAGACTTACAGCGACTTTATATTGGAGTTTGAAGTATGGGTTGAGAATGGCTTAAACTCAGGTGTACAGTTTAGAAGTGAAAGCAAAGTCGACTATAACAATGGGCGTGTACATGGATATCAATGTGAGATAGAAACCAGCTCACGCAGATGGGCAGGCGGCATATATGATGAGGCACGCAGAGGATGGCTCTATCCGCTCTCTCGCAATAAGAAGGGCCAATATGCATTTGTATCTGGAGAGTGGAATCATTATCGCATAGAAGCTATCGGTCATGACCTCAGGACATGGATCAATGGCGTGCAGTGTGCTAACCTTGTGGACGATATGACTGCTGAAGGATTTATCGCATTTCAAGTGCATGGCATCGGCAACAAAGAGTTAGAAGGCAAAACGGTGCGCTGGCGCGATATCAAAATCAAAACAACAGATCTCACAGCTTCTAGAAAACCGGTCGCAAACTACGCCCCCCAGATCAGTTATATAAACAACGAACTAACTCAAGAAGAACAACGCAAAGGATGGTACCTGCTGTGGGATGGATCATCTACCGATGGATGGCGCGGAGCCAAGCTTAAGGCATTTCCTGATAAGGGATGGACGATGACAGATGGTGTCCTAACTGTCGAAGGATCAGATGGAGGCGAGTCAACTAATGGAGGTGATATCATAACAGAAGATGTGTTTAGCAACTTTGAACTTAGTGTAGATTTTAAAATAAGCAGAGGTGCCAATAGTGGCATCAAATACTTTGTCGATCCAGAACTCAACAAAGGATCTGGTTCCGCTATTGGCTTAGAATATCAAATATTGGATGACTTCTCACATCCAGATGCTGACCATGGCAAAAATGGAAATCGGACTGTCGCCTCTCTGTACGACCTAATAAGGGCAGAGAACTCTGATAGTGCAAGAGGCAAAAACTTTAAAGGTCTTGGAAACTGGAATAATGCGCGCATCATCGTAAAAGGTGGCAAGGTAGAACATTGGCTCAATCATGTCAAGGTAGTCTCTTACGATAGATATAGTCAGACATTTAAGGCGTTAGTAGAGAAGAGCAAATATGAGAAATATGAGAATTTTGGAAGATTGCCTAATGGACATATCTTACTGCAAGATCATGGCAACGAGGTGAGTTTTAGAAATATAAAGATCAGAGAGTTTTAATTTACTAATGGATTGATGGGTTGATATGCTGGTGTCCTGATAGGATAATGGGATATGGGACAATGACCGTTGGCACTAGTGAATTTATAAATTAGAGAATGTGTGAATCAATAAAACTTAGAATCGCGAATCTCTTATGTTGGAGCTGAAGGAGCTCTTTGGCGAATACAGAATTAGAAAATCACTTATATGTTTGAATTAGATGGGAAGGTTGCAGTGATCACAGGTGGCGCTGGAGTACTCGGCAGTGTGATTGCAGAAGGGCTTGCAAAAGCAGGAGCAAAGGTAGCGCTCCTCGGGCGGACCAAGTCTAGCATAGATCGCAAGGTCAAAGAGATTAATTATGAAGGTGGCCATGCGCTTAGTCTGGTCTCGGATGTTCTTGATGCTGTACAATTAGAAAAAGCAAAAAAGAAGCTAATTAGAAAATGGGGGCGACTTGACATACTCATCAACTGTGCAGGTGGCAACATGAAAGGAGCAACCATCATGCCTGATCAAGACTTCTTTGATCTGGATATGGAAGACTTTGACAAGGTCGCAGATCTTAATCTGCAAGGCTCCGTCCTCCCTACTAAAATCATGGGCAGCGTCATGGCAAAGCAAAAGAAGGGATGCATCATCAATATATCATCTATGGCATCCGAGCGAGCAATCACAAGAGTCGTCGGCTACTCTGCTGCTAAGGCAGGCATAGACAACTTTACAAAGTGGTTGGCAGTAGAGATGGCACATAAGTATGGAGAAGGCATCCGAGTTAATGCAATCGCTCCAGGATTCTATCTGGCGGAACAAAACAGACGATTACTGATGAATGAGGACGGAAGCTACACAGATAGAGGCCAGACAATTATAAATAATACACCAATGCAGAGACTAGGCAAACCAGAAGAGTTAATCAGCACCGCCCTATGGCTATGTAGTGAGGGGTCGAGTTTTATAACAGGTATCGTGGTACCCGTAGATGGTGGATTTTCGGCTTTTTCAGGTGTGTGATTGTAGCTTACACATAAGTAGGCGTTGAAGATATGGGATATAAGAAGAATTAAACTTGTTTGCAAACTTACAATTATCATAAAAACGGCTATTACTCTTTGGACAGTGATATCATACGATCATAGATAGCCATCGTTTTAGATCTCTTGAGATAAAGCTTTTGTAACGAGGGGTCGAAAACTTTTCTATTTAAAAGTGCTGGATCTATCACTTCTGTAAATGAAATCGGTCTGAGGTCGACGTGCCACCTTTGGCTTATGAGCTTATTAAGGCGGTTGATCTTGATGACGTCTTGTAGATCATCCGGTGCATGGATGACACAGCATCGCAATGGATGACGCTCCACAAATGAAAGTATGCATAAGTTAGTCTCATCCCATAAATTAAAATGTCTCGTGGATAAAAAAGGAAAAAATGATCTCCGGGCATTGGTTCGAGTGCGATGATTAAGTGACCTAACACACTGCACGGGGTGCCTAACAACAAATACGTAATATGGGTCAGGTAAAATATCATGCCATCCTTCCAAAAAAAAAGCCGCACGTGGATCTTTCCAACCGATGATCATCCTCTCATCTGTACAATCAAAATGACGTTTTAGGACTGTTGCTGCTTCTGATTTAAATGATTTTGTGGTTGAGAGATCACTTGCCTTGGCACGATTGATAAATGTAGACTTACTAGACAGACTGTGATCAGCTATCTGCTGTTTATGAAAATCCACAATGGCTTGCGACTCAAAATGCCCATATGGGTTGGAGGCTGCAGCTGCGATAAGATCATCTCCAAGAAACAATCCTGCGTTATGAAAGGCATGTGCTACTAGACTGGTGTGTGATCTATGCATACCCGCTATGATGACTGAAGAGCGATCTGACATATCAGTGCAAAATAAGGTATAACACATCATATGCCCAACTCTTAGCACAACCTTAACGAGATCTCAGCCATATAAATCATGCTTAACAAACGAAAAATATCATCTGCAGAGATCTCTTGAGCTCACTTCTCAGTCCTTCTTTTCACACTCTTGTTAGGGTAATTGTATATCATCAAAGCTCTCCAATAGAACCGGCTATCAGCTTTGCCTATAGCACACTTTCACTACTTAGATTTATCTCTATCTTTACTGTGAAGTATACATGGCACATAAAAACAGAGATAAGCCACTGCGCTCCGGTTACTCTTACAGACATCTGTAAGAACTATCAATATAAAATCAATTATACATGAAAGTTACAGTCGAGAAAAATGAAAAAGTTGCCAATATGGTATTTGGATCCATTTATCCACTCTACCTCAATAGATTAGAGAAAAATGGCAGAACAAAAGAAGAGCTCGACCAGGTAATTAAGTGGTTTACTGGTTTTGATCAAGATACTTTACAAACACTTATAGATAAAAAGGCAACTTATAAAACACTTTTTGAAAAAGCTAAAATACATCCTAACGCACATATGATCAAAGGAGTCGTCTGTGGTTATCGGATAGAAGAGATAGAAGAAGAGTTTGAATTATATAAACAATGCAGACAAATGGAAAAATTGATAGATGAATTAGCAAAGGGCCGCAAAATGGAAAAAATATTGCGCCAAGAAAAAAAGTAGCGATCGACAAATAGAGATCACAATGGCAATGCTCTTCGCCATCCCCGCTCAAGCTGAGCAGACAGTTCTCGCCTGATATCAGTGCTACCTATGTCATCAGCGATACTCCTCGTCTCATGAGGGTCTTCAACCCGATCAAAGAGTTCCACATATTTGAGATCTCTTCGGGTTTTGAGTTCATCATCCCAGGTGTACCATTCTATATAGTGATACTTTTTTGTATTGATCGAATAGCCCATATAGCGCTTACCATCCGCAGATACTTTGGGACGACGATGAAACTGACTAAAAGCTGCAGTTTTCCAATCGGCTTCTGGGTTATCTATTAATGGAGTCAAGCTAACCCCTTGCATATAGTCTGGGATGTTGATCCCCGCGAGATCACAGACAGTTGGAAACAAGTCCACAAGCTCTGTTAGAGCATGCGTTTGACTGCCTCTATTTTTTTGATCTGGAGCTCTAATTATAATCGGTACTTGAAGATCGATATTATAATTAGTCATTTTCCCCCAGCTGTTGTGATCGCCTAACTTCCATCCGTGATCACCCCAGATCACTATAATTGTGTTGTCATAGATATCGAGCTTTTTGAGATGATCAACGATATCTCCTATCAACGCATCCACATAGCTCACACTTGCGTAATAACCTTGTCTCAATATTCTGGCTGTATCTTCTGACATTACAAAATCAGAGGTGGGATGACCGATGTGATTAAAACCATCGTAGTGTCTTAACTCGTACATAGAGTTCATAGTATGAAGTGCAGCACCCTCTGGGATGTCAGGATTGTGAGCAAGGGGCATCTTCTCACGATCATACATATCCCAATATCTTTTAGGCACTGCAAACGGCAAGTGTGGCCTAAAGTATCCTAAACCCATATAGAATGGCTTGTCTGATTTAGCAAGACGAGTAAGTGTTTTCTTAGTCAACTCGTTTTGTGCACCATCGTAGTACATGGTATCATGGACATCGGCGGCCTCCCAAGCAGGGCCTGTGTTCCAACCATCTGCATACCTGATTGGCCTTAGCTTGAGCAGAGAATCTCGCTTTATAACTTGGGACTTGTGCACCTCTTCACTGATATAGAAAGTCTCTCCATCTCTCTTGAGCCAATCCTTTTTCAAATATCGCGATGGTCTCAGATCAGGCTCATCCCAAGATATCGAGTCAGGCATGTAGTTATGAAAGATCTTACCAAGATTGATCGTGTGATAACCAAACTTAGAAAAGTACTGAGGCATCGTGACGGCATCAGGATTGATCTCTCTAAACTTATCACCGAGGTGCCAAACTCTTGTAGCGTCAGGTCTCACACCAGTCATGAGGCTTGCTCTTGATGGTGCGCACACTGCTGACTGGCAAAAGGCATCTCTAAAGGTGATCCCCTCTGATGCTATCTTATCGATGTGAGGCGATATCGCTATGGGATCATCATATACGCCAAGTGCTGTCCGAAGATCATCGATAGATATAAATAAGACATTAGGCCTTTTTATAATCGCATCCTGCTCATCACAACCAAAGATAAGCGATGTGATAATAATCACCAACCAAAAGAATGGACGCTTCATTGACAAAAATTTTATGATACATATCCTCAACCTTAACTAAGGAAACTCTAAGCTACTTCAACCACAATATCTAATGTGGTGAAACTAAAACAATCCACTCTACATAGTCAAGTAAAAGATACTCAAAAGATAGCTCAACAAAATGAGTTAAAAAGTATAGAGCTAATGTGGCTGGGGCTTTTTCCTGAAGACTGATGTAACACTTCTCCAAAGACGTTTTGGAAAAGACGTTCTCTTTATTCCAAATGATGTCATAGCCTGATTATGATTCAATACCATAGTAATTAGGGTAAGATCTAAATCATTCTGTAGTTGATCTTTATGAACGGTAATCATAAGTCTCCCATAACCTAAAGATGAAGCAATAATTGAGACCTCGTTCTCTTCAGATAGATGCTCAGTAACGTCCAAGATAAAAGTGCCATCAATATCACTTATCGTTCCGATATCACTATCTTCTATGATGATGGTACCTCCAACGATGGGCTCTCCATACTCGTCAAGCAGCAAGCCTCGTAGAACATCAAGAGAATCTATAACAGCTGCTTGGCCTGGTTCTTTTTTTATAGACTGATTATCTTCAGATACAACATCTATGGGCTGCTGATCAACAATCTCTACGCGATCTTCTAATTGTACTCTTTCTTGTTGTGCAGTAAGCGATGAGTTTGCTAACAACATCCCAAATAAACTTGGTAGAAGCACTTTAGACTCTACTCGACTGGATATAGACGATTTGATGGTAGGTTCTTCTAATATTGATTTATCGTAGAGGCCACAAACTTTTGATTCGCTCTTGGCGTGCACAAGAGCTATATCCCATGCCAACATACCTCTAAAGTCATGTATGACATGGTCGCATTTGGAACATTGACGTCCGCCATCACAAGCCTCCATCGTGTCCCATACTTGGCCACATTGTTTGATATTGGAGAAGTTGACTTTGGTATTCAAAAAAAATGCTTTGGTAAATAGAACGTACGTCGATAGATATATGTGACTAAACAGATTGGCATCCCCCAAACCCACATTTCATGACAATTGAAAACTAAGTTCACATTTCAATACATGATTCATACAGTTCATGACAATTCACTTTAAAATCAGATGTGTTTGCATTCATATTTGAGTCATCAAACAGTTACAAAACGCTTTACCTATGAAACGCCTTAGCATCCTTACCAAGAGATCCACTTACATCACTACTCTACTTTTATCTACAGGTTTTATCTACCTAAAAGATCATGCGGATATATTGCTGTTGATGAAAGGTGGTATAAATCCACAGTTCACTACACTTATACTACAATTGAGTACATCTGACTTTTATATGGGGCTGTTTTAGTGCCATCTTTATATTATCAACTACGAAAAAACACACATCATGTTTAAGATTTACTTTCTTTCAATCATTACAATCATCTCTTTCCTTCTATTTGCGGTAAGCGATACTCACGCACAAGGCTCCTATAGCCATAACGTCAACAATGGTAATCATAAGATCAAGGTAAAAACGCCCTTTACATCATTTGAGGTTGAGTATGAGGGAGAGATCATCATATCAGATAACGACGAAGACATCGTTGGCATCACTGATGGTGGCTACTTTAAAGTAAAGAAGTCAGCTTTTGGGAGCAAGCGACGCATAGAGATCGATGCTGATCGTAATGGCCGTCTTACTAAAAAATACTTTGTTGGAAGACGCGAGAAAACTTATGTGCCTGACGGCAAAGATTGGTTGGCAGAGATGCTGCCTGATGTATTTCGAACGACTACACTGGGTGCCGAGAGCCGATTAGATAGGATTTATGAAAAAGGAGGAGTAGATGGTGCCATCGATGAGATCGAAGACCTCGATAGCGATCATGTTAAGACTCACTACTTTGACTTATTGTTAGATAAGAACCTGAGCCCCAATCAACTGGCTGAAGTCATAGAGGCGATGGGTGATGAGATAGATTCTGATCACTATCTGTCCAATATCTTAAAAGATAATAGAAACGCTTTTTTAGCAACAGATCAGTCTATCAACGCATACATAGAGGCCGCCGAATCCATCAGTTCAGATCACTACTTGTCCGAAGTACTTAGAGATGCTATCGAGGACAACTCCATCTCAGAAGCACATGTGTCCAAGTTGCTCGATATATCAGACAGCATCAGTTCTGATCATTACCTTACTGAAGTATTCAATACATTATTATCTGATAGAAAGATCTCAGATGGAAACCTTAGAAAGGTGCTCGTATTGTCGGAGTCGATTAGCTCAGATCATTATAAGACGGAGTTATTGAAGGAAGCGATTAACACGCGACGTTCGCTTGATGATACATCGTTACAACTTGTACTGGATGCCTTAGATGATGTGGGCTCTGATCATTATGCGACTGAGGTTATAAAAGAGATTAAGAGGCAAGATTTGTCAGATCCTATGATCGCACAAGTGCTGTCTTATAGTGCAGACAACATCAGCTCAGATCACTATCTATCTGAATCCATCAGGGATATCATCAACAAATACGATATCGGCAACGACGGCTTAGAGGCCATCATAGAGGGATTAGAACAGATTAGCTCTGATCATTATGCCAGTGAGATCATCGAAGATCTATCAGATCAATCGAACCTAACAGAAGATCAGCTTATCAAGATATTAGCGTTTGTAGGTGACATCAACTCAGATCATTACCTCACAGAATCATTAAAAGAGTTAGCTCCTCATGTATCAGAATGCGGCAGTCGTGTTGCAGATGCATATAGAGATGCTGCACGTAACATCAGCTCAGAGACTTACTATGGCCGAGCACTTAAGGCGATAGACTAAGCACTGACATCAACTTGTAAAAGTCTTCATGAAAACTCGAAGTGATCATATCATTATGATTACTTTGAGTTCATGAGACCTACATCATCAACTCAAAACTATCTCATGCCAAGGCAGATCACCACTGTTTTGTTAGGTATGCTAACAGGACTCATCATACATCTTTATCTTCTACTAAGTGAGGAGTTTATCCTTTCGGAAATAAACGCTATAGGCATCATCGGAGCCATGATAGTCGGCATCATGATAGCCTTTGCCATCCGCATGATATCAGAAAAACTTAGTGAGCTTATAAAATGGGAAAACAATGCTGGCGTACGATTATTGGCTGGTATCGCAATCACTACTGCAATTGCAGGCCTCTGCTATTATACGTTTTATAAATTAATCTGGGCGCATGTTGTATCAGTACCACGGGAGGTTGTAGAGTTATCGATGATCACTTGTATCAAGCTGATGATTCTAATCTTTGTTTTAGCACTTATCTATGCCATATTTTCATATGTACACTACTCTTATCAAGCAGTCGCTTTTGCTCAAGTACATCGGATACAATTAAAGAGAGAGATCATTGATATACAGATGGAGACGCTCAAGAGTCAACTGAGACCCCACTTCTTATTTAATAGTCTCAACACCATCTCATCACTGATCCATAACCATAAGGAAGATGCAGAACTTTTTATAAGAAGACTCGCTAAAACTTATAATTATACGCTTGAAAATTATAATAAAAAATCCATCACCCTGCAAGAAGAGATTGCGCTCGTTACTTCATATATAGAGATGATGAGAGCACGATTTGGAGAGAATGTCACTCTACGCAACAACATCCCAAGTGAGTTATTGAGCAAAGACATACTGCCTCTAAGTTTACAAACCTTAATCGAAAACGCGCTGAAGCACAACGTAATCAACGATGAGCATCAACTCACTATATCTCTTGAAGCAACTGAGAAAGTCATAAGCATAGAAAACAATAAAACCAAAGCTCCCTCATCCGTTGTCTCTAACAATATTGGTTTGGCCAATCTACAAAAGAGATACAGACTCTGGGACAATCAGAAGGTTAGCATTCATAATGACGAGCATTCATTTACTGTAAAAATCCCTATTAATTGAGAGCTCGATTATTCACAGATTATTGGTCCTTTAGGATAGTCAGTCCAGTTGCTACTGGTACTATAGTTTACCTATTGATCCTGCTCATCAATAACACTATCGAGGATGCCCTTGAGTCATTTATAAGTGATGAGTTTTTTGTATGTATCGCACTGGCCTTGATAGTATCAGAAACTACAAGGTTGATACTAAAGCAGTTCTCAAAGATAAACCTCAACATACCAGATGCTTGGAAGGTTGTTTCCATCATCTTGATTACTGTACTTTGCACATCGCTACTTGTTTGTATAGGCATATCATCTTACTTCAGATATGCGCTCGGCTACCAACCCAATCTATCAGAGTTACAACCCTTTATTATACTGTATGCAGGACTGACTATTGCCTTGGCAGCTGTCTACCTAAGTAATTACTTTATTAAAAAAGCGTCATCCGAGATGATGCTAGTTGAGGAGCAACTCAAAGATCAGTCTGCAGCTAACTTTATAAAACTAACACGAGGTATCAATCCTGATTTGTTATTTGAGAGTTTAGAAAGTTTGATCACTCATGTACAGGATAATGACGCCGACGAGGCTGACAACATGATAGATGACCTATCGATGGTCTACAGATATACACTTTCTAAAAACAGCAAAGAAATCATCTCTATCCAAGAAGAACTGCGTGCCTTGTCTTCTTTAGCACAGCTGATCAATCGGCTCCCTTATAGAAAAACAAAAATCGTCAACAACCTAAGTGGTAGCGGCTATATCATCCCTGGTAGCTTACTTCACTTAATAGAAATAATTATAAAAAAGACAATCGTTAGTCAACACAAAACACTCACAATTACAATTACTAACGAAGAGAAAAACATCAGTGTAAGTTATATACCTCATGACAAGCTCAATAATACCCTTAGCATAGAAGATCTGCAAGACATCAATCTAACTTACAGTATGTATAGCGAGCAACAAGTACAGATCAAAGAGCAAGACGAACAAAGAAGTATACTTCTTCCACTCCTCTCCTTTAAAACGGAATCAACTTAATCACTATGAAAATCCTAATTGTCGAAGACGAGATACCCGCAGCAGAAAAACTGAAGAGATACCTCTTGAAGTACGATCCAAACATCGTAGTGATGGAGACCATCACTTCTGTATCTAAAGCTGCAGAATGGCTGTCGATAGATGAGCACCTACCAGATGTGATCTTTATGGATATCCAACTGTCAGATGGTATCAGCTTTGAGATATTTGGTTTAGTGGAGGTGCGTTGTCCTGTTATATTTGCAACAGCACATGACGACTATGCCTTAGATGCTTTTAAGGTTAATAGTATAGACTACATCATGAAGCCGATCACCTATATGGAAGTAAGCAATGCACTTAAGAAGCTAAGCTCCATGAGTACTCAACTTATCAAACTCAATGCTATCTCAGGCCTCATCGCCAATGTCAAATCAAAGAAAACGAAAGATAGATTTGTAGTTAAGAAAGGTAACTTGATACAATCTATAAAGACTTCTGACATCCAACTATTCTATGCAGAGGGGCGTACGGTATTCTTAGTAACAACAAACAATGATCGATACATCATCGACTTCAACTTATCAGATCTGGAAGAGCTCGTACCCAATAAGTCCTTCTATAGAGTCAACAGATCTTTCATAGTGAATATCAACAGTATCCAGAAGATCAATAAATACTCTAACAGCCGGCTCAAGCTCATCACAGCATATGAAGCTCCAACAGAGATCGTGGTCAGTCGTGAGCGTGTGTCAGAGTTTAAGGAATGGTTAGAGGGAGACTCTTAAGACTTTAGATCCAACTTTTTCATATTTATTTTGTCAATCGATGTAACCTTCGAGAAGGACAGTCGTATTACTCAATGAAAGCACTACTGAAACGCTTCAAATGATCACCGACGAAGAACTCATGCTGCAAGCAAAAAGTGGAGATATGTCAAGCATCTCTGATCTCTTTGTGCGTTATCATAAGGAGCTGTATACTTTCTACTATCGTCAATCTAAAAACGATGCCCTGAGTAAAGACTTAGTGCAGAACTTGTTTGAACGGATCATCAAGAACAGGAACAAATACGATGCTAAATACCCTTTTAAGTCTTGGCTCTTTAAGTTGGCATGGAATGAGCAGAATGACTTTTATCGTAAACGGAAGTTAACCTTACCAGGTGATGAAAGAATGGCGCACATCATACCTCAGACAGAAGAAAAAAGACAGGATATATCTACAGATTGTAAGCAAAGACTGAAGATTGCGATGGGACAATTGAATCAAGAGCAGCAACAGCTCTTACAATTGACACAGTTTCAAGGATTAAAATATGCAGAAGTAGCAGACATAATGGGATGCTCTCTTTCTGCAATCAAAGTAAGGGTCCACAGAACTATGAAGTCTCTAAGGACTGCATATACAAATACGCCTAACCATGGATATTGAAGAAAAGATAATAGACTACATCAACAACGAGCTATCAACGGAAGAGCGTAAAGAAGTACGTCTCCTTATAGAATCAGATGATATGGCAAAATCAATTTATGAAGAGTACAGCGATCTGATGTCTGGTATCCAAGATGAACCACTAATCGCGCCGGATCAAGAGTGGGCGACTTCATTCAGTGAATCTTTGAAAAGTAGAAATGTCGAAGAACAAGGCTTAGAGGAGAACGAACCCAAGGGAGCAAAAGTCGTACCACTTCAGTCACGCTCAATCTTAACCAAAGTAGCAGCTGCGGCAGCGATCTTGATCATCAGCATCTTAGGATACAACAATATCAATCAAAGCATCCAAATCGATGAAGTAGGACAAGAGGTTTACGCCATGCGTCAGCTTTTAGAAGCTAATCTCAATAGTTCATCCGTGAGTTCAAGGATCAAAGCAGTGAGATATTCAGAAGAAGTAGATACCCAAGATGAAGACTTCATTCGCATCTTAGAAAAAACGATGCGTGAAGATGAAAGTGCTCATGTCAGACTTGCAGCTACCGAAGCTCTAAAGAAGTGGGCAGATATTCCATTTGTACGAGAGTCGTTGTTGATGGCGCTACAAAATGAAGAAGATGCTCATGTAAAGATATTACTTATAGAAACACTGTCATCGATCAATGACGTCAATGTGGGCCCACATCTGGACAACTTGATCAACGATATAGAATCGCCACAATACATTAAAGATGAGGCACATAAAGGAATCTTCAGATTAGAGAAAAATGCGAAGGTTCTTTAAGCCTCAAAATTCAAATTACTAAAATTATCAAAATGAAAAATACTTTACTTACCCTTATAGTTAGTCTTGCTTTCATCAGCTTGCAAGCCCAATCTAAAGAACACAAAATATCAAAGTCATCAGGCACCTTAGTTCTTGCAGGCCTTAATGAAGTCACTGTAGAATCTTATAATGGTAGCGAGATCATCTTCACAACAGACAGCTACGATGAAGAAGTTGATGAAAGAGCGGCAGGCCTAAAATTGGTTAACTCGCTTGGCCTCAATGACAACACAGGACTTGGTCTAGCAGTGCAAGAAGAAAATGGCAACGTAGTAGTCTCTCAAGTATCCTCAACGTGTGATTCTGAGTTTATAATAAAAGTGCCATCCGGCATGAGCTTGGAGTATGAGCACACCAATAACTCAGGTGGAGATATTACAGTCATCGGTCTATCTAAAGAAGTGATTATATCTACAACCTATGGAGATGTAGAGCTAATAGACATAACAGGGCCTATGGCTGTCAAATCTGTATATGGAAGCGTGGATGCTGCGTTTTCTTCTGTATCTCAATCTGGCTCCATTACTATCGAATCTATCTATGATCTTGTAGACATCACACTTCCTTCTAATGCTAATGCAGATATCAGTATGCGTACACCTTATGGAGAGATCTATAGCAATGTAGATATCGAAGTTGAAAAAACGGAAGGTCTGAGAAGAGTATCTTCTAAGACCATCAAAGGCACTATCAATGGTGGCGGTGTAGAATTTAGAGTAAAAGCAAGTTACGACAATATCTACCTTAGAAAGAAATAGAAGTAGTACACTCCAAGAAAGGATAGAATATGAAAACTCATATAATTGGAATGATACTGCTCATCACAGTCAACTCTTATGCTCAATCAAACAATGAAACGCAAAAGACCCTAAACGCGGTAGTCTCCCATGCCGAAGAAGCATCTCTTTATAGAAACAAAGTTAATTGGGATACGGTGAAGTCAAACATCTATAAACTAGCAAAAGATGCACAAACAATTGATCAATTAACTCCTGCATTCAAATATCTTCTAAAGTCGTTGGGTGATGAGCATGGACGAATATTCAATAAAAATAATATAATAGCCTACTATAATAGCACAGAGCCAAAAGAACATTTGAGAGATTTTGATTCTGACATAAACTACAAAATACAAATGGGACAAACCTATAGCTTTCATGCTGAAATGTTAGAAGACAAAATCGGGTATATAAGAATAGTAGGACTCCCGATGGGAGACAATCAAAAGATGGCATCTGACATACAATCAAAAGTCTGTTATCTGATCAATAAAGGAGCTGAAAATTGGGTCATTGATTTGAGATACAATGGAGGTGGCAACATAAATCCTATGGCCGAAGGAATTGCACTAATTTTCGGCAATGAAGTTTTAGGCGGCTCAAAAGGGTTGACAGAGTATGAAAGTTCAACTTGGAAAATAGAAAATAATCATTTCTACTATGATAGTTACTCTATTGAATTAGAAGATAGCTGCGAGCCAATAATCAGTCCTCACATAGCGGTCTTAACGAGTTTATATACAGCAAGTTCTGGTGAAGCCGTCGCTGTCATGTTTAAAGGCAAGGAAAATACAAAATTCTTTGGTCAAAACACCGCAGGTATGATAACGGTTACGGACTGGGAAATAATAAACGAATCAACTACTATGGCGATATCTGTTAGTAATTATAAAGATAGAAATGGAAAAGTTTACCTCAACTATGTTGATGTTGATGAAGAACATCTATTTGTATCAGAGCCATTGAGCGAAGATGATACTGCTGTACACTCAGCGATTAATTGGATAAACGATAAATAACCTTTTATGAAACAGGCTATCTACACCACCCTGCTTATTTTCTGTTGCGCTATACTTCAAGCGCAAGACAGCTACTCCAAGAGTTATAAAACCAACGATATCGAAGTTGTCGACTTGAATTTTAAATGGGGTGATCTCAATGTAACCTTTGCAGATGTAGATGAAGTGAAAGTCTCGTACGATCTAATGATCAATGGAGAAAGCGCAACAGAAGCAATAGATCTCATTGATAAAAAGAGAAAAGGAGTTTTAATATTAGACGGGGATATGGATTTTGACAAAGTCGAAGAAAGGATCACACTTATATATCATGGTGACAGAAAGCTCACAATGACAAAAGATGAGTTTGAACAGCGAGAGGCATCACTTGAAGAATGGGATATGATGAATACCGGTTATAACTTTGATGGTCATATCAACATTACAATTCCAAAAAACAAAATTGTGAAATTAGAAACAACATATGGTAACATAGAGATCATGTTTGATGGGAGTAAAAGAGAACATGATTTGTCTGTACACTCGACATATGGTCATGTGGACATGTCGATCCCTGCATCCATCTCTACAGACTTAGACATGTCAAGCTCTTATGGTGAGATCTACTCAGACATTGACTTCAGAGTCAAGTCTGACTATACTAAGAGATCAGATTGCCAGTTTGGTGATCACATCAAAGCGATCTTAAATACAAAGGACCAAGGCAACATCGCCCTTGAAGCTACTTATGATAACATTTATTTGAGAAAAATTTAAGGGAACTGCAACCTTTGGATTCTTAGTCAGTCTTTACTACAACAACTACTCACTACAACATTTTCTGAGCATGATTACACCCAAAAGTGGGCTGGAATTGCTATGCCTTTAACAGGTAAAATAGCCATATCCGATTCATCCTATAATTCAACCAGTTGGTCTAATTATATGATTTACAGATGCTTACAAAGCATAATTTTGAATCATGTTAACTGGCCACTTACTAATCATCAACCTTTAATAATTGTATTAATTAACTACTATGAGATTCCTTTTAACCATATTAATTGGCTTCCTTTTCACTCCTTCAACCAACGCTCAATTATCACTTCCTGCTAACCGGATAACTTCTGAGATCAAGATCGATGGATCACTCAATGACGCAGCTTGGACAGATGCTAAGATTGCTACAGACTTCATCACATGGCAACCCAATCCAGGACTAAAAGCAAGCGAAAAAACTGAGGTCAAAATCGTATACGATGATGAGGCATTTTACATTTCAGCTAAGATGTACGTCCCCAGTAGAGACAGCATCATGACAGAGCTCACGCAGCGTGATGACGTTGGCAATACCGACTTTTTTGGATTATTCTTAGACACTTACGGCAACGGTACTGATGCTTTTGAGTTTATAGTCGGAGCGACTGGTGTACAATTTGATGCCAAATTAAGTGACAATGGAGAAGACAATAACTGGGATGCGGTTTGGTTTTCTGCAGTCGAACTTACTGATACGCACTGGGCTGTAGAATTAAAAATTCCATATTCTGCTATTAGATTTAGCAAAAGCAAAGTGCAAGAATGGAAAATGAACTTTATAAGAAGAAATGCCTCTACTGGAGAAAGAACATCTTGGGTAGCTCTTGATCCAGAAGCACCTGTATTTCTCGCACAGATGGGGGACATCACTGGCATCACTGATATCAAATCCCCACTTAGACTCTCTATATCTCCATACCTTTCTACTTATGTACAAAACTTCAAGGACAACGCTAATGGTATCAATAGTACTGGCTTCTCTTACAATGGCGGTATGGACTTAAAATATGGCATCAATGATGCATTTACAATGGACATGACATTGATACCTGACTTTGGTCAAGTACAATCTGACAACCTTGTTTTAAATCTAACGCCATTTGAAGTGAGGTATGATGAACGTCGACAGTTCTTTACAGAGGGCACGGAGTTGTTTACAAAAGGCAATCTTTTTTATAGCAGAAGAGTTGGCGGAAGCCCCATCGGTCAGTACAGTGTTTATAATCAACTAGGAGACAATGAAGAGCTAGTCTCTAATCCTTCAACTTCTCAATTAATCAATGCTACAAAAGTATCGGGAAGGACAAATAAGGGATTGGGCATCGGAGTATTCAACGCTGTTGCAAAAGAAACGAATGCGCTTGTGAAAAATAGTGAAACGGGAGAAGAAAGAATGGTAACCACAGCCCCACTAACCAATTATAATGTACTCACACTTGATCAAAACTTAAAAAATAATTCTTCCATCTCCTTAGTCAACACCAATGTACTAAGAGCTGGATCAGCATACTATAACGCCAATGTGACTTCTGGGTTATTTGATATCAATGTGGCAAATCAAAATATAGGCATTAGTGGCGGTGTGGCAGTATCACAAAAGTACTATGCAGAACAAGATGATGAGTTTGGATCGCGCATACAACTGAATGTCAGCAAGATCAAAGGCAACTTTAGATATGGACTAGGATTAGAGCAAATAGGAGAAACCTTTGATCCCAATGATATTGGTTTTCAAAGTTATAATAACGAGCGCTCGCTAAGTGTATGGGCTAATTACCAGATTACAGAACCATATGGAGCATTTAACCGTGGACAGTTTTGGTTTAATTATAATTATAATCGACTAGTCAATCCTGACAAGTACTCCGAGATGCACTTCAATGGTGGCTTCTGGATGCAAACCAAAAGCTTTTTAAATATCAATCTATGGATGAACTATGAGCCAACGACTTACAACTTCTACGAGCCACGAGAATGGGGGCGCTTCTATGAAGAACCAGCTTGGGGCAATGCTGGATTTTGGATGGGCACTGACAGTAGAAAGAAGTTTAGAGTAGATGGGTATGTTTTTTATCAAAAGACTGACCAAGAAGGAAGACATGGCTATGGTTACTCGGCTAACCCTCGATATAGATTTAGTGATAAGTTTAATGTGACATTTGAACATGAGTTTGATAAGGTTCATAACACTCCACGCTTTGTAGACAATACAAGTGACGGAGATATCATATTTGGCTTGCGTAAGCAGACCACTATAGAAAACACTCTGAGATTAAACTATAGCTTTAATGATAAGATGGGTCTTGACTTCAGATTGAGGCACTACTGGTCTAAGGTGAATTATGATGGCTACAATCTCCTCAATGAAGAAGGTGGGCTATCCAGTACAGGTTATGATTCATTTAATGATTTTGCCTTTAACTTATTGAATATTGATCTAAACTTCAGATGGAGGTTCGCCTCCGGTAGTGACATCATCATCAACTGGAAGAACAACATATCCGGCTCAAGTCATAGTGAAGATATCGACTTCAGGTCGCTCAACTACTTCAAAGGCATAAACCATCTCAATGATTTTCCTCAAGAGAACAACATCTCCTTAAGAGTAGTCTATTACTTGGATTATCAGCAGTTGAAGAAGGTATTTTGAGTCAACAAGAAATAAAAGAGTGTAGTAAAAGTCGCCCTAAAAACTAGTTGCATCAACAATCTTTTTTGTCTGCTTCGTGTTATCATCCTTAGATCATATATTTGAGCATGAGCACGAAGCAGACTTTAGAACTTAAAATAGCTGAAAGTCGCCAAAAAACAGCAGAGCTAGAAGCCGAGATCAAGGAAAAGTTGAAGAACTGGAAGTTGATCATCCAACAGTACCAGGTCCCTAACACCAAGAAAGCTATACTTCAGCTCATCACTACCTTCTTACCATACATAGGTCTATGGACGCTGATGTACTTTAGTGTTAACTGGTCTATCTGGTTGACGATCGGTATCGGTATCATCAATGTCTTTTTCTTAGTAAGGATATTTATCATCCAGCATGATTGCGGCCATCAGTCGTTTTTGGCTTCTAACAAGATGAACAACATCGTTGGTTATATCTGCAGCTTCTTCTCAACGATCCCATTTAAGTACTGGGCGAAGGTGCACAACCATCATCATGGACATACGGGACAGCTGGAAGAAAGAAACATAGGAGATATCAACTTTATCACCGTAGAAGAATTTAGAAATAGAGGCAAGTGGGGAAGATTTAAGTATAGAATGTTTCGCCATCCGCTGGTTATGTTCTTTGTAGTGCCATTCTTTTATTGGGCTATATCTAATCGCATACCCAACTTCAACCTCAGAGGTTGGAACAAGATCAGAAGAACGCAAGTGATTAATAATCTCTTCATCGTATTGGTCTACGCAGGGTTAGCCTACTTGATAGGATGGCAACGGTTTTTGTTGATCCAATTGCTCTTAGTCATGTCTTTCTTTTGTGTAGCATTTTGGTTTTTCTATGTACAACACCAGCATGAAGAGACCTATATGAGATGGAGACAGAACTGGGATTATCTATTGGCCTCTATAAGAGGTGCGAGCTATTATAAGCTGCCTAAGGTATTTCAATGGTTAACGGGCAACATTGGCTTACATCACATCCATCACTTGAGTGCACGTATCCCTAACTATAACTTAGAGAAGTGCATGAAAGAGAACCCGCTTTTCACCAAATACGCCAAGACATTAACCTTCGTAGATAGTATCAAGACGGTCACACTTAAGCTATATGATGAAGAGCGTGAGCGTATGATATCTTTTAAGGAATATTATATGATGGAGCGTATGCGTCTGGCTACTGCTTAAGATGTCTCTCCTAATGTTATTCAAACTTACTGCCGTTTTAACGAGTACTTATTAAAGCAATCTCACAGTTCGTGATAATTACTTATTATTGATTACATATTTCAATCAATAAATACAAAAGGTATGGAGTGGTACTTACAAGCGATGAGATCATGGAATAATTTTGAAGGCAGAGCGAGAAGAACAGAATACTGGATGTACGTTCTTTTCTACTGTTTGATGTGTTTCGTTAGCGCCATTTTGTCCACCATCATAGGAAGCTTGGGTTCAATTATGTTTGGTATCGTCATCGTTATCCACATCATCCCAGGATTAGCGGTTGCAGTTAGAAGGCTTCATGACTCAGGCAATAGCGGCTGGTGGTTACTGATTAGTCTCGTCCCCCTTGTGGGAACAATCGTGCTCTTAGTCTTCTACTGTCAAGACAGCGTACCTGGAAACAAATGGGGTCCAAACCCAAAAAACGTAAGTTCATATGGAGACCTCGAAGGAGTACTAGATGATATGACTTAGTTTAGGCACATTCAACTTATCATTGGATATAAAAACAAGGAAGCACAATCAATTCCTCCTTTTTCATTAGCTTTCGACTTAGTTCAAAAGAAAGCTAGCAACATGAAAAGACTGATCATTACAACCCTATGTGCATTCTTAATGATATGTACAGATGGCATCTCACAATCTACCGTTCCATCTCCAGCCGAAGACTACTACTCTTCCGTTGAGTGGAGATCTATAGGACCATACAGAGGTGGCCGCTCTTGCGCTGTAACAGGCGTACCTGGCAAACCCAATCTGTTCTATTTTGGAGCTACTGGAGGCGGTGTATGGAAGACCTTAGATGGAGGAAGATCATGGGAGAATATCTCTGATGGATTCTTCGGCGGATCGATCGGATCTATCGCTGTTGCCCCGTCAGATAACAATGTCATTTACGTAGGTGGCGGAGAAAAAACAGTGCGTGGTAATGTATCTTCTGGATATGGTATGTGGAAGACCGTTGATGGCGGCAAGACTTGGATGTCTCTTGGTTTGGACAAGAGTAGGCATATCTCAAGGATCAGAATCCATCCAGACAATCCTGATGTGGTTTATGCTGCTGTGATGGGTAATCTTTATGCAGCCAACTCAGAAAGAGGCGTCTTCAAATCAACGGATGGCGGTAAGACTTGGCATAAGACACTATACATCAATGATGAAGTAGGTGTTGTGGATCTATGTCAAGACCCCAATAATGCTAGGATACTCTATGCAAGCTCTTGGCGCATCAAGCGTACGCCTTACTCTTTAGAAAGTGGAGGACCTGGTTCAGGATTATTTAAAAGTACTGATATGGGTGAGACTTGGACAGAGATCACTGGCAACGAGGGACTACCAACCGGCGTCTGGGGGATCTCAGGTGTGGCAGTATCCCATACTACAAGTGATAGAGTCTACGCATTGATAGAAAATGATAAAGGTGGTATCTATAGATCTGATGACGGTGGTAAGACTTGGGAGCAAGTCAATGAAAGCAGGTCGCTACGTCAGCGTGCTTGGTACTACACGAGGATCTATACGGATACTCATAACCCTGATGGTGTCTATGTGGTCAATGTCAACTATCACAAGTCTACAGACGGAGGTAAAACCTTTAAGTCAGGAAGAGCTCCCCATGGAGATCATCATGACTTATGGATCGCACCAGAAGATCCATCACGCATGATCATGGGTGATGATGGGGGGGCTCAGGTTACTTATGATGGTGGTGAGACTTGGTCTACCTATCACAACCAGCCTACATCACAGTTTTACAGAGTGACTACGGACAATGCATTCCCTTACCGCATATACGCAGCACAGCAAGACAACAGCACTGTTAGAATCGCTCACCGTACAGGAGGCAGAGTCATCGGTGAAGATGATTGGGAGTCAACAGCAGGTGGTGAGTCTGCTCACATAGCCGTTGATCCGACTAACCCAGACATAGTTTATGGAGGAAGTTATGGTGGCTTCTTAACCAGAGTAGACCATAAGAACAACACCGTTAGAGCGATCAATGTATGGCCTGACAACCCAATGGGTTATGGTGCTGAGGGAATGAAGTATAGGTTCCAATGGAACTTCCCGATCTTCTTCTCACAACATGATCCTAAGAAGTTATATACTGGCTCCAACCACTTACATATGAGTACGGATGAAGGTCATAGTTGGACGATCATCAGTCCTGACTTAACGCGGAATGAACTAGACAAATTAAAATCTTCAGGGGGCCCCATCACGCAAGACAACACTGGAGTCGAATACTATTGTACCATTTTCGCAGCTGCAGAATCTCCTGTAACAGAAGGGCTCCTGTGGGTAGGTTCTGATGATGGCCTCATACATGTATCGCGAGATGGCGGTACTAACTGGACAGACGTAACACCTAAGAATGCGCCAAAGTACCTTATGATCAATAGTGTAGAGCCTGATCCGCGTGATCCAGCGACTTGTTACATAGCAGGCACGCTTTACAAAGACGGTGACTTTAAGCCATATATCTACAAGACGACTAACTACGGTACAAGTTGGGATAAGATCGTCAATGGCATCCCCTCAGAACACTTTACGAGAGTGGTAAGAACGGATCCAGACAAAGACGATGTCTTATATGCAGGTACAGAAACTGGGATGTACATATCATTTAACGATGGTGGACAGTGGCATCCGTTTCAATTGAATCTTCCAATTGTTCCAGTAACGGATCTGGCTATTAAAGAGAACAACTTGATTGCAGCAACCCAAGGCAGAGGGCTCTGGATCATCGATGATCTTTCAGCGATCCATCAAGCTGTCGCAAATACTTCTTCTTCAGGTAACCGCTTGTACAAGCCTGCTGATAGTTGGAGATATGGATCTGGCCAAAGCAAAAATGCAAAAGGTGTAGGCATGAATCATCCTTCTGGTGTAATGGCGCATTACTACCTTGAAGAGTGGGATGAGAAAGACACTTTGAGTTTTAGCATCATGGATCAAAGCAACAATCTAATTAGAAAGTATAGCACACATGCCAAAGACAAGGCGGAGAAAATCACTGATGTGGAAGCTGGCTCTCAGATGTTTGTATGGGATATGAAGTACGCTGATGCCAAGCAGTTTGACGGTATGATATTATGGTGGGGCTCTATGGCTGGACCAACGGCTATACCAGGAGATTATAAATTAGAAATGTCGCACAATGGTTCTACCATGACGCAACCATTTACTATTAAAGGCAATCCGAATCTTGATGTCAGTGCGGCGGACTACAAGGCACAGTTTGACTTCATACAAAGTGTCAATAACAAAGTCACTGAAGCTCATGAGGCCATCATAGAGATGCGAGAGATTAAAAAACAACTATCCACTTATAAGAAGATTGTCTCTGATCATCAAGACATCGTAGATGGCATATCCGATATCGATAGTACGCTAAGTGTTATTGAAAAGGCACTCTATCAAACGAAGAATAAGAGTCGTCAAGATCCACTTAACTTTCCAATTAAGCTCACGAACAAGTTAGCACACCTCAACTCTCTAACACAGATAGGCACTTCACCTCCTACACAAGGAGCAATTGCCGTAAGAGATGAGCTGGTAGCCAAGATCGATGAATACTTAACCCAGTATGAAAACATTAAAAAACTTAGCATCCCAGGTATCAATCAGATGATCAGGGACAAGCAAGTGGATTATATAATTATAAAAGAAAAAGAATAGAGGGACTCTATACTTTGTCTTTTTTAAAGACATATGCTTTTGTACTTATTCTCAACTTTAAGAAGATAAATATAAGAACGCTTCTCCAAATTTGTCAGTCACCATAATTCGGCTTCCTTCATTTATAATCTCCTTACCCCCTAATGATACTAATCGTTTTATGACTTCGTCCAAGTTTTTAACTTTAAACTGAGTCACCCAATATTCATACTTCCCTTTAATATCATTATGGACTTCGAGCAAACTTCCTATTGGGTCATCATTGATATCTTTAATCGTATATTGAGCGTCACCTTGAAGTGTAATCTGCCAATTAAATAGATTTTCGTAAAAGCCAATGTTTACTTTAGCATTTGACGTATGTAGTTTTCTGCTAATACCTAAACATGATTCTTCATTAGAGTTTTCCAACAGCGCTTTGCCTTCATAGACAGTAAATCCAGCACCCATAGGATCTCGGATTAGCGCTATTTGCCCACCATAAAAAGAAACATCATTTAACTCAATTTTTGCAGCCAATTCAACGGCTCTTTTGGTCGTCTCCTTTAGGCTTTCGACACTAACATAATTCATCCAAAAATGAGGCATATTTATTTTCTGAAAGAACTCTGGGGTTTCATATATACCGACTGTGTAATTACCATTATCACCTCCCACATAGTAGCCGCGGTCGTTTGTAAACGTCCAACCCAATAAGGCTGAATAAAACTCTACACTTTCTTTCAGACTATATGTCGAAAGATCGGTCCAAATGAATTTATTCATTTAGGCTCTATTTTAATTACTCTAAAATAAGTGAATGGCTATGCATTCAGATCTATTCCGATAACAAGATATAAAGACCATTATAATCCTTAAAGACCACGCTCATCTACTCAGTGTGTTATCCGTTGGGAGTTGGCAAGGCAGTAAGAACCAATGAAGCCCAGTGCGGAGAAAATAGACAGTGGACTAAATGTCCACCGTCATTGTAACAACTTCTAATTCTTTACAACAACGTTGTTGTATCCGACAAAAGTTATTTCCAATTCTTGACTCTTGTCAGCTTCAACGCTAAATGTGCCGTCAAGATCAGAGACAACACCCTTATCAGAATTCAAAACATTAATACTAACGCCTGGCAACTCATCTCCTTCAGGTGTACGAACGATACCTGACCACGATCCGTCTTTATACCCAATGTCTATATCGAGGTCTCCGTTGTTGACGGCAGCTTCTCCAGCGATGATCGAACCTTGTATGCTGTTATCTGGATTCTTCCTATCTGGATTTAGCTTAAAGCTAATCGGCATAACCATAGCTACTCTCACTGTTCTGCCCCTTTGAGCTCCTGCTTTGAACCCAGTCGCTGCTTTGACTACCCTAACAGCTTCTTCATCACAACCAGCACCTATGCTATTCATTGCTGTAACATTGCTCAGAGATCCGTCTCTTTCTATAACGAAGTGGACATCAACTGTTCCTTCTACGCCAGTGTTTCTTGCTGCAAGTGGATATCTAATCTCATTGATGACATGCTTATAGAACGCGTCCATCCCTCCTTCGTAAGAAGGCTGTTCCTCTACTACTTTAAAAATCTCTCTAACTTCTATAACCTCTTCACTGTTTGAAAGAGATTTAGAACTGTCATGAGCAATAGCTTCACCTTTCTCTTCACTACATGCGAAGATCACAAATAAGAATGCACATAATGTTGTGAGTAAGCCCATTTTCCAATTACTAACCTTTGTTGCTTGTTGTTTCATAGCTTTTAATCTTTTAAATATTAAACCATCGTGAAATGAGCTGGCCATGCTTAGTCCATGTGATTGTAAAGTAGAGTTGATGAGTATCGAAGAATAAACCTCTAATTGTGTTGTTCTTAGCGCATACGAGTCGGCCTGATACTCGTGTAGCTTTCTAATCTCGGTATTAACGTACCATGAAGATGGCAGCCACCAAAAGAGAGCCTTATAAATCTCAAAGAAAAGCAAGTCAAAGGAGTGCCCCAATCGAGCATGCGCTTCTTCATGTTTGATGATAGCGGAATAATCCTCTTGAGATTCATCTATATCCTTGCTTAAGAATATCCAATTAAAGAAAGTGAAGCTCCCTTCTATCCCTTCAAGTCTTTTAATTCTAACACCATTAAAAGAAGCTTCTATGCTTCGTCGCGACATACTGAACAAAACAGCGATCCTCGATATAAGCTTGATTAATAAAATAGCACTCACAATCAATGAGAGCCATATCAGTAATCTATAATCAAAAGAGTAAGATTCTACAGCCGTGGTCACAACTGTCGCGTTTTCAATTATAAATTCTGGAGATAATTCTTGCATCGGCAGTTGTTGCACAGGAAAGATCTGAGGAAATCTCAATAAAGGAATTACCAACGAAAGTACAGTCGACAAAATGAGAAAAAACCTCATCTTATTATACTGATGCTCCTTGCGTAAGAAGACCCAATATGCCAAAATTAACACAGTATGAGTTACCACTGATTCTATGATGTAAGTGCTCATTCTTATTTCTTTTTTAATTCTTTAATCAATTCTTCAAGGTCCGTCAAGCTCAGGTTTTCTTCTTTTGCAAAGAATGAAACCATCTGCTTATAAGAACCACCAAAATAGTTCTTGACGAGTCCAGTCATAAATGACTTCGTGTATGATTCTTTAGAAACGATTGGAAAGTACTTGTGCGACTTACCATGAGATTCATGGTCGACAAAACCCTTCTGTTGTAAGATCCGCACAAAGGTCGAGACTGTATTGTACGCTGGTTTTGGGTCAGGCATTTTTGCAATGATCTCTTTTACAAATGCAGCCTTCAAGTCCCAAATGACTTGCATGATCTCCTCCTCTGCTTTGGTTAGCTCCTTCATAAATTGCCCTATAACTAAATTATTAGTTCAAGGATACAGGCAATATCTGGTATGTCCAAATATTTTGAACTAAATTTTTAGTTATTGTTAATATTATACTTACCAAACTGAAATATTCACAGACTAGAATAACTAAGCAGCGTTATAATCTCCATGAGCATTCTTATTTATGCATTGATTATTTTGTACTGCATCATTTACTTTGCCGCTTGTAGAAAAAAGCCAATAGCCGGCATCTATCAACTATCATTTGATAAAGACCTTATCCCTGAAGGAATAGCCATCGATCCTGCGACACACAAGGTCTATCTCAACAGTTTAAAGAACAATAAAATTGTTCGTTCAAACTTGGAAGGATCTGAGAAGAGACTGTTGTCAACTCCCACCTTCTCTATAATTGATGATCATGTTGGTTTTGTCATGAATACACAGCTTGAAAACTTTGATGACACCAATAATGAAATCAAAGAACCAGATAGCCTTAGGGCTTATATGCTGATGCTTCACCCTTTAGACTAAAAAAGATCTAGGTCAAGATTCACTATTTATTTTTACAATTGACTACTCTTCATCTTTTGGCTTTGATCTTTTAGGTGCTCTCTTGTTATCTCTGAGTACTTTAGTAATCATCCACTCCAACTGTCCATTGACACTTCTAAATTCGTCGGCTGCCCACTTCTCTACAGAAGCCATTGTCTCTTCATCAATCCTTAGTACAAACTTTTTCTTCATACAGATTGATTTTTAAACTCTGAGATATAGCGCTTCCAGTCTTCTATCTTAGTGATCTGCACATGGAGTTCTTTCTTTTCTTTAAACTTAATCCTAAGGGTATGCCCTTTAGTATTCATAGTATAAGACGTCAATCCTCCAAGTTGTTTTTTCAATCCGACTCCTCCATACTTCATCATACTATCGTACTTTATAATCTCTAATGATTGTATATCTGACAGATTAGAGATACGATATGATCTCATAAATGGAAACATCCGAGCTTCTATCGCCGTAGCGTTGGCGTTGATCTCAACCTTCATCTTTAGAAACATGATAACGAGCCCACCCATCATGATAAGCAGCATCAAAAAGACGGTTAAAAGTACTTTATAATCCGAGCTACTTTCTGACCAACTCACAGTTGGGTCATACATATCTACAAGCAAATATCCCACTGGCAATACACCTATCAAAGAAGAAGCCACGACGAACATGATCATCGTGGTCGATACTTCTTCTACTTTATCTGAAATAAATCTCATTCATTTCAATTTTAAGCGTTTAGGGTACCAGTGTTGAGTACAGGTGTTGCCTCTTTGTCAGAACATAAGACAACCATCAGATTGCTCACCATAGAAGCTTTCTTCTCTTCGTCAAGCTCTATGATGTTTTTCTCAGAGAGCATCTCGAGTGCACTGTCCACCATACCTACGGCACCTTCGACTATTTTAAATCTGGCTGCCACGATCGCCTCTGCCTGCTGTCTTTTTAGCATCGCACTTGCTATCTCAGGAGCATAAGCCAAGTAACCGATCCTTGCTTCTATCACTTCGAGTCCTGCTATCTCAAGGCGCTCACTTACTTCTTGCTCAAGTGCATCGTTGACATCTCCTACATCACTTCTTAAAGTCACTTCTTCTTGGTCATCATCAAAGTTGTCATAACTATACATACCTGCTAACTTCCTAACAGCGGCATCCGTCTGCACACGAACAAAGCTCTCGTAATCATCTACTTCAAATGCTGCTTTGTATGTCTCTTGAACCCTCCATACCAAGATCACGCTGATCAAGATCGGGTTACCTCTCTTGTCATTGACCTTGACTCGCTCACTATCAAAGTTGCGGGCGCGAAGAGAGATCTTCTTCTTTTTATAAAATGGGTTGACCCACTGAAATCCGTTTTCTCTTATAGTCCCCACATACTTACCAAATAAAGTAAGCACTCTAGACTGGTTAGGATTGACAATGACAAGTCCCATCAGTATAAAGATCCCTAAGAGCACTCCTATGATCAAGAATGGAGCCCCTGCTGTTCCTATCTTAAAACCGAATATCGGACCACCGACCAACAAGAGTAAGCCGATAAGTAAGAATATGAACCCGTTTTTTCCTTTTATTATTTTTTCTAACATGACTGCTGATTAAGATGTTAAAATAATATCATTATGATATCAATATAGTGCTATTATCTCAAAACCAAATTATAGCATCGACTAAAAACATCGAAAACACGATAAACAGATCAATTAGACCCTACGCATCAACTCCTGCCTGATCTACAAACTTCTTAGGTACGTGTGTTTATGATCTCTACTGCTCACAAGCATCAGAGGTAGAAAACGAGTTATATATTAGCATTGTGAAAGCTACTACGCATAGATATATCATCGGAGATTCATTTAAGAAGTTGCAGATGGAAGATGATACCGTTGATCTAGTAATCACCTCTCCTCCCTACCCCATGATCGAGATGTGGGATCACATCTGGGAGTCAGAAGAGTCCTCTATCACCAAGCATATAGCGAACAATCGAGGCAAACAAGCTTGGCAAGCGATGCATGAGATCTTAGATCAATCATGGTCTGAAGCCTTTAGGGTATTGAAACCAGGAGGCTATGCATGCATCAATATTGGAGATGCTACTCGGACATTGGATGGCAGGTTTCAGATCTATCCTAATCACAGTCGGATCATACAGGGATGTCAGGACGTGGGATTTGACTTTTTGCCATCTATCATCTGGCGCAAACCGACCAACGCTCCCAACAAATATATGGGCTCCGGTATGCTACCTGCAGGGGCATATGTCACTCTAGAACATGAGCATATACTCATCATGAGAAAGGGCGAAAGAAGAGTATTTGCGAAAGCGGAAAAAGAAAGAAGGAGCGAAAGCGCATTGTTCTGGGAAGAACGCAACCTCTGGTACTCAGACTTATGGACAGGTATCCGGGGCACACAACAGAGGCTCAACATCTCCGCTCTGAGGAAGCGATCAGCGTCTTATCCCATCGACCTTCCTTATCGGCTGATGATGATGTACAGCGTAGCAGGTGATATGGTCTTGGACCCATTCGGAGGAGTCGGGACAACAAGTCTTGCGGCATTAGCTACAGGTCGTAATAGCATATCAATCGATGTCGACGACAAACTAGTAAGTGCTTCTCAAAAGATCCCCACCAAGAGAGATACAAAAGACAAACTCAACCTACTCCTCACCAATCGGCTGAGAGATCATATGGCGTATGTCAATAAGAAGGATATGTTGTTTTTTAGATACCGCAATCAACCGTTAGGCATACCGGTTAAGACTATGCAAGAAAAGTATCTCAACATCTATATGATTAAGTCAATCTCAAGGGCAGATGAGACGGTCGCTGCCAAATACCGAAAAATCAAACCTACGGAGATAAAGGAGTGCCTTTCAATCGATATAACTGAATAACTAAGCCATAAGAGTCTACCGAATTAGTTATTGGTTGACTTCTGTTGGCGTTAAAGTTCAATTATTTTAAGCCTCGATACAATAGGGATAATCCTATCTAAGTATATTACGCATCGAATCACTGATTGTAATGAATAGAGGCTGTTTCTTATCACTTATCGTGTTATCCATCGTCTTAGGAGGATGTGATTCGTCAACAAAGACACCCACAAGTTCTAGTATACAAACTACAGCTGCTGTAAGCAAAGCGGCCTTGGAAGTCTCAGAGCATGACATCCCGTTCTTAGTAGGTACCTATACAAGGAAGGAAGGTCATGTCAATGGTAAAGCCAAGGGCATACACCTCGCCTATCTCAATACACAAACAGGTACGATGCGCTACGGTGCAGCACATGATGAGGCGGGGATCAATCCCTCTTACCTCACCATTAATCCTTCTGGCAAGTTTGTCTACGTGGTCAATGAAACCGGTGGAAATGAGCAACAATGGGGATCAGTAACAGCACTGGCTGTAAATGAAGATATGAGCCTTACTGAGTTGAGTAAAAAATCAACCTTAGGAGTTGCACCTTGTCATATATCATTGGACAAGCAGGGATTTCAAGTATTAGCTGCCAACTATGTGACGGGTAGTATCATATCGTTTCCTGTTGCGCTTACAGGCAAGCTTGGGCGGGGTCAAAACATCATCAGGTATACTGGTGAGGGACCAGATAGTAGACAAGAAGCGCCTCATGCACACTTCATATCACAACTTAGAGATGGTACAGTAGTCACAGCAGATCTTGGTACTGACTCGATACGGTTTCACAATTTTGGTGCGGGACAATTAGAGCCAGCTTCAGGTAGTGTAGTTGTCCCCTCAGGCTCAGGGCCAAGACATATCGTTGAGCATCCTCTGCGTCCGATCCTCTATGTTGTCAATGAGCTAAGCGGTACAATCATATCTTTTAGACGCAATGCGGATAATCGATTTGTACAACTTCAATCCATATCTACATTACCAGAGGGAGATGAACGAGCAGGGAATTGTGCAGCTATTAAGATGACTAAAAATGGTAAGTTTCTCTATGCCAGCAATCGCGGAGATCACAACAACATAGCTATCTATAAGGTGGATGATGAAGGTAGACTTAAGATGGTCAGCCACCAATCTTCTTTAGGCAATGTGCCTCGAGACTTTGAGATAAGCCCAGACGACAAACACCTGATCGTTGCTAATCAAAACTCAGACAATCTTGTGTCATTTAAGATAGATCCATATAGCGGTCTACTCAGCGATCCTTTTGAGCTTAAGGACGTTGCTACACCTGTTTGTATAAAGTTCTTTTAGATGGTAGCAAGGACACCGTGACATCCATACTAAAAGACATTTTCAAAAACATCTCATTTTCCAATGAGGAATCAAAATTGCTTCAGAGCAAGCTTAAGAAAAGTGATTTTCGCAAAGGAGATTTTCTGCTTCAACCTTCCGAGTATATAGATAAAATATACTACGTCTACTCTGGATGCTTGAGGAGTTATTTTATAGACAACGAAGGTAAAGAGCATACTTTACAATTTGCAATTAAAGACTGGTGGATAAGTGATTACATCAGCTTATATGGCAACTCAACTTCTACTTCCGTCTCATATATCGAGTGTATTAAAAAAGCAACTGTATACGGTATTTCGAAAAAGGAGTTTGACATAATCTGTTACGATTATCCATCAATTGGGCAATTTTATATAAAAAAAATGGAAGCGGCATTCGCTACTTTCCAAAAACGAATATTAGAAAATCTAACCTTGTCTGCCAAAGACAGATATCTCAATTTTATAAGCATGTATCCCGATATCGAAAGCAATGTTAAAAACTATCACATCGCTTCATTCTTAGGCATCACCACAGAAAGCCTAAGTAGAATCAGAAAAGAACTGGCCAACGACTGATTTATTATCATAGATCAATTTTTTAGATCTAATGGGATGTCATCTTTGCGATCTCAATAAACTGAGATCATAATGTTGAAAAAACTACTAGGACTTGCTCCCAAACTAGAAAGAGATGGTTCATATAGCCCTTCAAAAATAGCTTTAAAACTATCCACCTCATCGAAGACTGATTTTGAGGATATCCAGTACGAGCAATACCAAGGAAAGAAATCAAAGATCCTAGTTGTCTTCACGGAACAGAAGGACATGATCATGAAAAATGGCAAAAAGTTTTCTACAGGAAATCATCCCGTTGAAGCACTCGTCCCAATGCTACACTTAAGAAATGCTGGATTTAAATTTGAAATAGCAACATCTTCTGGTAAACCAGCAGTGCTCGAAATGTGGGCATTCCCAAATGAAGATAAGCAAGTACAATCCATATATAACGAGTATAAGCCACATCTTGAGCAACCTATGAGATTGAGGGATTTTGTAGAAAACTCAATGTCCGATGTAGGATCATATGCTGCAGTTTTTATACCTGGGGGACATGGCGCCATGCTGGGACTCCCTGAAGATGAACATCTCGGTAAAATATTAAACTGGGCACATGACAATGACTTATATACACTAAGTATCTGTCATGGGCCAAGTGCGTTTTTAGCCACAACCCTCAACAATCAAAAGTTCTTGTATACTGGATATGAGATGGCAGTATTTCCTGATTCTGTAGATAAGAATACACCAATGATAGGATACCTACCCGGGCACATGCCGTGGGGACTCAGTGAGCGATTAAAAAAATTAGGTGCAAAGCTCGCAAACAAAAAAGCAGATGCGACCGTTTGCTTGGATAGAAAGTTGATCACAGGTGCCAGCCCATCGGCATCTAATGCATTAGGTAAATTAGCAGCAAACACTTTATTAAAAGAATTAAAACCATAGCATGAGTTTTATAGATATACTTAATCAACGGTACGCTACCAAAGCGATGAATGGTGAAGTTGTACCAGAAGAGAAGATCAAAAGCATATTAGAAGCCATCAGATTGGCTCCAACTTCCAGTGGATTGCAACCTTTTGAAGTATTGGTGATCACCAATCCAGAGACAAAGGCTGAAATCAGAAAGATCGCTTGGAATCAGTCACCAGTCACAGATTGTTCTCACCTATTTGTCTTTGCTGCATGGGATCACTATACAGCCGATCGAATCAATCACATGTTTGATCTAACCAATGAGATCCGAGGTTTTGAAAACGAAGGATGGGAAAACTACCGCAAGATGCTTCTCTCTTCATATCCGCAGCGCGATCCAGAGGTAAGCTTTCAGCATGCAGCTCGACAGACGTACATAGCCTTTATGGCCGCGATAACACAAGCAGCATATGAAGGTGTGGATTGTACTCCTATGGAAGGATTTGATCCTGGTGCGTTGGATAAGATCTTAAAGCTTAAAGAAAAGAACCTACGCAGCACCCTCTTATTACCCATGGGCTATAGAGCTGCAGAAAAAGATTGGTTGGTTAATCTAGTTAAGGTCCGTAAGCCTATGGAGGAACTGGTTACGCTAGTTGATTGATAAGGAGATAATCGAACTCATATAGGCCCGAGTCAGATTGGTCAGAGCGATGTTATATTTGGACATATATGTTAAAATAATATATAATTCTTTTATGCATACTCTCTTCACTACCTTTGTAATGTGTGTGCCTTTACAAAGTTATGAGTCAAAGATTGACACTTACTAAGTTAATCGTTTTAATAGTTTTCTCTATTACATCTATCTCTTCCTTATCAGGAAAGCCCAATATCAGTTGCCCTGTCAACTTCGCGTTTAGCTTTAGTGATCAGAGTTCTCTTGATGAGACATTTTCTGATTACATAAAAGCATTTATACTTACTGAAGATGGGTGTGCTATTACATCAGCAACTGACCTCACTTCTTTTGCTGCCCCCTCATATACTGGAGGAACTGTGACCATACTTTTTGAAGCAACAGACTGCAACGGAACGGCGAGTTGCACAGCGACATTTACAGCGATAGATAATTGTGCAGGTACGCCACCAGCGATCCCACTCTGTCCCGCTAACATGACCTTAGGTAACTGTACAAGTGATGAAGAAGCGATGGCTGCTTTTAGGCTATGGCTTGAGGGATTTTCTTTTACAGGAGGGTGTGATGTCACAACAACAGACTTAAGTAATTATAGGCCTCCCGGATGTGGTGGGACTACAGAGGTTCTTTACGAAGTGATCAGCCAAGGCTTTGCTGTAGGCTGCAGAGCCACCTTTGCGATACCTGCAGAAGTCGCTGCTCCAGATCCTATAGACCCCATCCCAACAATGGGGCAATGGAGCGTCATTTGCTTGTTTTTAATCTACATGATCATTGGTGTATTAGCACACGACAGCAACAGCTTGCTTGCTGTCGATTAGATACAATGCTTATAAAATCTCACTCCCCTCGAATTTATACAACTTCTCTAGTGATACGCTATCAACGCTCGATATAATCAAAACAAGAGCTAACTACACGTTGATAATCAAATAGATACAAGCTTTTGTTAATGTATAAGCTCCATGTTATCTGGGGCGCATACATACTAATAAGACATATTTGTTAAATGCATTTGTGAATCATTCTTGCTTTTGTTCTCTTGTCTATCTTACCACTCGATCCAGAGCAAACTGAGTTATGATTCCAAGATTTTCATTCTACAAAATGAGCTGTATAGCATTCTTTTTCATTGCTATGATAGCACACTCTAACGCCGCGCCCAATCTTTCCTGTCCTGGTAATTTTGCATTTACCTACACAGATCAAGCGAGTCTCGATGAATCTTTTGCTGATTACTTAAGAGCCTTTAGGACTTCGGAAGATGGATGTGCGATTACCTCAGTTACTGATTTATCAACATTAGATGCTCCTTCTTTTACAGGAGGGTGCATAACGATTAATTTTACAGCAACGGACTGCGAAGGTACAGACAGCTGCTCAGCGACATTTATTGCGAATGGTCCCACACTCAACACTGAGGCAGCGTTAGACATTCCAGAAAATATGACTTTGGCTAATTGCATGGATGACGAGCAAGCGATGACTGCTTTTTTAGCTTGGATTGGAGAGTTTGGCTTTACTGGTGGATGTGGTGGCACCACTGCCACAGACCTAAGTACATTTAGCCCTCCAGGATGTGGTGGTACAACAACGGTAGCATACAACGTCACCAGCGCAGGTATAACAATAGGAGAAACTCGCACATTTTCTATACCCGCAGCTGTGATAGCTCCCGATCCAGCTGCTGCTGTGCCTACCATGGGACAATGGGGTATCATCTGCCTACTCTTGATCATTATGATTGGCGGTGTGCTTGAGTTGAGAAGATCATCTTCATTACTTTCAACTAAGTAGACTTAACGTTTATCAAAGCTGATTGAGTACTTTATGAATCGGATGCAGTACGGATGCACCAAGACTCATAGATCGCTCAGGAGACCATCCATAATAAGGGTCTGGCCAATCATCATTGTCCTTAAACGGCATCTCTATCGTATAAGCAAGACAGTTAAATCGTTGCGCGATCTGATTAGAACAAACGGTCATGTTAGCACTACCTGGCTTATCAGGTCCATAGTTGTGTTTGTCTTGAAAGTCTGGACAGATCTCTATCCAATGAGCCTTAAAGCTATCTTCTAATCCCTTGATTCTATCTGTATAGTTGGGTATCCCTTCTGCTCCAGCGACAAAGTTGTATGGGATCGCTTCGTCACCATGTACATCGAGCAACATATCCACTCCTATCTCATCCATCTTCTTGAGGGCATAGTAGACCTCAGGACTTTCTTTTAGTCTTGGCATCTCCCATTCTCGATTGAGATTAGCCCCTGCAGTATTGGATCGGAGATTACCTGCTATAGAGCCATCGGGATTCATATTGGGTATGACATAGACTGTTGAGTGAGCCAAGATACTTTTGGACACTGGATCACTTTCGTCAAATATTCTTTCCAACATACCTTCTATAAACCACTCTGCCATAGACTCTCCTGGGTGTTGTCTTGCGATCACCCAAACTTTCTTCTTTTCTGGGTTAGGCGCTCCGATCACCAACATATCCATACTGCGCCCTTCTACACTCTCTCCTATGACTTCCAACGCACAGTTGTGTTCTAATTGTGACTCATGTATCAAGTCTTGATGACGCTCATAACTGTAAGGCGCAAAGTAGGCAAAGTAGATGCTATTGTATGATGGTTGATAAGCTACACTGAGCACCCCATCCTTATAGATTGTGGGTATCCTGAACCATTCTTCACGGTCATAGGAGGCACAGATATTATAATTGTCCCATCCATCTGGATAAGACGATGTACCGGCATTGAGGATCGAGATATTACACTTTACTTCTCTTGCACCGGTCAATCGAAAGTGGAACCATTGTAAAAACTCCGACTTGGTATCTTTTCTAATGTTGAGTTCTATCTTTCCGCTATCTGATATGGTTACAACTTCTATATTTCCGCTATCAAAATTGGATGTTACTTTCATACTTATTCTAATTATAAAACACTCTCGAGGCTCGACTTCTTTTTAAAACAGACAGCACAAGGCATCAACTTTCTCTGGTCTAATCTACCTAAGATCTTGACTTTATTATAAATTTCTAATTATGCATTTACAACAGTGAGATGCTTATACGATGCCCATCTGTCCAAGGTCTAAATCAATCTTCTTACCACCCTCTCGAATAGACTCATAGATAGCCTCGACGATGATCATATCTCGCTTTCCCATCTCTCCGGGTACTTTGTTGACAGAGCCATGCATGATATGATGCGCAAAATCATCCATCTGTAGTTTTTGCTGTCGTTCATGAGGATAACTTAAGGTAACACCTCCAGCAGTCCTGCCGCTTAGAGGGCCATAACCATTTGCCGGCTCAAGTTCAACCCACCCTTTGTCAAAACTTGAATAATGCCTATTGATACTCGCGTTGTGTGAAGTAAAAATGTTACCCACTGCACCATTGGGAAATTCAAATTGAGCACTAATCGTCTCATCGGTATCTTTAAAATAATCTGGTCGTGTACTGAACTCTTGAGCCTTAACAGAGATAGGATTCTGACCTGAGCCATAGATCGCGCTTTGTATAGAGTAGACCCCCATGTTCATTAAGGCACCACCACCAGATAATTTTCTATCCAGTCTCCACTGATCAGGATTGCCTCTTGATATATAGGCTGCGTCAGCTGAAACAAAATTGACCTCTCCAAACTGCTTCTCTTTAACAATACGCTTTAGCTCTTGTGTATATGGCTCAGAGTGCAGTCGATAACCAACACCTAACTTAACACCTGCATCTTTACAAGCTTTAATAATGGCATCACATTCTGCGACACTAACAGCCATTGGCTTTTCACAGACGACGTGCTTACCTGCCTTAGCAGCTCTGATGCAAAAGTCTGCATGCATCGAGTTAGGCAACACTACATAGACAATATCTATGTCATCGTTATTAGCGATGTCATCAAAGTTCTCATAGTTATAGATATTCTTTTGAGAGAGATTATACTTCTCCGCCCACTTTGTAGCTTTAGCTGGTGTACCAGTGACTATACCTGCGAGGTAAGCATGCTTGGCATCTACCAAAGAAGGAGCCAATTGAAACTCACTGTAACTCCCGAGACCAACCAAGGCATAACCTAACTTCTTCCCATCTTGAGGGCTTGCTGCGCAAGCACTCGTACTATTGAGCATAGCGCCGATGCCTACAGTCATTGTAGCGTTAAACGATCTTCTTGTTATCTTTTTCATATGTGATAAATGTAAGGTTTCTTTTTAGAAATCTTCTTAACAACATCATCCAAACTACACGCTACTCATCACAACCTACTCCTTCATTTATCTCTTGTGGACTGTGATAATACCTACCCCTATTATCCTGCTCTAAATAATTATACACCTCTTCAGACCAACTCATAATATGAGGTCTTAGTCCTCTATTCATGGCTATGCAATTAGTTGCTCTTTCATAGTCAAGTCTATACTCATCCGAAATGTAATACTGTATACCTAAGTTTAAAATTTCAACACTAGACATGCTGCTATAATCTAAGACATGTGCCAGCTCATGTCCTAATACGCCCACCTTGGAGTTAGGATTTAAGTTTTTAAAAAGTGTAGCTATCAAAGGACCATTTTGATCTTCTGCAATTAAGACCTGATACACTCGATATCGCTCTGGTAATAACAGGGTGGATACCCTTGGCACCGCTTTATGGGCCCAAGTTGTCGCCTTACCTCGTGAGCGAAAAATAAGCTTACGATCTTTTAGTTCAGGATAATACTCGAGTGCAAGAAGTGCAGGCTGTTGATAGATATCATTGTCATAGGAAAGCTCTTTTTTTGAATGGACGTATGCGATATCTATAAGTGCAAAAATTAAGATCACGCCAACAGTAACACCAAACACCTTCAATTTTCTTTTCAATACAAGACTTTCAATTCACAATTAGTCATCACCTTTTTCAAATTATCAGCATGACTACTTTTCATACAGCGCAAATTCTTCTTACAAGCAAACAAGGTAATCCAAAATATAAACTTTATCTTAAGCTTATGTTTAGATTTAGACACTCCAGCAATCTTAAATTTTTAAAAATACATTTAGTAGCTGCGGTCATCATATTCTATTTTACTTCTTGTCAGCATACACCTTACAACATCACAAGTGAATATGTATCCATCAATGGATATGAGAACTATATCGAATATTACATACAGAAAAATGACAACCCAATAACTCTGGTCATCCATGGAGGTCCAGGCACTCCATATCAAAGTGCGTTTCACTTATTTGATCCATCAATTTTAGAACATACGAACGTCGTATTATGGCATCAAAAAAACGCAGGGAACTCATTCATCAATAGCACAACATGGAGTGATGTATCTTTAGCATCTTTAGTTGATGATGGAATTCAAATAGTTAACTTTTTAAAAAACAAGTTCAATAAAAAAAATATTTACCTGCTTGGCCATTCATGGGGCACAGTCTTAAGCCTTGAATTAGTCCAGCGCATACCTGAATCAATAATAAAATATTTTAGCGTATCACAAGTAGTGAGTATTAGGAGAAGCAATGAAAACGCCATGGATTGGCTTAGTGAAGCAATATGTTACTACAGACCGTATATGGGTATTGACGAATATGAATATGTTGAAGGATTAAAACTTAAAGAATTTCTCAGTAAAGACGAAGTTTCAGAGCTCTACAATATGAGATCATCCTATGCTAATCACATTCTTGAAGTTTATTATAATTACCAAGATTCAATTTATCCATTAACGTTGAATAAAGAAGTTGAAGCACTTTGGAAACATGCTGGGCATCTCACTCTTAACCAATTATGGAATGAAGTACAGGAGGTTAGCTTTAGTAATGTAGACACAATTGATATACCAATAGTCTTCTTTGCCAGTGCTTGGGACTATAGAACCCCAAGCATCCTAATTGAAGACTTATATCATTGCATCACTAGTCCGAGTAAAAAAATATTTTTATTTGAAAGATCTCTACACGAACCATACAAAGATGATCCAGCCAAATTCACTTCTATCTTCAAGAATGAGTTGGCAGAGCGTGCTCAAGAGCCATTACGGCATAAAGTAAATTATTAAAAGTTAGTTGCAGAAAAAGGCTACATAAGATTCCCTAAATCAGTCATAAGGGTCTTTATCATTATACAAGCCAAACAGAACAGGCCTTAGGATAAAATCTTAGACTTCGAGCAGACAATCATAACCATAGACTTTAATGGCTCTTGAAAGCTTGCATAGATTACGATACTAAATTCTATTTTTACTTCACATGAGAAAAGTGACATTATTCATTTGTTGGATCATCATCATTTTGGCTGGTAGAGATGTTGCTGCTCAAGGCTTTCTCAGAGCAGATGGAGATCGGATTGTCAATGACGTAAGCGACAACGTCATCCTCAGAGGCATGGGGTTAGGCGGTTGGATGCTACAGGAAGGCTACATGCTACAGACAGCCAGCTTTGCCAATGCCCAACATAAAATAAAAGAACGCATCAGCAATCTCATCGGACAAGACGCTACGGATGAGTTTTATCAAGCATGGCGAGATAACCACGTCACCAAAGAGGATATTGATTCATTAAAGAGTTGGGGATTTAACTCAGTGCGACTACCGATGCACTATAACTTGTATACACTACCCATAGAAGACGAACCTATCAAAGGTGAGCATACTTGGTTGGAAGAAGGATTTCGCTTGACGGATAATCTGCTATCATGGTGTGCCGCTAATGAGATGTACGTCATCCTCGATCTACACGCTGCACCAGGCGGACAAGGCAAGGACGAAGGGATCTCTGACTACGATACTTCTAAACCATCATTGTGGGAGTCTACGGCCAACCAAGATAAGACAGTGGCACTATGGCATATGCTCGCAGATCGCTACAAAGACGAAGCATGGATCGGTGGTTATGATCTGCTCAATGAGACTAACTGGCCACTAGAAAACAATCAAGCGTTAAAAGACATCTATCTACGACTCACAGATACCATCAGAAGTGTTGACCAAAATCATATCATCTTTATAGAGGGCAATTGGTTTGCAAACGACTTTACTAATCTAACGCCTCCTTGGGATGATAACATGGTATATAGTCCACATAAATATTGGTCCATCAATGATCAAGCTTCTATCCAATGGGTCTTAGATATCAGAGAGCAGTATAATGTACCGCTATATTTTGGTGAGTCTGGAGAAAATTCTAATCTCTGGTTTAAAGATGCCATCACCTTGATAGAAGGCAATAACATCGGCTGGGCATGGTGGCCGATGAAGAAAGTAGAATCTATCGCAGGTCCACTGTCGGTAATAAAAACCAATGGCTATCAAAGTCTTTTAAATTATTGGGAGAATGGAGGTGTCCGACCCACGGCATCTCAAGCTCAGACCGCGCTTATGCAACTGACAGACCTATTGAAAATAGAAAGCTGCGTGTATCAACCTGACGTCATCGATGCCATGTTTAGACAAGTGGCAGAAGAAGGGACTATACCTTATGAGACAAATGAAATACCTGGCATCGTATACGCCGGCGACTTTGATATGGGCAGCGCGGGAGCAGCTTATGAAGATCTTGAAGATGCCAACTATCAAGTGACCACTGGATCGTTTACAGCTTGGAACAATGGATGGGCCTTACGTAATGATGGAGTGGATCTACAAAACTCAGAAGACAACACATTAAGCAATGGTTATAACATAGGATGGACTTCTGCTAACGAATGGATCAAATACTCCGCAGATATAGAGCCAGGGACTTATAATGTAAATATCAGAATAGCAACTGAACGCGATGGTGGACAGTTTCATTTGGCAGTTGGCGAAGCTGCACTAAACAAATCAGTTAACGTACCTGCAACAGGTGGGTGGCAAGCATGGCGCACAGTGACAGTCCGAAACATTGTATTGACCGATACTGATGATCACTTTAGGATGTACATCGATAGACCAGAGTTCAATGTAGGCAGTTACCAGTTTGTCAGAACAGGTCCTACAACTGATGTCGCTACAGAGTTTGTAGCTTCCTCTGCTGATGACAACGGCATCATACAGGTGACACTTAACAAGCCGCTCTCACCAAGCGATAACATAGGCGCTCAAGATTTTACATTAATTATAAATGGGGTTCAAGTGCCTATCGATCAAATTATAATCGACCCTGATAACCCAAGACGTATCATCATCACTACTCGTCAAGTGATAGAAAGTACAGATCGATTGACTATATCATACAACGGCACTACTATATCCTCAGTAGATGGTTCATTATTGGGATCATTTGATGCAGAGTCAGTCAGCAATAACGTTGTCAAAGTACATGCTATCCCTGGATTGATAGAGGCTGAAGACTACTTTGATCAGGTAGGTGTACAATTAGAAAATACAACAGATAATGGCGGTGGGCAGAATATCGGATTTTTAGACAAAGGTGACTTTCTCGACTACTATGTCAACGTAGCTGAAGCAGGGACTCATTTAGTCGAGTATAGAACTGCCGCACTCAGTGAGAGGGGTGCTGTGTCACTTTCCTTAGTTGAAGATGAAGTTATTACTCAGCTGGATCTTACAACATTTCCAGCTACAGGAGATTGGCAGTCATGGACAACTACAAGCAGTGAGTTGACGCTTCCACAAGGTCAGCATCAGCTAAGAGTAACCATAGAAGAACCTTTGTTTAATATGAACTGGATGCAGTTTAGCATTCTAACAGCAACCATCGACGATGTCTTAGCTCAGCAGATATCAGTCAGCCCTAATCCTGGCAGTGGCAGATACGAGTTGAACGCAGATGACATCCCTCGAGATGTCTATACATTAGATGTGCTCAGCGCAGATGGTAAGTTGATAAAACATCAATTATACCCCAATGCTTCTCAGCTGTCAGAATTTATTGATTTAAGCTCACATGCCGATGGTACTTATCTTATAAGACTACAAGGCAAGTCTGGTCGATTTTGGTCTGGCAGGTTGGTGAAGATTGGAAGATAATATTTAGTTTACCTCCACTGTATCAGTTGACGCTGATTCAATGAGAGGTCAGGAGACCTTCATTTCAATATTGAGTTGATCTCTGACAATGCTTTATATCAATATTGTGTTGCAATTTCTACACTACTACTATTTACAATACAAACTCTTGACTTCTATAAAGAAGGGATGATCACAGATGACATTCATCCCGACGTCCAAATCCAAGGAAACATCTAAATACTTAATCGTAGAATCTTT
>CALDEM010000042.1 GCA_937942435.1 uncultured Saprospiraceae bacterium
TGCTTTTGAATGGATTCCAGTTTATAATAGCGGTTGCAATGCTCATATTCCAATTGTTCTATTTGAAGTGAGATCATCAAACTTTGATTCTACATATATGTAGTAAAATGCCAAGAGATAAGTAAGAGGCATCAAGATGGCTAATACATATGCATTTTCGATTCCCATCCAATTGGCTAAACTTAGGATAGAACACAATGGCAATGCAAAAGAAAAAACTTTTCGTAGTTCAAAACGATAGGATGATAGGATTGGATCTGCTATTCTTACCTCTTTCAACTTAAAGAATGCAGTATAGTATGACTTCACCATTATGCCAACTATAATAAAAAGGCAAAGCCCTGTAAGGCATTTGATGACAATGGCACTCAGATCAAAAATAAACATATTCGTTGCTAAGATTAGAAAGATAACTATTGTAGCAACCTTGTTCTGCGCCCACCAATACAAGAAACCTCTATGCAAATGACGGTAACTCATATGCATACTATGATATCCCATGCTTCTGACCATAAGCGCTCCACCCAACTCTTTGTAGGTTTTATAATAAGCCTTGCAGAAGTCTTCTTTACCATCATTATTGGTTTGCTCTTCTATGCTGAGCATGAAGTGATCTAACATCTCCGCCTTAAAAATGGTGAAGTCACCTACTTGATTCTTGAAGATTGCATCGAGCTTGGCCATGATAAACGCCTCTTTTTCTTTTATAGTAGGTGTATCGCTTAATAGCTCTTCTGCTTTTTTACTGCCTGGTCTCCAATATCCATCTACCGTCTTCATATCAAGTGAGTTTTGGATTCATGATGAGTGAGATACTATTGATGAAGTCTTGCATGGCAGATAGCCTTGTGGTTACTTCTGTTTTACCTTCTTCTGTGAGTCGATAATACTTCCGCATGCGATTGCCGATGTTACGTATCTCTGTTGTTAGTATGCCCTTCCCTTCGAGCCTATGTAGAGCGGGGTAGAGGGCACCTTCTGTGAGCTGCATTTCACCTTGCGTGATATCTTTCACTTTAGAGGTTATCTCATAGCCATACATCTCATCGTTCTCACTCAGGAGCTTTAAGATGATAGTGTCGAGACTGCCTCGGAGTAGTTTTGGATCAACCATGATCTAAATATACCTAAAAATCTTAGGTAATAAAGAATCTTAGGTATGCTTTAGATTAGATTATCTCCTTTTATGATCAAAATAGACTGTAGTATACCCTACATTTTTAGAAAATACATAGGACTTTTAATTATTAATTTAATCTCTATTTATATCTTGCTCGCGACTGATTATCAATCATTTATAAAGAGCAGGCCGGATATGAGATACATCTTTACACTTATCATTTTTTTGTTACTTGTAACTAATGGGTACTCAGACCCTAAGGAGCGCAAAAAGCCAAGTACTTGTACCACGCAGTACTGTAGTGACTGGGATTGGAAGAATAAAAAGGGACTTTTTGATCCGCATTCTATTAGATGGCCGCTGCACTATAATGGTGAAACCTACTTGGATAGAGTAGATGGAGGTGATCATGATATAGATGTTTCGTTTGATTATTACGGGCGTCACTTTAGGATCCCACTTAAAGCATATAGAGGATCAGAATATTATCCAGACCCTTGGTATTTGGATAAAGGCCTGGATATGAATGATGCCTTCAGGTGCGAGGCATATGTGGCAGATGAACCTACTTGGGATAGCAACTACTGCTCGATGATAGTGAGTACATATGAGGACAAAGCGTTTTATGCTGATGGTCCTTCATGTGGTAAGATCATCAGAGAGTGGACGGTGATTGACTGGTGTCAGTATGAGCCCAACACAGTGGCTAACTCAAGACCAGAGAAGTATGCACTTGTTAAAGACCTGAAGCGTCATGAGGTCTACTGGGCATATGGTAGAAAGCCTGGAGATATTGAGATAGACGGTTGGTATAGCTTTCAGCAGGAGATTAAGATCTTTGATGATTACGCACCTGCACTTGCAGACTGCTCTGATCTGGAGTTTGATATAGAAGGTGATTGTAACGCTAAGATCAGTGTGACTAATAAAGTAATTGATTCAGGACCATGTCCAGGCATCAATATGAGAGTAGAGTATGATGTCATCAACGAAGAGGGCAGAGTAGTCGCTTCGGATTGGGTCAGTGCAAAGCATGAGAAAGACTTCACCGTTAACTTTGGCTACCTTATAGCAGGGCATTATCAGATACAATGGACGGCAACAGATGGTTGTAATAACGTTGGCAAGTGTGTACAGAAGATCAAGATATTGGATAAGAATCCACCGCATCTGATATGTCTTCAAGACTTGAGTACTGCCATCAGTGATGATCATGGTGTTGCTATCTGGGCACAGGACTTTGTCCATAAGGTACAAGGCCCTTGTTATGATAACAACTTGACATATAGCTTCTATCCAGATACTGTGGTGACCAGTCTACAGTTTGATTGCCCTGATGGCATAGGGCTCAATAGGCTACAAGTCTATGTTACTTCGAGCAACGGTATCCAAGTATCATGCAACGCCAGCATCTTTATCGCTGATCATGCTGCTTGTGAGCCAGAGTCTATGCAGATCGCTGGTTTGGTTACAGATAGATTTCGCAATCCGATAGAAGGGACAGAAGTGTCAGTGATGGCGGAAGAGACATATATCAACTCAGGTATGTCTGACGAGCATGGTATATACGGTGTTAATGGCATCTCATTTGACTTGGGTCGACCTGTAGTTTCGGCTTCGTTTACAACAGATGAGCCCTCTAAGGGCCTCGATGGAGTCGATCTAATCTACATGTTGAGACACATACAAGGCATAGAGTCTTTACCGAAGACTGATCAAAGAGCAGCGGCAGATATGAATAGCGATGGGGAGATCAATATGGATGATTATTGGGATCTTGTTCACCTGATCTATGATATACCGGGTAGAGAAACACCAGAATATACGCCGTGGAAGTTCTTCGATGAGAAGTTACTCTTCTTTGGTACGACCAATGCTTCCAAATTAGTAAGCCCAGTTAAGATAGCACGATATAGACATCAGTATTCATTGATAGGTATCAAGACTGGAGATTTAGACTTCTCTTGGAGGCCAGGAGATGTAGCATCTAACAGATCTGGTATCAAGCGTTCTGACTATCAAGTCATTGATACAGATGCTGGTATGGTGTACCAAGTAGCAGTACCATCTTTTGGAGATATACACTCGGTTAGCCTTACGGCAAATGATCTGTCTTACTCAGACATCATTAGTATCACTGCAGATGGACAGGCGTTATCATATATTGTTGATTATGATGATGCTGGAGCGCACCTGATCATTCTTTCTAAGCAAAACCTTGCAGGTCTGGACTTGTCCATAGAGACGCACGACCATATCAATCTAAGTAATAAAGGTTCACTCTATGAAGGAGAAGATGCAGAATCAACATTGATCGTTGACTGGGAGCTTAGTCAGTCATCATTTGCCGAGTCAAGTGCTTTGTTTGTAAGCCCTAACCCGTTTGATGATGCATTCACATTGTCTATAATCATTGAGCAAACTACCGATGCCAGTATACAGATATTCTCTGCTCAGGGCCAGTTGATCTCACAGAGATCTATTACCCTAACTGCGGGTCACAATGTGCAACGTGTAGACGGATCAACGCTTGCATCTGGTTTATATATGGTTGTAGTGGGCACAGGTGAGCGACAGTTTGTAAAGCGAGTGATTAAGAATTAGGAGGCTATCTCTATATCTTAGATAGGATTAGTCTCTGACAAAGAATGAACCTTTGTCGACTATATCGTTATTGAGGATAGTGAAGTAGGCATAATATCCCTTGGATAGTCCTTTTACCTGTACATGATGATATCCAACAGGCTTAGAAGAAGGAGATATGACATCTTCTTTTACAACATCGTTAGTGCTGTCATAAATCCTAAAAGTCAGCATGGCTTTTTCAGGCTTTCTAATTTTAAAGTTGATCTCTCCTCTTGAAGGGATGGGCCATACTTTGTCGATGTATTGTACTTGGTTTTTTAAGTTGTCCTCATCGGATATGATGTTAGAGCATGGTCCTGGGTAAAAGCCTGCATTGAGCAAGGGCCCGAGTCCGCTCAATGTAGAATTAGAATATATATTGGCACATCTTGATGTATTTGTATTTGGATTACAAACCAAAACTCTAAAGACAGAACTACCACAATTTTGTATCCGTCTTGCATCTCTAAAACTATATGCAGAGATGGTCACTTCGTCAGTAGCGATGCATCCATTTGCATCAACAACATTTACGATGTACGTTACATCTTGGCTAGGGCAAACCACAACATCCGCATCTGTAGTGTTGCTAAGATCGATATCTGGTGACCAATTATAAGAGTAAGGAGCCAGACCACCAGAGACATCAGCTGAAAGATTGACGCAGCTATATTGTCTGAAGAAGCCTCTCTCGCTATATAAGACGCCCCTGTCTATGCCTGCATCGACGACTAAGTCATCACAATGTTGGGGTTGACACATTCTGCTTTCGGGTTTTTGATATTCGACCGAACCTATATCGGTTGTGAGGCCTACTGTTCTTAAGAGCCCCCTTTGGTCGGTATCAGAATTAGACAGTCTGAGTCCTTTATCTATACTTGGAGCGCATTCATTTAAGAAGTAAGTCTCTGTAGCCCCACCATTATTGCCTAAAGGGCCTAACATGGGGTCGATTGGCTCGGTCAGAGTACCTGTTATATTATTGATACCAACAAAAGGATCTATACCTTCCCAGACGCCTATTAAGTTATTTTGGATCACATTGTCATCGAGCCATCTGATTGCAGAGTTGATGTCTGATGTGCTGAGAATGTCTCCTTTGTTATTGGCTACGATGTTGTTGGCGAATAATCCCATGAGAGTTATCGTGTGAAGTCCTCCACCTTCTATTGCGACGTTCTCTGTGATTGTACAATTGTACATAGAGCCATTCTTACTCGTGCTGTTTAGATATATGCCACCTCCTTTCGCACTCGCTTTGTTTTTAGATATCGTGCTTTGAGCAATGTCAAGTTGTGTTGTGACAAAGATCCCACCTCCGCTACCTCCGGCAAATACAATACCTCTTCTTTCTTTTTCTCTTCTACCGATCGCTTCATTGTTTATTACTGCAGAATATCTAGTGGCAAGGACGTTAGCATAGATACCTCCACCATCTTTATAGCTCTTGTTAGAAGTCAGTGTGCAGTTGCTCATTTTTAGACTATCAGCCCATATGCCACCACCATAGGCTGCTTGGCAGTTGATGATAGTACAAAACGCTAACGATAGCCTACCATATGAGCAGATACCTCCACCTCTTGATCTTATATCAGATGCATCTGGAGGTATATATCCACTGTCGAAGTTGAGCCCACGGATCGTGGCACTGACATTATCATGGATGCTCAATACTCTTGAGTTACCTTGAGCGCTTAGCGTGACTCTGTTCTGTACGTCATTGATGATTGATATGTTCTTGGATATAGTAAGTGCACCAGAGGTAAGCACGATTGTACTTCCTTCTACCTGCGGATCGAACAATATTTGCCCACCAGACGATACATCTATAATCGCCTGACGCAGTGATCCCGGTCCGTCGTTGTTGTTATTAGTGACCCGTTCTATCTGTTCTGCTTTCACGATGGGAGTCGACAGCAAACAGATTACTATAACTAAGCTCCAAGCTCTGGAATTCTTAGTCATAACCGATGACTTTAATAGTTCTTTATCGAACTGACCTAAGTTCGGTACGTTACTTCAAATATATAATGAATTTATTTAATATGTTATCCAAGCTAACTCACGTATACGAGTTATGTTTTCATCAGGAGTACATACATATAGTTAATTAACAATATGTATCTATTAGATTATCAGTCATATATTCTCTGTTTGTGATAGTCCATATCTTGAGCAACCACCTTATACGAAGGATGAATTCTCCTCGTAAGTTCTTCATATTATGAAAATTTATCCTCTACATGTGCGGAGGCTTAATCCTTCGTGCGACCTGACACTTTGGGCCACATTGTGGAGGACACAGATATAAAATGAAGCGGTTGCCCTCAAGAAAATTATCAACATACTTCTTTTAAATATTAAGCTAAAGTCTAATATGTCAATCCTTGACAATCTTCATGTTACAAAATATAATATATGTTATGCCTCATAAATTCTATTTATTAACATATATAATAATGTTAAATACAAAAAAAACCTCATTTGTATTCCCTTGGAAATAAAGGGTTTTAGTTAGTTTAATGTTACCGATTGACAATCGAGGCACTTTCCGACGTACCTAAGCCTCGGTAAAGATCAGTACAGTGGTGTCTTTTGTGATGTACCTAACCACTGTTGTTTTATTGTTAAAGACCATGCCAACCTCGAGTGGGACAATATCTCTATGGTATCGCCATACCATAATTATTGTCATTAGTATACTGTACATACTAATGCCTTATCATACCTATGCTCAGACTGTCATATTTGAATCAGACTTCGAGTCGACCACTGGAGACAACAGCTGGATCTTACAAGGTGGAGCCACAGATGGAGATTGGGTCATCGGTATGCCAACTCCATATACGACGGTCGGCGTCCAGATGGAGATAGCAGCCATAGAAGGTAACCAAGATCTTGTTACAGGCAACATTAACAATCAGGATGTTGACGGTGGGCCTACTCTTGCAAGGTCCCCTAGCATAGTTCTGCCAAGCACAGGTACCATTACATTGGACTTCGATTATTACTTCTCTTATTATACTAACTCGACTAGCGCTGACTTTTTCCGTTTTGAGATTAGACGAGCCTCTGACAATGCTTTGTTAAGAAGAATTATTGATGATAGGGGAGATGCCTCTGGTTTGGATGCCTCCTGGCAACACATCACAGAAGACATCACTGCTTTTGCTGGAGAGACAGTTTTTATAAGAGTACGAAGTAGAGATATCAACAACGGAAGTAAGGTAGAAGCCGCCCTTGATCTCGTTAAGATTACATCATTAACAAGTTCATCTGATATCCAAGGACAAGTTTATGATGATACTGATAATGATGGCGAGATAGATACTAATGAAGGTGGTATAGGAGGTGTATTGGTTCAGTTATATGATGTTGATGGATTTGTAGCTCAAACCACAACGGGCTCCGATGGATCTTATTTGTTTGATAACTTGGATGCCTCGGAGGACTATCAAGTGATCATATCTGGATGGCCATCTATCTATACTCCATCCGTGATGGGTGCTGATAATCGAGGACCTATAAGATATGCGAGTACAGGAGATGTTGTAGACTTTGGACTTATCGAGCCAGATCTTACTTGCTCAGATGATCCATTCTTAATTATACCATGCTTTGTTGAAGGGCTCAATACTAACGTTGCTTCAGAACCTGCTTTAATAAAAGTTAGATCATCGGCGGATGGTCATGATTTTACAGGCAGTGTAACCACCAGCAATTATGAAGGCGAAGCCATATCTGATTATGAAGATATAGGAACAGTTTATGGTATAGCCTATCAGTCCAACCAAAAGAGGATATACGCCGGTGCATTTCATAAGCGCTATGCGAGCTTCGGACCATCGGGAGCCGATGCTATATATCAGTTAGACCTGGATGGAGAGGTGATAGGTACTATAGACTTTGATGTACTTACAGGGATAACGGGTTCTACTGGAGGCGATGTACATGACTTCACTACTTTGTATAACGGTGATATAGTTGATCTCGGTAGTGGAGATATCAGTTTTGATGCCGTAGGCAAGAGAGGTTTTGGAGACATAGAGATATCTTCAGATAATTCTACTTTATATGTAGTTAATCTGTTTGATCGTAAGATTTATGCATTGGATGTGTCATCAGGTCTAATCTCAGATGTCTCCATTATTAATTCTTGGGATGCACCTGATCCCACTGGTGCCGGTAGACACAGACCATTTGGTCTTGCTTATGATGATAGCCAAGTATGGTTAGGAAGCGTTGATGAGAACGGGCAAAACGCATACGTTCATTCATTAGATCTGGCGACAGGTGTCTTTACGCTTGAGGTTACAATTCCGCTCCAGTTTGAAAGACAAGCGTTCTTTGGTTTAGCAACTAACACGGTCAATGCTCCATCTCAGTGGAATCCCTGGCAGAGTAGCACGACCTCTTTTACACCTTTTAACGTCGCCAGTGAGATCGCATATCCTCAACCGATATTGTCGGATATAGAGTTTGATGATGGAGGTGATATGATTTTAGGATTTAGAGATAGATTTGGGGATCAGAGTGGAGCTGACAAGTATTTTGATATTGCCGCAGCAAGTAAGTCTTGGTCCATAGCACAAGGTGATATCATGAAGGCATGTGATAACGCAGGTACATTTATATTGGAAAGCGGTCCTACGGGTGCTTGTCCGGCTACTTTTGATGGTGCCGGAAATGCTGGACCTGGAGGTCAAGAATTTTACTATTGGGACTTTTTTGAAGTTGGAGCAGGAGTTTGGAATCCCGCTGCCAATGATGGTGGTTTTCACTGGGAGACTACTCAAGGTGGTCTCTATCAGATAGATGGTCAAGATTTTGTTATTTCAACTGCCATGGATCCGATAGATGATTTTTCTGGAGGATATATAAAGTTTAACAATACTACGGGTGCGCGCGAAGGTGTTGGTGCTACTGCGACAGCCGCCACCATCGTTGGAGGATATACGATATATGATGCTGGAGACTTCGTTAATAATACACTTCCACCAGCTAATGGATTTGCCGCTAAGGCAAATGGTCTTGGTGATATAGAAGGAGCATGTGATATATCGTCTGCTATCGGTAACTATGTGTGGTTTGATACTAATCAAGATGGCTTGCAGATGCCAGGAGAACCACCACTTGCCAATGTAACTGTAGAGCTCTATGAAGATGGTGTACTCATCGGGTCTGTTCAAACAGATAGTGAGGGCTACTACTTCTTTGGAGGCCCAGATGATGCAGGTCTCAACGCTGGATCTTCCGTAGGAGCATTAACTGACTATGAGCTAAGGATAGATCTAGCTAGTGCTCAAGCTAACGACGGAACGGTGACTAACATCACTGGCACAACGGCTTTAGATAGTGGTGATGATCTATTAGATAATGATGCGGTGATACAAGGGACATATGCTTTTATCTCCTTAACGACTGGGGGGAGTGGTATCAATAACTATTCGTATGATTTTGGATTCTCAGATTGTGGAGTCGTATTTAGTGACAACCTTTATGAAGGGTGCCAAGGAGATGGGTATAACTCTACTGTAGGCAATAGTCTTTATAATGAAGCTAACCCATCAGGTATGGATACGCTTACGTCTTCGTTAGGTTGTGATAGTATAGTTACCACACTTTTGAGTTTTGATAATAGCGCATCATATGGCGCGTACTTGCAGGACACCGTTGTATGCATAGCTGATCTATTGGTCATAAATGGACCGCCTGACGACTCGGTTGTGATAGATAGTCATGTATGGACTGATCTTGGGCTGGGTACATCTACTGGTTATCTGCTCTCAGGAGTTGGATCTCCAGATGTAACAATCGATCCGTCTGATGCTATACCTGGCTCTATCCTTTTAGAATACAAAGGAATCACTGCGGATTGTGATATAGTAGATACTGTGCTTGTCCATGTCTTTAGTAACCCTATAGCTAATATCATCAGTGAAGTTGATACGATCTGCTCTGGCGCTAGCCTTATACTTATGGCAGAAGAACAGTTTGTGATACAACCTGATAGCGGTATGATAATACCTTCTAATGGACAAGGGCTAACGTTGGTACATGATGTAGAAGGTGTCTTAGATCCAGCAACAACAAAGATTAAGATCACTCTACCCACCTGGGACGACCACTTTGATACGATGTTAGTCAATGGCCTAATGGTTTTTCCTGAAGTTTTTCAACCCGCGTCTTTTAACTCTACAGGTATGAACTGTCAGACTCCTTGGATTGCTAATGTCAATGGGTTACCTAGATCCATTATTGAGGTAACAAGTACAGAGGTTAAGTACTTCAGTAGTCTAACCACTACGAGTACTGTGATGACAGAAGTCTTTCCCACCAACTGGACAACTACGCCGCAACCTCTTGTCGAGGGATTTAACCAACTTCAGTTTGGTATACAAAATACTGCTGGTCCAGTAAGTGGTAGCTGGTTTGTTGAAGTGCAGAGTGAACCAAATATTCTTTATCAATGGAGTACGGGCGATACGACACAGGAGATCACCATCAACCCTCTAACCACGACAACGTATATGCTGACGGTTACTGCGCCTAATGGATGCGAGTCTGTTGGAGAGAAAACCATCTATGCAGGTTTGAACTCAGTTGAAGATATCACATATCAAGGGTGTAGCGGTGATGGATATGCAGTATCCATCGAAGGAAACATCTACGATGAGTCCAACCCAACAGATACGCTATCTATACCAACCATCAGTGGTTGTGATAGCATATACTATATCAACCTAACCTTTGATCCACCTCCTATGGTCGAGGCTGGAGATCTGCCAGCGCCACTTTGTTCTTCTGACATCTTACTGCTCTCTGACCTTAGCGCGAGTATTACAGGCGGTATAACGACAGGTGCTTGGACCTCGTCCGGAGGCGGTATCTTTGATAATAGTGGTAATTATGGAGGTAGCAATCCAGCAACTACTTATACACCAAGTGAGGCTGAGATCGATGATGGTAAGCTCATCTTAACCCTTACTTCTGATGACCCACCAGGCTCATGTGAACCAGAAGCAGATGCCGTTATGGTATTGATTAACGATATCAGATGTAGCTCTTTTCCTTGGTCTGGAGGACAATAGTAAGGCAGATCAACAGTGATGACGCCTAGTTTAATGGCTAAAATCAAACTGTTTCGTTGACATTTTTAAGCTCTTTTTACTCCTAATTAGCCTCTTGTCACTGAAAATCCACAGTACAATATCACTTGTTTTGATCTTTCTCTATTCTTCAAGTGAGACATTTTGTGTCTTGCTAAGACCCATTATACCACTCTTTAGCTTCTTCTTGGGATTTTCTTCCAAATGTGTGGTTCTGGACAAAATCTGTATTTGAGAGCGATTATTCTATAAATTATTTAGGGATTTCTTAACCCTCCAAATTTGATTTAATCTGTTGTTAATCAATATTTTATGTATAAATATATTTCTCTTTATCTACTCATATAGATATTTCTACATGTAAGACGGTTTTTGGCAAAATACTTGGCGTAGTAGGCGTGAATAATAGTATCTCGAAATGGATATGAACCGTACGACTATGGCACCAAGTGCAAACAACAATAATGTAAACCAAGAATCGATGAAATATTTAAACTTCACGAGATGGCTGATCCTTGCAGTCTTAATGATCGCTGGGACTCTTAGCCTAAGTGGGCAGACATTTGTCAGTCAAGGCGAATGTAACTGTACTGACGATGGCTTTAGAGTAAGGGACACGATTGTGATCTCTTCGGCGACTCCTGTATATATACAGAGTTATTCGCCGTTTATACTTCCTGATGTCCTCTATCATGATCCTAACCCATCTTTGTCGGATGAGTTTTTCTTGTCAACAGACATTCCTGCATTAGATACCTTAGAGAATATCGGAGGTAACCTATGGCGCTTTGTTAGTTACAGAGATGGCAACATAGCGTTTCCATCTATTGTGTTTAGCAATGGGACAGGTACGGTAACTAGAACATATGGCACATGTAGTGCGACAGTTGATGATGCTATCACTTCTTCTTTAGGAGATACGATATGCCTTGACGTGGCTTCTACAACTTTTTCACTTCCAGCTGGATTGATGTTCAATGCCAGTGCGGTGAATTGGGTCATCA
>CALDEM010000043.1 GCA_937942435.1 uncultured Saprospiraceae bacterium
TCTTTTCTTTTCTGGTTGCTTGGCTATATCAGCGCTCATGCTACCTGGAGTCTCTGGGAGCTTTGTGCTTTTGCTCTTAGGGTTGTATGATCAGATTATCAATGGACTCAAAGCCATCATCAGTGATCAAGACTTTAGTCAACTGATGCCGATTGGCATATTTGCTGCTGGAGCTTTTGTGGGCTTGTTTTCGTTCGCTCGCATTCTATCTTATCTTTTTAAGAAGTATCCTAACAATACCATGGCTACTATGATTGGCGTCTTGATCGGATCATTAGGTAAGCTATGGCCTTGGAAGAAGATCACCTCCGTCTATAATAAGGTCACTGGTGAAACCACCTCTATAGAAGCTGTCAAACTCCCAGATAGCGAAACCTTTATGATCTTATCTGAGACCAATCTCTTACCACAACAATTCGGTGTTTACGAAGATCCGAGGACCCTCATAGCGTGTATTTGCCTCATCGGAGGGATAGCCGTTGTCTTTTTACTCTCCAAAGTAGCTAAACAGGGCTAACAATAATGTCCTTCAAGGAGATACGTATTGTAATTTTATTTAATATATTTGCGTTATTAGGACAAATACGATACGACGTATACTAAGATTACTAACAATAACCTCGTTATGAGACCAAGACTAATTATTACAACGGCTCTTTGCATCGCCATGATTTTTCAGGGCTTCGGGCAAAGTGAATTCAACAAAGCTGAGAAGCTGCTTAACCTCAAAGCTTTTGATTTGGCTATCAAGAACTATGAGACGGCTCTTGCCAAATATCCTGACAACGCGACTGGATATGCTCAATTAGGTGAGGCATACTTGATGACTAATCAGCTCTTAGAAGCATTGAAGTCATATGAACGAGCTTTTTCCTTGGAAGGCACAGTCGCACCAAAGTACAAACTTCAATATGCTACAGCACTTAAGAAGGTAGGGCTTTATGACCTGGCAGAATCAGTCTTCTTCGAATATGCTTCTGTAGACTCAGATGTTGCTAATCATATGTTAGCTAGCACTGATTATGCCAAGACATTGCTTCAAGAGCCAGATAAGTATGATATCGTCAACTTCGGCTCTAACTCACGTAAGTCAGACTTTGGTGTATCATTCTTTAAAGATCAAGTCATCTTTGGTTCATTCAGAGATGATATGAGAAGAGAGCATGACAAGAAGAACAATAGTTATATCAATAAGACTGGTAATCAGCTTTTCAAAGTTGCTAAAAACGGAGCTGATAAAACAGTATCGTTTTTAAGACCTGATTTTAAAGAGATATACAACCTGGGCCCTTTGAGTTATTCTAAGGATGGTAGAATGTTGGCATTCATGCGCAATACATTCACTACAGGATCTAATCAGATCTTCTCTACAGAAAGTAATATGAGCATATATGTCGCTCTGACTAATGCTGATGGTGATTTTACAGATGAGAAGCCGTTTCCATATAATCAGATAGAGTATAGTTATGCCTTCCCTAATTTGGGATTCAACGGTAACGCTCTCTACTTTGCGTCTAATAGACCTGGGGGATTAGGAGGATTTGATTTATACGTTAGCTATTTTAAAGATGGAAAGTGGTCACAACCTGAAAATTTAGGATCAGAGATCAATACACCTGGTAACGAGATAACACCATTTTTTGATGGGGAGACACTTTACTTTGCTTCAGATTATCACTTCGGTTTAGGTGGTTATGATAACTTCTCCTCAACAGTTAGAGATGGTCAATGGACAGCGGCTGTAAATATGGGAAAAGGTATCAACTCTCCTTCTGATGATTACTATTTGACTCCAGATCTAACAGATGGAACCATCTACTTTACTTCTAATAGACTAGGAGGTAATGGAAAAGATGATATATATGTTGCTCACGAGTTAATGAAGCAAGATCCTCCTTTGGCTTATCAAGAGATCAATGTTCCACCAGCTGTCAACTTAGATGATTTGGCTAAAGAAAATAGATCAGATGTGCCAACGATGGGACCTGTTAATCAGTCAACTTCAGCAACACCACAAGTAGTAGCTGTAAGTACAGCAGAATCAAGAGCGGTTGTTAGCGAAGCTAAGTTGATGGACTTCTCTAATGCAAAGCTGGTAGCTATCACGACGCCTTCTGTGGAGTCGCCAGTTGCAGTTGATGAATATGCAGAGGTTTACTTTATCCAATTAGCTTCATTAAAGAAGTCAGAAGGGTTAATGAGTAATTATAATAAGCTTTCATCTTTTGGTCAGTTATATAGATTCTTCAAGTCATCTTCCGTTAAGATTAGACTTGGATTTTATGGTACTAGAAGTGAGGCTCAGAGAGTTTTAAATGATGTACATGGCAGTGGATTTGGAGATGCGTTTATCACAAGAGATGTACTTGCTACTTCAAGTTATGAGATATTGAATTCTTCAACAGGATCATCTTCTTCTAATTTTGGAACTGATAGTAATGGATGGGTGAACGATTATAATCTTGAATCTTCTTACAAAGTTAAGCTGGCGAGTTATATGGATCCATTAAAGTTTCAAGTTGACAATGTACTAGATCTTGGGAGATTAGAACAATGGACTAAAGGAGAATGGACGATATTTATCCTTGGAGGATTTGAAAGTATAGATGCTGCAAAAAAAGCTCGTATTACAGCTATCAACAGAGGGTTTGTTGATGCTGAGATAGTTGAAGATGATAACGGTATACTCTCAAGAGTATCTGAACAATAGTATAAAGAAACATACATGAACATGGGCTCACTGTTTTGCAGTGGGCCTTTTTTATTTTACATCAATTATTTGAGAACTTCTCATTCAAGAAGTTTATTTAATATGTGCTTTGCCAATTAGACCATGCATTGTCCCGGCTCCATATCCGAAGCCATGGTCACTTTTTAATCTTTGGATATGCAAGGGGTGAAGTTTTTGGCCGCTATGCATCAATTTAGAAAGTATAATACCTGGTCTTAGATGCCAGCTGGCCCATGATAGGGGAGTATTGCCATTTTGATCTTCGGCCTCCACATCAGCACCATATTCTAAAAGTAGATCAATCACTTCTACGCTTCCAAATGCAGCAGCACGGTGCAGTGGTGTTTCTCCATATGTCTTTGCATCTCTCATAAATGCACCTGACCCCTTGTTAGGTAATGTTTTAGCATTTGGATTGGCATTATATGATAAGAGGAGATGAGCAACTTGATAGGTGCGCTTACTATTGGCTCTTGATAAAGCACTATGTAGGGCCGTCTCACCATTATCGTCTTTCGCCAAGGATGCATCAGCTCCTTGTTCCAAAAGAAATTGACATAATTGCCAATGATTATGAAATGCAGCCCCATTCAAATCCAAATTGATACCGAGATCCTTGATGTCTGCTCCTTTTCTAATTAGATATTTGACAGCAGTAACATCTCCATAATAGGCGGCATATGTCATCAATGATTTATAGTCTCCTTGAAAACTATCATTTTCTAAATAGTCAATAATAAAATCAGTACGACCATCTTCAATTTTCTGAAGCATAGTGGTATCCATGAGGAGAATTAAGTTAATAGATTGCCTTGGTCATCCCATTCTGCTATGACTTCTCTCTTGTCTTGATCTACACACTTCGCTAACCACTCCTCTTCATAGTCTACATCATGTTCTTTTAAAACATCCGCAGGAACACCATCCCAGATATTGGGTATGTTTCCTTTATAACCAAGATCGTCGATACCCATCTTAGTTGTATAATAACCAGTGAGGGTAAGGTTGCGCATACGATCAAAGAATTTTATTCCAGGCCCCATATCTGGTTTCTTATTGTCTGGATCTGGATAAGCGATGTCTTCCACGATGTTGATCTGCTCTTCGTCATTACATTTGACGAAAGTCTTGTTGTAACGCTTGTTGGACAATCCATCTAACCACATCAATCCGCCTCTTAAGGGAAGTTGATGATCAGGTAGATCTTTAACAATAAATTCTATAAACTCAGGCACCTTAGCGTCATTGGCTGATCCAGCGGTAGGCGTCGCTGGTAAAATGATATCGCAAAGCACAGCAATCGTTTCTAATTCATGCTCATCCAAAAAGGTCTCTGCAAATACTTTTTTGTCCCATTCTAATTCGCTGGGCGTTCTACCGTACTTTTTTCCAGTTTCTACAAACGGTAGGGCCTTATCCACTTCTTTACATGAACTGGCTGAGAGGGTAGCACCTGCAACGGTACCCACCATTAGTGCTTTGAGTGATTCTCTTCTATCCATGACTATAGATTTTTCTTTTTAAATTCTTCAACAATGTATTCTGATGTACGCATACTCAACGCAAGGATCGTCCAAGTACAATTTTTATCTGCTTGAGATGTAAATGGTCCTGCATCCACTATAAAAACATTATCAGCATCATGTAGCTGTTGCATTCTATTTGTAACAGAAGTGCTCGGGTCATCGCCCATACGAGTCGTACCCACTTCATGTATGATCTGACCAGGCTTGAGCAATCCATAATCTTGATCTGCACCGGGTCGATCTCCAAGGACAGTTGCTCCCATGTTTTCTAATATCTCATCAAATGTCTCAGTCATGTGCTTCGCTTGTAGTCGCTCATAATCTGACCATTTATAATTGAATTTTAAAACAGGGATACCCCATTGATCAACAGTGTCGGGATCTATAGAACATCTGTTGTCATACATAGCTATAGACTCTCCTCGACCAGCGAGACCAATCACTGATCCATAAAACCGCTTGACATCATCTCTTAACTTATCTCCATATCCACCCATGGTGCCGCCTACATATTCGTTAAGGCCCGAAGCATTAAAACCAAAGCCATAAGATGGCATACCGAGTCCTCCCCATATCTCAATGTGATATCCTCTCGGGAAGTCTAAGTTTTTGTTGTCTAACCACCAAGGTGAGTAGACATGCATACCGCCGACTCCATCCTCGTTGTAAGTCTTGCGGTTCATCAAGTCAGGGATGAAGCCCATCCTACCTGCTCCTGTAGAATCATGTAGATATCTTCCTACAACATCACTGCTATTACCCAATCCATTAGGGTGTTGTGCACTTTTAGAGTTAAGCAGGATACGCGCCGAAGAACAAGCAGAGGCGCCAAGCACAACCGCACGTCCTTTGAGTTGATATTCTTGCTTATCTTTTTTATTGATATATGATACCCCAGTTGCTCGACCTTCGTCATCAGTAGTAACTGATTTGACCATACTATCTGTATAGAGATCTATCTGACCACCATTTTTCATGGCTGGAAAGATCAAGCATGACCCTGAAGAGAAGTCAGCATATGCGCTGCATGATCGATTACACTGACTGCAATAGAAGCATACACCTCGATCTTTATTGATACGTTTTGTTAGTATGGATAACCGAGAAGGAATTACATCAACTCCTGTCTTTCTTGCTCCTTTTATATAGTATAGTTCATGAAGTCTAGGCTTAGGAGCAGGTAAGAAGAATCCATCAGGATCATTGTATCGCCCTTCGTTAGATCCAAAGACGCCAATCATCTTGTCTAACTTATCATAGTACGGCTTTACGTCATCATAAGAGATTGGCCAGTTTGCTCCTAATCCATCGATGTCCTTTCGCTTGAAGTCATTTGGACCAAATCTCAAGGAGATTCTACCCCAGTGATTAGTTCTACCTCCGAGCATCCGCGCTCTCCACCATTGAAAGTCCGTTCCTTCTTCATTGGTATATGGCTCCCCATCGACCTTCCAGTCTCCCCAAGACATATCATATTCTCCAAATGCTCGCTTTGTTCCTGCACCTCTGCGTGGAGAATCCCATGGCCACTTCATCTGAGTCATGGTATCTGGATCTTTGGGATCAAAATATGGACCCGCTTCTACCAATGCCACTTTTAGTCCACTATTGGCCAAGACATTTGCAGACATGCCACCTCCAGCGCCTGATCCTACGATTATAGCATCGTATTGCTTGGCTGTTTCTATTATTTGCATAAGAGATTATTCTTTCGTTCTGTAATATATCAAAGGCCCGCCTTTTATCACAGCGTAATCTAATCTTTGATATATAATGTTAGGATATAGGGAGAAGGAGAACGTACATATGTTCATCGCATATCTTACCATCCTTAATGAGTCTATTTTTTCTGATTGCCTCTTCGTAGAAGCCGCACTTTTCTAAGACGCGCATGGACGCTGGATTATAATCAAACACACCTGCCTCTATTCTTATTATATCAGTCTCTTGCCAGGTATAATCAATCATCAACTCGACAGCTTTGGATACATGCCCCTTACTCCAATATGGTTCTCCTAACCAATATCCTAATTCTGCTGTGCGGCCATAGATATCTGTAAGTGGGTGGATGCCTACAACTCCTATGAAGGCTTCTTCGTTCGCTATTGCAAATATTTTATTTGAACCAGGACCATTGACCATTTCTACAAATCCATAAGCATCATCTAATGAGTATGGATGAGGAAAGTAGTCTCTTAGATTGAGCCAGATCTCTCGATTGTTTGCGTACTTAGCTATTCGTTTGGCATCTTCTTTTACAATAGGTCTGATGGTCGTCATGATTATTTATAATTGAGATCTATACGAATCTATGAGCCTAATCATATGTTTGGCGGGCCCAAGATAGACGCCATCTATCTCTCTTTGGGCATTGAGTTTGAGCCGATCATAGTAGGTTGATTCTTCAGCAGTTAGTGTGCCGCTTTCCATAACGTGCAGAGATATTTTTGCAAGGTCACTAAGCGCTAATGCAAGCACTTCTATAGATTCTAATTTGCTGCCTTTTGCAAAAGTGTTTTCAATCTGTCTATACAATGGAGTCCACTGAGCTAGCTGTGCATCAAGGAGAAGTCGTATCTCACTCGATGATCCTTCCCTTAATAGGATATCTACTTGCTGGCCGAAGTTGTGGGAGCTTGTAGACTCTGGAGAGATGACATCTGCTACTTGATTAAGCGGAGTATCTATAGCATGATCAACGCTGTTTATAAATCGCTTACTTCCTTTAACTACCTCAAGAGCATCAATAAACATTTCTAATTGTAGTGCAGTTGGATAGTCCGCTATACTTTCGACAAATTGTTTGCGATGATCGTTTGTGTTAAGTCCCAGGGCAGTCAAGTATTTTTGAAATTGCACTTGTCTTTTAAATTGTCCAGCGGAAGAACTTTGAAAGGGAGACCACAACTTGTCCGCTACAGTGGATGCCCTAGGCCAGATGCGTGAAGTGATATTGTCAGCATCGACCCATTCTCCCCACATGCATACTTCGCCACCTATGATCAGCTCTTCTTGAGCCGAGGTCAATGTAGTTGATGAAGCGAATGCTGGTAACTTTAAGCCATCTTGCATATTGTTTCCACCTACTAGTGATCCTTCGACTTGAAAGGGTAACCCATCAATGGAAAGATTGCCTTTAATTATAAATTCCTCATCGTAGTTAATTCTACCACTCACATCCGAGGAGCCATTCGTATTTTGAAATTGTAATATGCCATTGCTCATGGCCGCTTTTTCAAATGGAACAGATTGACTAGGTAGTTGTATCAAACCGTTCATACTATTTTCATTTTTACCAAATAGGTACATAAAGCCATTGATGGTTTGTTTTCCGATATTGCTTGTTATACTGAATATCTTATAAGCGGTTGTGTCAGGTGTTACGATGAGCTCGTTTTGCGGATATATCGGATCCGTGCGATACATCTCGTCTGAAGATATATTTTGATCTAGCATCCATCCTGATGAAGCGATACCTTGATAGCCAAGTTGCACAGCTTGATTAAGTGAAGATCGACCCAGTCGAGATTGAAATATAATGGCATCTTCTTTAGGTAACTCTGGCCTGATTGCTTCGTCCCAAGCCATCATCTTCTTGCCTATGTCTTTAAGTATACGCTGTATTCTAATTGTAAAGTAACCATGTAATTGAACAGGACTGACGAGCTCATTTTTTTTCATAAAAGCTGTGATCTCTGGACTTGACTGCCAGCTGTCATATCTTACTTCTCCACCTCCCACATGTATATAGTCATCTGAAAACAAGGTAGACATCTCCGTTAAGAGTGTTTTTATAAAAGTATAAGTCTTGTCTGAGGTTGGGTCCAACACGGCTTTATGGATACCATAGGTTTTTTCAATCTCAATAGGCAGTTTAGGATCTGAACTAAGCTCTGGATAAGCAGCTAATATACTTGACGCATGACCCGGTATGTCAAATCCTGGTATAACTCTTATACCATATTGATTAGCCGAGGAAACGATCTGTCTGATATCTTCTTGACTATAGAAGTTGCCATCAGACCCTTTAGAGGTTAATAAGGGAAACTTGTGGGACTCTACTCTGAAGCCTTGATCGTCTGATAGATGAAGACGTAAGACATTGAGTTTGGCAGCGCTCATGCACTTTATAGTATTGATAAGCACTTCCTTAGGGATCCAGTGCCTACTCACATCTATCATTAAAGCACGATAAGCAAATCGAGGCTTATCATTTATATAGACAACAGGTAGAGATCCATTCTCTTTATGGAGAAAGAGAAGCTGAGACAAGGTACTAAGGGCATGAGATAGACCTACATGGTTCTGACATGCTATGTTAACCTGGGAGGATGTTATGTTTAATTTATAAGATTCATCCGTATTTAGATTAAGGGGTATAGGTTCTTGATTTTTCACATTTACCTCGAGTGCAACACCTGTTGGGTCGCTAGATGAGATCTGCAATGACTTCAGGTTCTCAACAAACCTCGATAATGTAGTGGATATCAATTCGGTTTTAGCAAGTGCAGGAACGATATATATACCTTTATGCAGATCGAGCGTTGATGACGATGTGATTGATACTGATTGTGGGATAGAATTGTAGCCTAAGTCGGTTTGAGACGCTCTGACCTGCTGTGTAGTTATTTTCTGATCCTGTCGACAACTGGATAGACATAACAGAATCAATATAGAAAGAAGTGAGATTTTCACGAGTTGTACCATTCTCTGCGTTTCAGCAAGAAAGGTACATAATACATATAGATTAATCTAATGGGTAGCGCTTTTAACTATCCGCAGATAAGGATAGTTCTTCCTTGTGTTTTTGGAGTACTGGTATGATAAAGGCAATCAAGTCTCTAAGCTCCATACCAATGAGCTCCGCTCCTTTTCTGCATTCTTCTCGATCAACAGAAGCTGCGAATGTTGCCGTCTTGAACTTCTTCATGACGGACTTAACCTTTATACCTTCTATTTTGGTAGGTCTTATCAAAGCTGCTGCGACTATAAAACCAGTGATCTCATCTGCAGCTATGATGCACTTGTCCATCAGGGTATGGCGAGGAACGCCCCACTTTGTATAGTGTCCAGCTATAGCATGGGCGATTTCTTCTTCACCCATTTCTTGGAGTTGCTTCACAATGATATTAGGATGCTCTTCTGGATAGAGCTCATAGTCGGCGTCATGAAGGAGGCCAGTGATGGCGTATTTTTCTTCGTCTTCTCCAAAATGTTTAGCCAAAGCCTCCATAACAAGTTCAACTGTCCGGGCATGTCTTAATAATGAAGCTCCCTTGGTCATAGTGGCCAAAATCTCTCTTGATTGCTCTCTAGTCATCCAGTAAATGTATCAAAAAATGAAGCGGGAACAATTGATAACACAAGAGGAATTTATGACGATGAGAAGCCCTGAAGTCCGATTGATATTTGTGGTGTAATTATTCATAAAATATAAATAAGAATGTTCAATACTAAAGTTTTATCAATCGCAGCTTCATTTATCTTGTTTGCTGTAGTTTCATTATCTGCACAAGTAAGTCAGATCAGCTTAGAGCAAACTAAGGGTGAGTTTACACAACAGGGACTAACTCTCGCTCCAGGACAGTACCAGTTTGAGATCACTAACAATGGTGTAGGCCACGATGTAGGATTTGTAGTTGCTCCAAAGGGAATGACTGAGCAAAAGAGCCACATCAAAGAAGCTTATGTAAAAGCACCTGTAAAAGATGGTAGCAGCGAGATGACTAACGTTGTGTCATTGACACCAGGTGAGTATGTATACTTCTGCCCGCTTAATCCAACAGAGCAGTATAGTCTTACTGTAGAAGCAGATGTTGAAAAAATCCAATTAGAGCAGATGCCAGGTAAGTTTACTACTGAGAGCTTAATGCTTAAAGCTGGTAAGTACCAATTTGAGATCGTTAATAATGGCGTTGATCATGAAGTAGGATTTGTAGTCGCTCCAAAAGGAATGACAGAGCAAAAGAGCCACATCAAAGAAGCATATGTAAAAGCTCCAGTACCAACAGGTAAGAGCTCTATGACAAATGTTGTCACGTTGACACCAGGTGAGTATGTATACTTCTGCCCACTTAATCCAACAGAGCAACACAGTTTGACTGTTAAGTAGATCAATCTGATCCTCAAGAAAAACCTTTGAGCGTAACCGCTATAATGATAAGGCCTTGTTAGATCATCTAACAAGGCCTTTTCTATTTCCTATAAAGTGGGTGCAGAATAGCTAGTTGCCACTAAATTTGTTGAGGTCACTTAAGTCAAGAAGTATCTTAATCAATCCACACTGTTCTTTAGCTGCACTAAAATCTTCTTCAAATCGATATCCTTGAACGGCCTTAAGTGCATCTCTGAGTATCTGACCATCTCTAATGGTAGTGTTAAGCTCATCTATCTCAACTACTGTCACTTTACCTCTTCTGTTGACGCAAGTCTTGATCCATATACGACCACTTTTCTTATATATCTTTTTAAGATCATCGTAGTTGTTATATATCACCTTACGACCGAAGATGCCATCTCCTGAAGCGTCAAACTCTCCTTCTCCATATCCACCATCACCTATACCGCTATCTCCGTCGTCGCCATCAGCATCTTTTCCTTTCCCTGATCCACTATCGCCTTTCCCTGATCCGCCATTTCCATCTTTGATAGATGGGTCTTCAGAAGAGTTACCGCTACTTGTTGACTTACTATCTGAGCTTCCTTCACTATCAGAAGGAGCGCCAGGCTCTTCTTCAAGCTCTATAGGATCATCATTGATATCTCCTATGATATCATCTAGTGTTGGAAGATCTGGATTTAGGATTACTGGCTCATCAACAGGTACTGGCTCTGAGCTTTCTTGAGGTATATACTCTGGTTCTGGATCTTCTACTTCTATTGGTTCTTCAACAGCTTGTATGTCACTTTCTTCAACAGTTGTCTCAGATACCACTGGCTCTGTAGGCGTTGGGTCCGTTGGGGTTGGTTGTGGTGTTGGCTTAGGTGGAGCTGGCTTTGGTACTGGTATCTCAGCTGGCTTAGGAGTCTCCAGTTTCTTAGGAGCTTCTGACTTAGCACGCTGAGCTCCAGATGTTGACCTACTTTGGTTACTGTTAGAACTCTTGCTATTAGTAAAATCTACTTGTTGAAAGTTAACCGTAACCGCATATTGGGCTTCGATTTTCTCAGCAGGGTTAATCTCTGGCCTTATTAAAAAAGCGATCAACAAGAGTAAGAGATGGATAGCAATAGATTTGCCCATCTGCTTATTATAATTCTTCCGATATATAGGATCTTCGATCATGGAGTACTAGTGGTTATTTAAAAGACAACTATTTATCTACATTACCCTCAATGCTAACACATATATCAAAGGTTAATGTTAAGCTTTATTGAGATGCGAAAAACAATGTTTATGCATATATACGGCAATAACGCTTCACTTATGCTCATAAGTATAGATTATACGAGACTTGATGGCTCACTTAACAAAGAAGGAGACCCTATAACTGAAGACATGTCGTGAGAAAGGACATATATAGACTTTATAATTAAACTTTTACCTCCTTTAGTTGCGTTATATGATCATGCTTTTTAGATCATCATTCATGGGCTTTTTGATGCTATCTATGTGCTTTCTATCAGCGCAAGATGTAAGTATCGCTGATATTGTAGTTGAAGGAGAGAATAATGAAGTGCTTGCTCTACCATTTGCAGGTGGCTTAAGATCTCCTCAGTTCAGTACTGCAGATCTCAACTTGGATGGGATAGAAGACATGGTGATTTATGATAAGGATGGTCGTACGATCATCCCATTAATCAGGGACAACGATGGTTCTCTTGCGTTTGATCCTTCTTTTAGGTCGATTTTTCCAGATATCCCTTCATGGATGTTGATGAGGGACTTTAATGGAGATGGGATAAAGGATATCTTCTGTAGTCCCACCACGGTGGGGCTTCCTGGTATAGAAGTGCATAAAGGAGTCATTGTTGATGGAGCCTTGTCCTTTGAGCTGATTAAATTTCCTACATGGGATTTTGATATTTTATTTGTACCGCTTGGCAGTACGATTACTCAGATCTTCGCTAGTGTTATCGATATCCCAGACATAAAGGATATTGATCAAGATGGGGACTTAGATATTTTATCTTTTGAGCCATCAGGCCGTACTGTCTACTTCTATAGTAATCAAGCACTTGAGCTGGGCTTTACTGCAGATACGCTCATTTTTGAACTTGAAGAAAGCTGTTATGGGGGGGTGGTAGAAAGTGGATTTTCGCAAGAAGTAACATTGAGTACCAGCCGAGGCACTTGTGCTTCTTTTTTAGTGGCAAAAGATGAACTTGTTGCTAACAACAGACACTCTGGATCTACCGTATTGTCCATGGATGTGATAGGAGATACCTTGCCAGAAATGCTACTTGGAGATATCTCATACGATGGCTTGGTGATGCTTACAAACACAGGTATTCAAGAAGAGGCATTTTTTACTGACCAAGAAGTTAGGTTTCCTTCCGTTGACAATGACCCTATTGATATCGAGTTATTTATAAGTGGTTATAATGAAGACATAGATGGCGATGGTGATAAAGAGCTCATCATTGCGCCCAATGATAAATTCGCTTCACAAACCATAGACCATATCTGGACCTATGATATTGTTCAGAATGCTCAGGATGAAAAAGAGTTTCAATTATTAGAAAAGAACTTTCTCATAAATGATATGATCTATCATGGCCCCAATAGTGCGCCATTGTTCTTTGATTTTGATGGTGATGAGGTGATTGATCTTCTCATTGGGACCAGTGGCCTGACTCCTGATGGTAGAGATCCTAGTCCAAGAATGATTCTTTATAAAAACATTGGCACTAGCACTAATCCAAGATTCGCCTTGGAAGATGAAGACTACTTAGGCATGTCAGAGTTTAGAACTACCTCACTCCACTTCGCTCCATCTATAGGAGATATCGATGGAGATGGCGATAACGATCTCGTGGTCGGAGATAATAATGGTCGTCTTTACTTTTTTGAAAATCAGTCAAGTGATTCTGATGTATTACAATTTGCCAATCCGATCTACCCAGCATGGGATATCAAGGTGAGTGCATGGGCTAAGCCAGAAGTGTTTGATTATAATAAAGATGGACTTGGGGACTTGATACTTGGAGAGCTCAACTTCAATTCTGTAAATGGAAAAAGAAATAGTCTTAACTACTTTCAAAATCAAGGATCAGTAGGACTGCCTTCATTTGACATAGATGAGACCGCAAGCCCAAACAGTGCAGGCTTAGGTTGTGTAGATCTTAAGGTTGATGGTTCTTTTAATAACTTTTCAGCTCCCTCTCTTATAGAGTCTGGAGAAGAATATATAATAGCAACTGGGTCAGCACTTGGTGATATTAACTTGTACACAACGGATAGTCAGACGCCATCAGATAGCTTTGATGTCAGAAGCATAAGCTATGCTGGCATTAGCGAAGGAGATCAAACCATCCTTTCTTTTGCAGACCTTGATCAAGATGGATTCTTAGAGATGGCAGTTGGCAATCGTAGAGGAGGGGTGGCTATATATACTACGGACATCATAGTTGATATCGAATCTTCTAACCTTAATGTCATAGATACAGACTTGATCAATGTCTATCCTAATCCGGCCATCGACTTTTTACAAATACAAATAGATGAATCTATAGATCAAGATAGTCGTTTGGTGATTTACAACGCGACAGGTCAAGCGGTGATGAGTACTCCATATCGTCGAGGAGCATCAATAAATGTTGCCCACCTCAAATCTGGACAATACGCTCTTGAAATCGTAACTCGATCTGAGACTTATACTCATCAATTTATAAAAGTAAACCCATAAGGCTTATAACTCTGGTGGCGTTAAGTATTTGTAATGCCCGTTGAGTTGTATCTTCTGACGCATCTCTTCCGCTTCCTTGATCATAGGTATCATCCTCTTAAGATGATTAAGCATATAAATCTGCCTTTCTTTTTCAGTTGTCATTTGCAAGAAAGCATATTCTTGATCTTTGTTAAATCCAACTTTATGAGCTATTTGGAAAGTTATGAAGTCTTCATGTAATCCTTCAGGCCGCTTTGGGATCTTCATATATTGATAAAGCTCTTCAAGTTGGGCTCTAATTGAAATTCTCAATTCTGAGTCGGCTTCATCTTCCCAATATAGTTCTTCTACATATGCTCCAGGATAGGACTTTTGCGGGTATGTCTTTATATATCGCTTTACTTCAAAAGGTCGTATACCCCTTGTCTTGATGTCCATCTTGCCATCGGCATATACATTAGATATAGATTCGAGTCTGACGATGGATCCATATTTGAGCGGGTGCTTATCTCTGTGATAGGGTATGCCAAAATGGATGTTTTCCTTTTCGCAATCTTGTATTAGCTCTCTATATCGAGGTTCAAATATGTGCAGATTGAGTGACTCATAAGGAAAGACGACAATCTCAAGCGGAAATAATGGTATCAACATCATATCTAATGAGGTTCAGATAGGATGCAAAGTTCTTGAAATATTTGACTTGATCGAGAGAAGGACACGTATAAATTATCGAGAATGTAGAGTCGGCGATTATAACTAATTATTAAGACAACAAGATTGTTGATTCTATTAACTTTATGACCTTAAAGAAATAAGTAATATGAAAGTCCTTAATATCCTGATGTGTTTCGTTATCTCCTTCGGTATGAGCAACGATGCGTTTGCTCAACCAGATCGATGGCAGCAAAAAGCGAAGTATAAGATGAAGATAGACTTTGATGTCAATACGCACAAGTTTACTGGAGAACAGGAGTTGAAATATTGGAACAATTCTCCTGATACGCTCACTAAAGTTTTCTACCATCTATACTTCAATGCATTTCAACCGGGTAGTATGATGGATGTACGCTCGCTTACGATAGCAGATCCCGATCGAAGAGTAGGGGATCGGATCAGTAAGTTGGGTACTGATGAAGTTGGATATCATAGGATAGAAGAGCTAAAGCAAGATGGTAAGATCACCAGCTACCGGATAGAAGGAACCATACTTGAGGTCAATCTTGCTAAGCCTATATATCCAGGCAAGTCGACGACTCTTAAAATGAAGTTTAACAGTCAAGTACCACTTCAGATCAGAAGAAGTGGACGTAATAATGCTGAGGGCATAGACTACTCGATGGCTCAGTGGTATCCTAAACTTGCGGAGTATGATTATCAAGGCTGGCATGCTAATCCGTATATCGGACGTGAGTTTTATGGTATATGGGGAGATTTTGAAGTAGAGATAAAAATCAATGGTAACTATACTTTAGGAGCATCCGGTGTATTGCAAAATGCAGATAAGATCGGCAGAGGATATAGCGACAAGGAAGGAAAGAAAAGAAGTAACAAAAGTGTGACATGGAAGTGGAAGGCCGAGAATGTTCATGACTTTGTGTGGGCAGCAGATAGAGATTATGTTGTAGAGAGCAGGATGGCCAAAGCGGGGACGAAGATGTACTTCATATATCAGCCAGGAGAGAAGACCAATGAAAACTGGCAGAGGCTACCGAAAGTCATGGATGAAGCGTTGACTTTTATGAATGCTCAATATGGACGCTATCCTTATCCTGTGTATTCTTTTATCCAAGGTGGAGATGGAGGGATGGAGTATCCAATGGCAACACTCATCACCGGTGAGCGCTCGATGAATAGTCTAGTAGGTGTATCTGTGCATGAATGGATGCATAGCTGGTATCAGATGGTCTTAGGCACGAATGAAGCACTATATGCTTGGATGGATGAAGGGTTTACGAGCTTCGGTACATCGGAGACAACTAATCACCTAAGAAGGCAAAAGCTCATCAGTGGGACACCTGTAGAAGATCCACATGTGCAGTCTGTTAAGGGTATTCTTAATTTTCATAGTTCAGGTCGTTCTGAGCCTCTTTCTATACATGCAGATCACTTTGTAACTAACGGAGCTTATGGCCGAGGTGCATATACAAAAGGTCAGGTAGCTTTGGTACAGTTAAGATATATCATGGGTGATCAAGCCTTTAGAAAAGGTATGTTGAGATACTATAACACATGGAAGTTTAAGCATCCTAATGCTAATGACTTCATCCGAGTGATGGAGAAAACTTCTGGACTAGAACTTGACTGGTTTAAGGAGTACTTCGTTAACACTACCTTCTATCCTGATTACGGAGTAGAGAGTGTCGTAGCGGATGACGAACAGACGATTATAACATTGGCTAAGCTTAGTCAGATGCCGATGCCTCTTGATGTTGTTGTGACTTATGAGGATGACACAAAATCTATGATCAATATACCCATCAGAATGATGAGAGGAGAAAAACCTAACGAGCATAAAAACATGCACTTTATACAAGCAGAAGATTGGCCATGGACACATCCTGAGTATAAGATAGTATTGGAGTATCCGCTTACGCAAATAAGGTCTATTGAGATAGATCCATCTCAGAATATGCTTGACTTAGATAGATCCAATAATAAATGGGAAAAATCTGAATAAAAAAGTCACTTAAGATGAGTGACCTAAGAAATCAGTTGACGTCTAAATGATGTTAGCGCGCGAGTAATCGCAAAAGAGCTATCAAGAATTTTTTGGTTGATGCAGTGATTGGAGGTATTCTCATTCTTGAGAGCCTCCTTTTTTTGTGCCAGCTATGAAAATATTTTGTTCAAGCTGTGACCTAAGAAAATAGCTGACGTCTAAATGATGTTAGCGCGCGAGTTTATCGCAAAAAGAGCTATCAAGAATTTTTGGTTGATGCAGTGATTGGAGGCATTCTCATTCTTGAGAATCCTCCTTTTTTTGTTGGTATCGGTGTCACTTAATGATGTGGTTTTGCTTTACGACAATATCTAAATGCATCCCTACAAGACTTCTTCATCAGTTCATCGAGATTAACTGACTTGTTTTTGATAATCACATCTGGACCTGAGACGCCTATCTGTAGACTTAACTCATACATCGGCTTGCCTTTGCCTTCTTGTTTGATGTTAACTATAGCGTAGATGATGTGATTAAACTTCTCTGACAAATTGTAGAGATGATACTTCAACTTTCTGATATACCTATTGGGCATATCAGAGTTGTTATTGACGGTTATATTGAGGCTCATTCAGTTTTATTTTATAAGGATTAAACGCTCCAGAATTGTGCTTTATTCTTACTTGTGCGTTAACGTCACAAATTAATTTTGCGAAAGTGGCACTTGGGTCACATATGTCCTGATAGTGCATTGTTTACTGGTTGTATTCATTTTTAATGATGCCGACTTAAGGTTATATTTGGGCTTTATTATTTTCATATAAAGTCGTCAGTATTATGCCATCATTTTCAAAAGGAGTCATCCACGGTCAGGAGTTAAAGGATCTATTCGATTATGCCAATGAACAAAACTTTGCCATTCCTGCGGTTAACGTAGTGGGTACTAACTCGGTCAATGCAGTTTTGGAAACAGCAAGAGATGTCAATTCTCCTGTCATCATCCAATATAGCAACGGTGGATCTACTTTTAATGCAGGAAAGGGACTCTCTAATGAAGATCAACGTGCGGCCATACTTGGTGCAAAGACAGGCGCGATGCATGTGCATGAGTTGGCTGAACATTATGGCGTGACGACAGTGTTACATACAGACCATTGTGCTAAGAAGTTACTACCATGGATCAAAGGATTGATCGCAGAAGGAGCAAAGTATAAGGAGATCTATGGTAAACCTCTGTATAGCTCGCACATGTTGGATCTCTCAGAAGAACCGATAGAAGAGAATATGGATATCTCTTGCGAATACTTTGAAGAGATGAACAAGCTCGGTATGATGATTGAGATAGAGTTAGGTGTCACTGGAGGTGAAGAAGATGGTGTAGACAATACAGATATAGATAGCTCCAAGCTATATACTCAACCTGAGGAGGTTGCTTATGCATATGAGAGATTGTCTAAGATATCAGATCGCTTTACTGTAGCAGCGGCATTTGGTAATGTACATGGTGTCTATAAGCCAGGTAACGTTGAGTTGACGCCAGTCATCTTGAAGAACTCTCAAGAGTATGTCCAAAAGAAATTCAACACTGCGGCTCAGCCGATCAATTTTGTATTTCACGGAGGTTCTGGATCAAGTCCAGCAGAGATCAAAGAAGCAATCGAATATGGCGCCATCAAGATGAATATTGACACAGATATGCAGTGGGCATTTTGGGATGGCGTGATGGGCTACTACAAAAAGAACCAAGACTATCTACAAGCTCAGTTGGGAAATCCAGACGGAGATGATATCCCTAACAAGAAGTTTTACGATCCTCGTAAGTGGTTAAGGACAGCAGAGCAGTCTTTCAAAACAAGATTGACTAAGGCTTTTGAAGATCTTAATTGTATCGACAAGCACGTCTAAACCATGCAGTGTTGATGTCAGATAAGAACCTATCTCTTTATAGTTTTATTCTTATTTTTTCAACTTGTATTTTTCTAATTATTGGTAGTTGTCGAGAGGCAAGGCCATATGAGTTTGTATGGGATGCCTCGGTAGAAAATCACACCGGAGTTTCTAAAGACTTATACAAATATGATGGTAAACATCGAGGGATGACAGCTTTTCGATGGCGTGGAGATATAGATACATCAATCAATGATCTTTTAGAAAATAACATAGAGTGGTTGTCTATGGTGCCTTATATGTATCAAGAGACAGAGCGTACCAAACAAGTACGCCCCAGAGAAGAGATAGGGGCCTGGACTCGTTGGGACTCTCTTTATATCCAAGTCATTGATAAGGTGCACGCACAAGGCATGCACGTCATGTTAAAGCCGCATTTATGGATGAGAGATGGATGGCGATCTAATATAACCATGGATACTGATGAAGAGTGGGACCTATGGTTCGATTCGTATAGAAGACATGTGATCCACTATGCGATGATGGCTCAGCTTTTAGACGTAGAACTATTTTGTATCGGGACAGAGTTCAATAGCTCTATACTTAAGCAACCTGACAAATGGGAAGATCTCATCGATGAAGTAAAAAGTGTTTATGACGGTCAGCTTACTTTTGCGGCTAACTGGGATGGCGAACATCACAATGTAAAGTTTTGGGATCAGATGGATTATATCGGTGTCCAAGCCTACTTTCCACTTTCTAATAAACTAAGCCCCACACTTCCAGAACTCAAAAGAGGATGGACGAAACATAAGCGTATGCTTAAGCGACTATCTAAAAAGTACGATAAACCTATACTGTTTTCAGAAGTCGGATATAGAAGTGATGCTTCGGCTGCCATAGAGCCGTGGGTTTGGGGAGAAGCGTTAGATTCTCTCGCCACTCAATCACAGGAGACACAAAATCTGGCTTATGAAGCGCTTTTTCAATCTCTATGGGAAGAAGATTGGTTTGCAGGCATGTATATCTGGCAGTGGCGCAACCAAGCTACTGAGCATATCTCCAACTCAATAGACTTCACACCACAGTTTAAGCAAGCGCAGCATACTATAGCTAAGTGGTATGGGGTGGAGGTAAAGTGAAACAACCAAAAACTTCTATGTAAGACTTTTCGTAGCGAGAAATCTGTTGTCAATATGGCAAGAATGAATACTTGGATTTTTATTGTGCAATTAGAAAAAATTCAAGATCTTTTTCATTTCCGTTTCACCCTCTTCACGCCATCGTTTCTCCTGACCAGATGCTGTCCGCCAGATGAAGGCAACTAACAAGACAAAAGATAGGATAGCCATCACTACAACAGAGCGATCTGAAACCGTTGTCATTATTGCAAGAACAGGAAGCATGGCAATAGAAATGGCAATTGCGACAGGAGTTAATATATCAGGGTTGCTTACTTTATAAGATATAATTGGATGGCCATCTATTAGACTGATTTTACCTTTGATCTGGTAGATGTTCATATTCAGACTGGATGAATTAAAAACCTTTTGTGAGACGATTAAAAAGCTATCATTACTTATCTTCTTTAAAACTAAGTGAGGAGTGTCTTTAATCTTCTTTTCCAATTTCTCTTTGAGATTTTTAAGTTCACTATTCTTCATCTAATAAGCACTATGTCAATTTCTTTTTCCAATATCTAAGCAAACCAGCAGCACTCATGTCCAACGGATTAGCTGCTTCATAGGCGTCAGCATCCTCTTGATTTAAGCCATGACTTATTAAGTAAGATTTGACGAAAGTCCTAAACTCTGGCAAGGTTTCATCCGGAGACTTGTCAGCCTCAGCATATGGTCTCATAAATCCTGTATACGCTTCTATGGCACCTTTCAACTGAGTCATGTGCTCAGTTATATTTTCTATAAGTCCAAAATGCGTGAGATAATACTGCTTTATATCTGTAAGTGTCAGGAGGTGATCTATAGAAGATAACCATAGCTCACGATTGATATCTGGCGGTGGACAAGGAGGTATTACGGGACCATTATTGATGGAGACACCAGCGACATCTCCTGTGAAAACGATATCGTCTAATTGCCATGCGATATGATGTTGGGCATGACCAGGTGTATGATGCGCTGTGAATGTGGAAGTCCCAATATTGATGGATTCAAGGTGTTCTACTACGACAAGTTTTGATGGATCGATGGGCTTGAGAGTACCCCAAAGTACATCCATCTTTTCTTTATAGATCATCTTAGCAGAAGCGAGCAATTTTGCAGGGTCGTGCATGTGCCGATATCCCTTGGGATGTAGGTATATAGTAGCTCCTTTTTCGGCGAAGCACCAAGCAGCACCGGCATGATCTAAGTGTATATGCGTGATTAAGACATGCTTGATATCATCAAGAGCAAACCCAGCTGTATTGATGCCTTTTTCTAAGGTCGGCAACGTACTATGTGGCCCCGTTTCCACGAGTATGGGACCTTGCTCCAACTCTACTAAGAAGGCTGCTATGCCCGACTTCTTTCCTAGGAAATCAAGATCTATCGTATGAACTTTAGGTGTATAATTACTCACTGCTTCGCTTTAGATTATATGATTAGATGGCAAGATATCGCATCACGCCCACTATGCACTGATAATATGTATGATAAAATCGGCATATGTAACAGGGTTGATTACTTTTGCAGCTTAATTGTATATATGAGTCATATCATCGCACCCTCATTACTTGCCGCAGACTTTTTGCATTTGGCAGACTCGATTGAGATGATCAATAAAAGCCAAGCTGACTGGCTGCATATCGATATTATGGATGGAAGATTTGTGCCCAATATCAGTTTTGGTCAGGTTTTGATGCCATTCATAAAGAAAGCATGTAAGAAACCACTCGACGTGCATCTTATGATAGAAGAACCATCCAAGTATGTCGATGAGTTTGTGGAGCTTGGCGCTGAAGTTCTTACTGTTCATATAGAAGCAGAGCGACATCTCCATAGGACGATACAAAAGATAAAATCGCATGGTATAAAAGCAGGTGTTGCGCTGAATCCGCATACATCGGTAGATCTCCTTGATGATATATTAGAAGACATTGATATGGTGTGTCTTATGAGCGTTAATCCAGGTTATGGAGGACAAAAGTTTATCTACCAGACGATCCCCAAGGTTAAGAAGCTTAGAGCAAAATGCATAGAGCGGAACCTCGATGTACATATAGAAATCGATGGTGGTGTAGGAGCACAAAACGCAGAAGCATTGTTGCAAGCAGGAGCTGATGTTTTAGTCGCGGGGAGTAGTGTTTTTAAAGCTGATGACCCAATTAAGATGGTTGAAAGATTAAAAACGATAAAATCTTCGTTGATATAGCGATTGATCAATACTGTATGAGATCTAAAGTTCTACTCACTATCACATTTTTACTAAGTATGCATCTTCTTGACGCTCAAAGCGTGCAAGTCAGAGGTGTTGTTACTGATCAAGAAACAGAAGAGGCCATAGAGTTCGCCACTGTATATGTAAAGGGTACTAATATCAATGCTGAGACCGATGCTCAAGGCAAATATCTCTTAGAAGTAGAAAAACAGCGCTCTATCACGCTGATCTTTTCGAGAATAGGCTATGAGGAAGCCGAGATGAGGATCAGAGCCAATAGAGATCGATACAATGTCGATATCACATTGATCAATACAACTTCTGACCTTGAAGTCACCGTGACCGATAGTAAGATCGAAGATCGTGAGATGATCAGAGAAGATACGGAGGTGCTAAAGTTGTTGCCATCCACAACTGGTAACTTAGAGAGTGTATTACCACATATAGCCTTAGGTGCAAGAAGCGGCACGGGAGGTGAGCTGAGTTCTCAATATAATGTAAGAGGAGGCAACTATGACGAGAACCTCGTCTATGTCAATGACTTTGAAGTGTTTAGACCACAGCTGCTTAGAAGCAGTCAGCAAGAAGGGCTTTCATTTCCTAATATCGATCTGATCAGAGATCTGTCATTTTCATCTGGTGGATATGAGTCTAAATATGGAGATAAGATGTCTTCTGTCTTAGATATATCTTACAAAAGGCCCACTGAATTCAAAGGATCAGTGTCCACGAGTTTACTAGGACTGAGTACGCACTTAGAAGGGAGTGCTATGAAAAATCTGAATGGTCCTAACAGATTCAGATACTTGATAGGTTATAGATATAAGACGAACAAGTATCTACTTACAACGCTAGATACAGAAGGGGAGTACAACCCTAACTTTCATGATCTACAAGCTTATCTGACATATGATGTTAGCAGTGATTTTCAAGTTGGCTTCCTGACTAATTACAACACCAGCACATATGATTTTGTACCAGTGTCCAGATCGACTGCTGTGGGTCTTAGCTCGATCGCTGTAGCACTTAATAGTGTATTTCAAGGAAGAGAATCAGATTCTTTTAAAACAGGTATGATCGGGACATCTCTGACCTATCTACCTTCTCGTGATAAGAACCCATTGTTTATAAAACTACTTGCGTCAACTTATAGAGGATTAGAAAAAGAAGGAGTTGATGTAACTGGATTTTATAGATTGAGTCAGATCGAGACAGATGTAGAAGCTGAAAATGCAGGAGAAGAGATCGGTGTGATAGGAGTAGGCGCTCAACAGCAGTTTTCGCGCAATAGATTATTTAACAAGATCTCTACGATACAATTGAGAGGTGGCATAGAGTTACAATCTGACGTATCTGAAAATCGTAGTCACTTTATCCAGTGGGGTACAACCTATAGAGCTGAGTCTTTTGATGATAGACTCAATGAATGGGAGCGGATCGACTCTGCAGGTTTTACTTTGCCAAGCACAGATCAAGCAGTTTTATTGAACCGTGTTTTAAAAGCGGAGAACCTTGTGGAGTCTAATAAACTCACAGGTTACCTTCAAGATACTTATACATCTTTTGGTGAAGAAGGTCAGGAATTAAAATTGACGGTTGGGTCTCGATTTAGTTATTGGGATAGAGGAAGTGAGTTTAATATCAGCCCAAGAGCTCAACTATTATATAAACCTAAGAGCATCAAGGACATCTCTTACAAGTTGGCTGGTGGATTATACTATCAAACACCTTTTTATAGAGAGTTACGCAGAGAAGACGGTACGATCAATGATGATCTACGATCACAAAAGTCAATACATATAGTTGCAGGGTTGACCAGTGACTTTTATTGGAAAAAGATGAGTGATAAACCGTTTCGATTTATCATGGAAGCTTTTTATAAAAAGTTAGATAACCTGGTTAGCTATGACATCAACAATGTTAGGATAAGATACTCTGGAGAAAACAATGCATCGGGAACCGCGATTGGATTAGATGCACGACTCAATGGGGAGTTTGTGCCAGGTGCAGAATCATGGTTTAATGTTTCAATCTTACGAGTCAGAGAATCTATAGACGGTATCCAACATCAAAGTTTTAATTCAGAAGAAGGCTTAGTAGATGTAAGCAGTGTACCACGTCCTACAGATCAACTGATCAGTTTTTCTTTATACTTTCAAGACTACTTGCCGCGTAATGAAAACTTCAAGGTCAACTTTTTATTGACATATGGGACGGGCCTACCTTTTGGGATTCCAGAAGATAATATCGTTGCAAGAAATACTTATAACTTTAAAGATTATACTCGCGTTGACATGGGGCTTTCTTTGCAGATGTGGAACAAAGATTGGAAAGAACGAAAGCCTAATCACTTCCTCAGAAGCTTTGATAATGCTTGGATTAGTCTCGAAGCATTTAATATGATTGGGATAGCCAACGTCTCTTCTAATACTTGGGTAAGAACGATATTTGCTCAGCAGTTTGCTGTCCCTAATAATCTGACCAATAGAAGAATCAACTTGAAGCTTCGATTAGCGTTCTAATTGTGATTATAGGAGTTTTTCTAAAAATAGATATAAGCTTTCTTCTAGTTTGCTATAGTCTCCATCACTCTTAAAGTGGTCTTTTAAAACATGAAGTATCTTGGCTTTGTCATCCGAGGAATTAACAAATCGGGGTTTAAGATTCATGATTAAGTTGAGCTGCTCAAAGTCACTGAGCTTATCAAATGTAGTTTCTACTTCAACTAGTATTTCTGAAGGAACATAAGAGAGTATATGTTCTTTTTCCTCTTGCGTATATTCAAAGTCAGCATAAGACGCATGCAAAAGCACAAGACACAAGAAGTGATCATAGGACCAATCTGACTGACTCTTGATATCTGACATATTATTGGATGCGATGTGAAAGCGTGAATATTAAGGTAAAGGTAAAGAATCCATACCACGACTAGTCTTTTGTTCGTGATCTATCTCAAAGATTCTGTGATCGTGACCATTTGTGATCCACATATAACGGCCAGTAAGAGTCAAGTTGTAAATAGAAGCTTGTTCAAGTGCTGACATCTTTATTGATTCATTAGGTTGCTTGCACTCTACCAAGATGTGAGGTGATCCTAACTTTGTACTAACAACTATATCATATCTTTTCTGTAGTTGATTGACGATGATCTGCCGTTCAACAGTGATGTGCTTTGCCGAATATCCAAGTTCGATTAGATATGATAAGGCCGACTGTCGTACCACCTCCTCTGGAGTGATGACCAACCACTTGGTTCTAATCTGACACCAGATCCAAGTCTGATCATCGATCCTTTTAGTTTTAAGCTTTTGTAGATGCTCCTCTATGGAAATCAATCAATAAGTGCTTTTATCTATGTCAATAAAACAACTTGCTCTTCTTTTAGTTCCGCAACTTGTGTGGGCTTAGCACTGCTAGGTACAATCTCAGCAACCAATCTACTTATAGAGCCATTGAGGTCTTGGTATAACTGATGAGTGTAAAGATTGAATATACTTAGTCCAGCACCTTCTAATTGTCTTAGGACAGTATGCTGCCAAAGTGCAGATAAGCCATTTTGATCGTTGAGCAAATCATTTTCGATCAAAAGACAAATATCGTCATAGTGAAGCAATGTCTCCACGATGTGAGAGATCTCTCTAGTCTCGTTATACAAAACATTATTGATAGAGATCTTAGCTAGATTATTGATTCGCTTATTTAATAGAGGTGATAAAGTAGTTATGATCACTTTGTCAGCCAGCTTATATATACTAACTGACTTAACCTGTGTGATCAAGTTGTTTGCTAAAGAAAGTGCATATCGATAACGATCTGACTTTTCTAATTCCTGGAGATTTACATTGTTAGAGATCCTGGTGTCAGTATTGTAATTGCTGACGACGCTGTACTGATTCGTTAAACCAGTCATATCGACTGTATATGTGGAGGCACTTGTGACTTTGAGTTTATGATTCATACATTTGACGATACCATCTGTATAGATCCGTTTGTGATCGAGATAGAAAACATCGTCAAATGTGTAATTAGAATTAGAAAACACTCTATCCATGTCAGACTCGCTGACAACTGTTATGGGAAAAAACTCTTGTATGTTATCGGCTATTTTGTCTAAGATCTCCGCGTTAGATATAGGCGCTCCTATACCTTCTATGATATATTGATATGCAGCCCATTGTTTGTTACGTAGTGTTGATAGTGCTTCTTTCCTTGCGGAGCACCATCTGTTATGGACTTCTTTATGAGATGTATGTCTCAACAGATCACTATTGTTTTTTAACTCTTCATACCAATCTTGTAGTTGGTTCATGCTTGAGTTATAATTAACCATGAGGTGACTTCTCTGTCCATAAAAAGAGATGACATCACTCCAGCTTTGGTCATTTAGTTTGTACAATCCATTGATTACCTCTTGTGAGATATTGAGATCTCTAACGTATTTTTTAAAGTTGATGTAATCAGTATC
>CALDEM010000044.1 GCA_937942435.1 uncultured Saprospiraceae bacterium
GGTGATGATGAAGATCCGGCACAGTTAGTATTATTTGATTTGGCATTGACCAAAACGATAAATACTGATGAGACACCAGGTCCATATCTATTGGGAAGTCCTGTGATATATGATATCACGGTGTACAACCAAGGTACGATCGCAGCATATGATATTGATGTAGCAGATTATTTCAATAATTCAGAGTTGAACTTTGTATCAATAACACCTGCGACAACATCGGTGGGAGGAGCAGTTATAAGCACAGTGATAACAGGATCCTCGTTTGAAATTGAAGAATTGGCCTCAGGTGATGCTGTAGTCGTGCAGATGGAGTTTACGATAGATGAGGACTTCAACGGTGCATCGATTATTAATAACGCAGAGATAATAGACGCAAGTGCAAGTGACGGAGGACCTACAGCATTGGATGAAGATAGTCCACTTGAATTGTTAAATGATGGGTCTACTAACGAGCTCGCCTCTGACAATGAAATACTTGATAACAGTACAGGAAGTGTTGATGTGGAGAGCGATCAAGATGATTATGATCCAGCAATTTTAAATGTTCTTCTGTGTGCTCCTGAGGTTACAGCTTGTCCAGATGATTGGGATACAAGATATCAAGTAAGTGCGGGGGCGTGTATCATGCCTGGTTTGAGCACAGCAGATATTATGAACTCGACAAATATCATGGCAGAGAATTGTGGCAGTCCTATGGCCTTTAATTCTTCCTATAGAGACTCCTTGGTAAGAGAAGAGTGTGTAGGAGGTAGTAATTTTAAAGAGCGTACTGTATTTAGAACATATACGATTACTAACTCACAGACTGGAGAAGAACTGGAGACATGCCCTCAAGAGATCACCTACACATTTGACGAATGTCAAGCCTTGACAAACTTTGGAGTAATAGGTATCAATGGTGATGCGTCTTTGGCAGTACCATTAGATTGTGACTTACCTATTATATCTGTAGTTCAAGAAGAAACAGGTATCTGTGGTTATGTTGAATACATGTGGTTGGTATCAACTCAAGAGGATGCAAATGGTAACCCATTTATCCCTACTGCATTTAATGTTGGTACAGTATGGACCATGATCGACGGAGCCCAGGAACCTACCTACGATCCAGGTCCAATTACACAAAATACATACTATGTACGATGTGCCCGAAACTTTGGATGTTGTGACTTTGGAGAGTCGAATATTGTATCACTCAGAGTGGAAGCTGGAGCAAGTTGTCCAGTGGAAGCTGCCGACCTAATGGTCAATAATGATTGTGATAATACAATCACTCTAAGTTCACCTACCGATGACTTTGTAACAGGTGAGAATATGAAGTTTGTAACTGATCAAGAGATCAATGCAAATAACAAAACCATGCAAGGATCGAATCTAATTCTGGACGGAAAATTAGGTGTTAACCTAAATCAAGGCTTAGAGGTCGGAACCAATTCAAGATTAGAAGTGTACGTGACTGGTTGTCCAAAGTAACTGTCGATAAAACAGAGTAGGCCCTTAAAGGGCCTACTCTTACTTTTAAAACAATAATCTAAAGTTATAATGGGTGTTATTCAAATCTCAAAGGATGACCATTTGACTCTGACTCAAACGGAAGCTTTTAAAACATCACTAATTGTTGTATCGGCAAGAGAAGTTGAGGTACTTCAATTAATCAGCCGTGGTCTAACGGTAAAAGAGATTGCAGAAGAACTTCATCTCTCTACGCATACTATTATATCTCACAAAAAGAATTTGGTTGAAAAGTTTGATGCTCGCAACGCCATAGACCTAATTGTCAAGGCAATTAAGGTGAGCGTCATTAGTGTCTTTTGATTAATTGACGTTCTAAATGAATTAAGTATAACCTTACCTCTTCATATTGCTTGTTCTTTGAAAAGGCGAAGTGAACATCAAATATGTTCACAAAACATTGAATATTAGTATATTACAAATACTAAAATAATTTAATATGTTTTGTGATTTAGATCTTATTATTTACATTTGACTTTTCATAGCGCAATCCCGCGCTCGTGACTGCATTAGTACGCTGAAAGTCGATATATATCGACGCTTCCTTCCTGGAGAATAGAATCACTTACGATTTTTTAAAAGTTAGAGTTTACTGGACTTAAACAGAGTAGTTATGTCATTAAGAGTACCAGCTCATGTTTCAATGGGCATGAAATTTTTCTATTGTAGTTTTATTTTAGTTGTCATTTCAAGTTTCACAGCCTTTTCGGCTAATACTATTGACATTCATATCGCAAGTGATGAAAGCGACGTGTTTTCAGATGATGCAGTACATACGTCCACTCCTTATGAGCTATGCATCGAAGAAGAGAACCCTTCTGGGTGTGCAGAGATCAACTTCTTAGAGTTGTCAGGAACAGTAGGATATCCAGCGTTTGGGGATCTTATTCTATGCGGTGAGATGGATACTTTTCCTCTACTGATATACACTAACGGAACTAATACTATCGAGAATATTCAGCTTAATGCTGCTCTTCCAGTCGGATTTGAGTATGCAGGTTATGTAGAAGCTATACAAGGCGTGTCAGTAGCTAGTGAGCTCAATGTCTCAAATCTACAAAGTCCAACCTTTCATATCGATAGCCTTACAGATGAAAATGTAGCTATCGTCAATATAGGTATTAAGGCTTCTTGTCTTGTAGATTTGTTCTCAAGTCCATTGAATATCACCTTTACCGCTGATTTTAACTACTTAGATGATATGGGTGTCAACAATGTTTGCCAATCCACATTTACGCCAGTAACAGAATATAATAATGTGGTGAGAGTGCCTGTCCTGAACACTGTATCCGTATCACCACAAGCACTTAATATATCGAACTTGACAAGTAATTTTTGTCAAAACGTAGTCGTCTCTCAAAATGGACTTCAATCCTATCTGGACTCAATGGTTTTTGAGATCGATGATATAGATTTTGCATCAGGTATTGAGTTTGTGGGTATCTCAGCGGATGGTATGCCATTGCCCGCTTCAGCTATCGTTGTAGACTCTGCGGGGCAATCTGTAACTGCATCTGTAGATGGTAGTTTCTTCACCGGTATTGGAAATGGAGATATGAGACTCGATACAGATGAGGCTGTGACTTTTGAAGTATGCTATACGCTTGATAAGTGTACTGACGCTTTTCCATTTGAGATTAACTATGGCAGTACGTTTAACTGTCAAGGTGTTATATGTCAGCCACCTTCAGTGCGGGTAGCCGAGCTTAATCAAGCAGTGAATGTCACTAATAATCCAGTCATCACAGGGATACTAGTCAATGATGATGGCAATGCTTGTGGTACACCAAGTACAGTACGGATCACCTTAGAAAGTAGTAATAGTCATCCAGTTGAAGGTCTCTTTGAGAGCATCATATTATCCATACCTAATTGTAGTGGCGGCAATGCCTCTGTTACAGGATTACGTATTGACGGTCAGGCGGTTACCACTAGTCTGGCGAGTTTTGGAGCCTCTAGTTTGGATATAGACTTCACTGGATATACGGATGGTGTCATAGATGGAACTAATCTTATAGATTCTGATGATGATGGATCTACTGATGACTTGGCTGGAGATCAGATGATCACTATAGAAGTGGATATACAGAGGGCGTGTGGTAGTACAGAGATCTTCTCGTGTAATCTCCTAAGCGTTGAGGCGAGGGGTACTAGAAATTGTGGTGTAGACTTTGCAGAAGATAGTGCTATCGGTCCAGAGGATTTTGGCTTTCTCACAACTACTTCAGGGTTTCAAAATGAAACTATGAACATAGGAGGCTTAAGCGGTATCAATGGATATGATTTTGGCCAAGTGGGTTGTGTTGGCGGTGCCCCACCTATCGTCGAAGGAACGATCATGGTGGACTACCTCTTCGATATCCAGACAGCGGGTATATCAACTAGTTCCAGTTGTTCTTACGATATAACATTTACTATAAGTGGTACTCTTGACACCAGTGTGATGGACATGTCTTGGTCATTAGTAGGTGGTACCAATACAGGTACTTCTTCATCATATGACCCGATGGTAGATCCTAATACAACTTTCTTCACAGTGGAAGGTGCGGTGCCCGGAGAGACGTATCAAATTGCTGTAAGTAACGATCTTCCATTATGTATCCCAGAACAATATATGATCATGACAGCAGCGGTCGAAGAGGTCTGTACAGACCCCTGTAGTGATTGTGCAAACGCCGTCATAAGTAATGAAACCTTCATCAGAATCGATCATGAAGATTGTGTCTGTACTGAACCTTGTCCTATCACACCGATTACAACCATAAGGAGAGGTAACTATGGTTTTTCAAGTTTTGATAAGAGTGCTCCTGTGGACCCGAGCATGGTGTCTCTACAAGATTCATTGAGATTTCTGCCTGGTGACACAGCCATTATAACAAGTGATTTCTATATAAACGATCCAGATAAGTTCAACCAAGTAAACCATGAACTAGCTCTTAGATTAGAATTGCTGTCGATTAGTGGAGCAATAGAAGAAAGAAAAGCAATTTTTGAACCCAACTCCACTCGGATATTAGAATTATCTTTCACTGATGTTTCTGCAGATACGACATACAATCTTGATGATATGATGTGTGTTCAGAATACGGGTCAAAGAGTATTGTTTTTAAGGGGATATGCAGAAGGAGCGCACTCACAGATTGTGCATCCAGGATTGCCTAAATTATCATCATTAGTTCAGTACTCTCATATTGATGCCAATGAAGGTCGAGACGAATTTGAACCATTCAGACTTGATCTACGTATTTTTGGAGATTTTGAGAGACAAAATGATTGTATTCAAGCTTTCTTTGATCTGATCGGTGGAGCTACAGAGGTCGATGATTTTCTAACATTGAAAGTGCGAACAGTATTTGTTAATAACCCAGGATATACAGCAGGTCCAGCCACTATAGGTATCAGAAGTAGGGTGGATAGAGCGCTTGGATTTAATCTTGATGGTTCTAGGTCAGCTCCTGGTGTCCAGGGATTTTGTACTACTCTAATTTTTCCATTTGACTATCACTGCCCTTCTATTCAAGTGGATAACACTGCAAACTATAACGATGATTGTGGTGGCTCTATAACCCATAGATTTACTATGGATGATCTAGGACCTATAGCTACTGAAAGTTGGTTTGCCAACGAATATAGACCACTCATCGGTTTAGAGAACTTTAGTACCTCTCTACCCCTTACACTATTTTATCAGGAAGGTACAGGGACACTTGATGCAGGATGCTTATCTGCACCCGTACCATTAGATGAAGTCATGAATGTTGAAGGTGGCGGATCGGTAGTTTGTAATGGTGAGACCTATTATACACCAGCCTCAAGTACTAACAGCCTATTTTTTGAAGATGCCGAAAGCATAGATGGCGTATATGAAAACTATACAAATTATGATGCTGCAGAGAGAGACATTACGCTTTCAGGTGGGACATTTCCTAGGATAGGAGTGGGCATGGGCAATACAGATTTTTTAGAAGTCACCTTACCAATCAATAGAGTCTGTCCAGAAGACATCGACAACTCTGGATTATCCATGAGCTACGATGCCTCATTTATCAGGATACCTGATTATGAAGAAGGTACCCTAAGACGAAATAATGGTTACTGGGATGGTATAGGTCTTTCGGTAAACTCAGGAACTTTTTATTGGCCGTTTACAAGAGATGATGATTTGAATCCTCACCGTTTTGTAGTAACGGATGATACTAATTACAGCATCACCGGTATATCAAGTATGCTAGGGGACTTAACTCAGACCCTCACCACTTCAGTAGTGAGCGATCTACCCATGATGTCAGAGATGAACTCAGTAACAATCACCGCACCTGGCTCTAATGATGCCACTAACTTAATTACCATTATATCGGTTCCGTTAAGTATAGACCTTATAAGTGTGACAGATGCAGCTACCTCGATGACAGTGACACCAACTCTTCAAAGCACAACTGCTGACTTCAAACTATATAGTCTACCTACGATCGCTAATCTCACTTCAGGTGGATCTATAACATATGATTTAGAGACAGAACAAAACTATTGTACTCCAGAGGGAGAGCCAGAGCCTATGCTTTGTATCAATAGTTCTTATGGCTGTATCAGTGATCCTGAACTCTTGAGCAAGATCTTAGGATCTGCACAGGGGGCAGTTTGTTCTGGTACCGAAAGTTGTTACACATATACATCAGGTGAAGCGGATCTTCAGGGTATCTGGGAGCCTGATGCGGGCAATACTCAGTTATGTTCAGAGCAAACCCTAGGTATAAGAGTCAGAAACGTCCGATTAGCTGACCTGACTAATCTAGATCATACTTTTTGGATGCCACCAGGTGTCGATATAGTCGCTGGTTCTTGGATGGTATCTTATCCTAATAATGGAGGAAGCATTGTAACACCATTTGCAAGTATAAGTGATCCAGTAGCGACTCCTGCTGATGACAACTCATTTGGGAGTGCATATAAGTTTACTGATTTTACAGGTGATCCTAACGGTGTAACACTTTTAGAAGGAGTAGATGAAGCTGGATCAGCACTCAATGAATATGTCATCCAATTTAGGATTAAGACCTCTTGTGAAGAAGTTATCTCTGGTCTTCCTCTAAGATATAACGTAGATGCTTCAGCTCCTTGTGAGCAGACTGCATCAAGTGGAGTCAAGCAGTCTAATCCACTGGTTATTGAGGGAGCTTCGCCTGCTGATGTTGCGCAGATATTGATGGTCACTGATCCTTTAGCTGGTTTGACTTGTGGTCAAACAGATATAGAGTTTACAGGTATCAATGTCAGTGATCCCATGTCTGGAAATGAAACAGACAGCACTACGGCTGTTGTTACACTTCCTCCTTCCGTCACTTACAATGGAAGCATCACCTTCACTAACCCAGCTGGATTTGATGGCAATGCCATGTCTACTCCGCTGGCTAATGGAGGCACTCAGATCTCCGTAAATGTCCCAGATGGTATAGGGCCTGGGCAGTCTTTCTCGTTTATAATTGATGCGACAGTTCCCGATGTGACAGAATGCGAGCAGTTCGACCTGGGAGTTAACGTATCTTCTATAGTGGAAGGTATCGTATGTGTAGAGACAGGTATGGCTTGCTCAGTCAATGTTGGCAACACTGTCAATGACTTAGTTCCATTTGCTATCGTACCTCCATTCGCCTTGGGAGATCTCAATATCTCCGCAGATTGTGATATGGATGATGACAATGAAACACTTAACTATACAGCGATTTTAGAAAATATAACATCTTTAGCTATAGCTGGAGATGTAACAGTCAATATCTATCAAGATCTCGAAGCTAATGGAACACTAGAGTCATATGATGTCCTGCTGGGTAGTGATGTCGTCACTGTCAATGTTCCAGGAGAAGATGAGGAGACTATCATGGGTACGATCATCGTACCGCAGAGTCAGTCATGTCCTATAGTGGTTGAGCTCATCTTACCAGGACCTTGCGCGTGTAACACGGTTGTAGCACCTATCGATAGGATAAGTCCAGCATTCTTTGATGCACTTGGTGAGTCAGTGGTGCTTTGTCCAGGGGATGATTTATCTCTCAACGTATGTGATAACTGGGAGTTTTCTCTCGAGCCAGTTGCCGGTGGGATGATCACTTTTGATGACATGACTCAGGAGTTAACAGTGGCGTTAAACCCAGGATTTGGCGTGACCACACCTGTTATCTTAGAGGCTACAGGGAGTGCAGGGACATGTGCGCCTGACACGTTCGCAGTATCATTATTCCAATTAGAAGATGTAGATCTACCTCCGTTGACTCCTTTAGACATGTGTTCTAATGAGTCTACGACTATCTCTATAGCGTTACCAGCGGCGGTACAAAATGTTACACAATTAACGTGGAGTCCATCGACTTTTTTAGATGACTCAGATCCATTTAATGTGTCGATAAGTAATCCAACTATGAATATCACCTACTCAGCTACGGTATCATATAATGGTGGAGCATGTGCAGGCATGGATCTAACCCTCCCAGTGACGGTGGATGATCCTGGTACCACATCGCTTTCCTTAAGTGGATATACTACATGTGTCTACGATACAGATCCGATTACGATAGATGCAGTCGCAGGATTTGATACTTATACTTTCTATCGTATAGCTTCTGATGGATCGCAGATACCTGTGCAGTCAGGGGCTTCAGTTTCCTTTCCTGTGCCATTTGCATCGCTCGGTGAGACCTTTCTCGTAGAGGCCAAAAATAACAATGAAGTATGTGCTGTCACCGCATCTATCGTACCATTCATCGAACCAGACGCTTGTCTTTTCGATGTTGCCTTGACTAAGATGCTTTCCAGTTCGACACCTGGTCCTTTCCAGGTGGGCGACACCTTGGCTTTTGATATTAATGTGATTAATCAAGGTACAGCCACCACTTTTGATATTGGAGTAGAAGATTATAGCCCGACGGGACTCACTTACGTAAATACTATTGCACCCACCATGACTGCGGGAGGCAATGGCGTAACAGTAACGGGCATGTCATCCTTGACAGTAGATTCGCTACTTGCCAATGACAACGTGGTGATAACGATAAGATATTCTATAGATGACAATGTATTGGCAGATAGCTTGATCAATAATGCTGAGATAACAGAAGCCTTTGTACAGCCAGGCGGTCCTCCGATTATGGATGAAGATAGCGACTTAAGTATGACCAATGACGGTAGTACTAATGAGTTGGACACCGATAACAATATAGACGACGACAGTACAGGAGGCACTGATAATCCTGGAGATGAAGATGATTATGATCCAGCAGTTATTCAAATCGAACATGAGTTTGATCTCGCCTTAACTAAAGTCATCGCAGAGCCTGGCCCATTTGTGCCTGGCGATACGGTAACCTATACGATCACAGTATATAATCAAGGAACACTGGATGCAACAGATGTAGAAGTGACAGAGACACCACCAAGTGGGATGACCAATATCGATCCAGACTGGACAGGCAATGTCTTTAACGTGGGCAACTTGGCAGCTGGGGCAGATACGATGATCATGGTAGATCTGAAGATTGCAGATAACTTCCAGGATACGAGCTTGGTGAACAACGCTGAGATCACGATGGCTAATAACGCCTTAGGTTTGGAAGATGAAGATGGAGCGATCGGCACCTTAAATGGAGGCATACCTGGTGACGACAGCGAGTTAGATACAGATAACGATGTAGATGATGAAGGAGACGGCACACCCGGTACAGCCGACAATGGTGCTGACGCAGATGACTATGACCCTGCGCTGATAGCAGTCGAGCAAGACTTTGACTTGGCACTTAGCAAGGTGATCGTGGAGTCAGGTCCATTTGTACCTGGCGATACGGTGACCTATACGATCACAGTATATAACCAAGGAACACTGGATGCGACAGGTGTCGTGATCACGGAGACACCACCAGCAGGTATGACTAATATCGATGCAGACTGGAGTGGCAACACTTTCGCAGTAGGCAGCTTA
>CALDEM010000045.1 GCA_937942435.1 uncultured Saprospiraceae bacterium
AGTTACCACCCACTGAGTATTAGGACCATCATTACCTGTAAGTGTAATAGATCCTGCTTCAATCATATCCGCTTCTCCGTCTCCTACAGAATCAAATACAAATGGTCCACCTTCTAGTGTTCCACCATCTACAGAACAACCTGCAGTACAATCATCACCGGTAAGCCTTACTACAGATACTGAATTCGAAAGGCTAAAGCAACCAGATAGATCAGCTGCGTTTTCGCCTGCTGCAAGACCTTGTATATCTCCACTATAAGATAAGTGCCACACAAGACAAGTGCCAGGTCCAGCACCATCAAAATTCACATCTGTAAATCTTCTTGGCAGACCTAAGATCATTCCGTCTTCATCAGTGACTATCCACTGGAAGTTCGTTCCCTTACTTCTTGTAAGTCGTATATCTTCTCTATCTAAGTTATCTGCTTGTCCATCACCAACACAAAATTCAAATGGTCCACCCATTAGGATACCACCTTCAGGTTGATTTCTTACCACAGAAATTGGATTAGAGAGATCATAACATCCTTGGAGATCATTTGCATTTGCACCAACTTCGGCTCCGCTCAAACCATCTTCAAAACTTAAGTGCCATACTAAACAAGTACCAGGTCCAGCACCATCAAAATTGACTGCTGAGAACGTCGGTGGCAATCCTAGTATATTTCCTTGGTCATCAGTCACCACCCACTGAGAGTTAGCTCCTGAGTTTCCGCTTAGTACGATCTGATCCTCTCCTATGTTATCAGCTTCACCATCTCCTGCTATAAAGGAGAATGGTCCACCTGTAAGTGTACCTCCATTGGCAGTACAATCAGATTGGCAAGCTTCGCTTGAGTCACTTCTCACTACTGCAACTGGATTAGATAAACTGTAGCACCCTTCTAAGTCATCTGTATTAGCACCCATAACGGCACCAACGAGACCATCTTCAAAGCTTAAATGCCATACAAGACAAGTACCGTTGCCAGCACCGTCAAAGTCCACTGCCGTAAATGTAGGCGGAAGACCAAGTATATTGCCACTTATATCTGTTACAACCCATTGGGAGTTAGGTCCACTTTGGTTGAATAATCCTATATCATCTGGTCCAAGATTATCAGCTACGCCATCACCAACACAGAAGTTGTAAGGTCCACCAGTTAACAAACCACCGGCTACATTACATGCTGTTCCTCCACCTGTTCCACCTCCGCATACTGACGCGTCATCACTCCTTACTACCGTTATTGGATTAGAGAGGTTAAAGCATCCTTCCAGATCATTTGCATTAGCGCCCATCTCAGCACCAACGAGACCATCTTCAAAGCTTAAGTGCCATACAAGGCAAGTACCATTACCAGCACCGTCAAAGTCCACTGCCGTAAATGTAGGCGGAAGACCGAGTATATTTCCTTCAGAATCAGTTACAACCCACTGCGAGTTAGCGCCAGAGTTTCCTGTAAGTACTATTTGGTCAGCATTGATGTTATCAGCTACACCATCACCTACGCAGAACTCAAAAGGGCCACCTGATAATGTACCACCAGCAACATTACAATCAGTGCCTGTACCGCCACCTGGACCACCTCCACAAACAGAAGCATCTTCACTTCTTACAACTGTTATCGGATTTGATAGATTAAAACAGCCCTGAAGATCATTTGCATTAGCGCCCATCTCAGCACCAACGAGACCATCTTCAAAACTTAAGTGCCATACTAAGCAAGTACCTACACCAGCACCATCAAAGTCAACTGCTGTAAATGAAGGTGGGAGACCAAGTATTGTACCATCAGAATCAGTTACTACCCACTGTGAGTTAGCACCTGAGTTGCCGGTTAGTACGATTTGGTTATCGTTGATATTATCCGCAACACCGTTACTCACACAGAACGTAAATGGTCCTCCTGATAACGTTCCACCAGCGACATTGCATTCGCCAGATGATGTTCCGCATACTTCTGGATTATCAGTTCTAATCACTTGTATCGGATTAGATAAATTATAACAACCAGAAAAAGCAGTTACGTTTTCTCCCATTGCTAAGCCCTCAAGACCGTCCTCATAGCTTAAGTGCCATACAGAGCATACGCCTACACCGGCACCGTCAAAGTTCACTGCTGTAAACGTTGGTGGTAGACCTAAGATATTGCCCTGGTCATCTGTGACAATCCATTGTGAGTTGGCACCGCTATTACCTGTTAAAGTAATCTGTCCTTCTTCTATATTATCTGCAACACCATCGCCTGCACAGAATGTAAAAGGTCCACCTGCAAGCATACCACCTTCAGGTTGTGTTCTTTCTACTGTGATAGGGTTAGACAAGTTAAAGCAACCTTGTAGGTCATTAGCATTTTCGCCCATTGCGGCACCGACAAGACCATCTTCGAAACTTAAGTGCCATACGAGACATGTCCCTGCACCTGCATCATCAAAGTTGACTGCTGAGAATGTAGGTGGAAGTCCAAGAATATTTCCTTCTAAATCCGTAACCACCCACTGTGAGTTAGGTCCAGTGTTGCCTTCTAATGTTATACCATCTTCTGCGATGTTATCAGCAACGCCGTCACCAGCACAAAAAGCAAAAGGCCCACCTGTTAGTGTTCCACCCATTACTTCACAGTCAGTGCCGCCACCCATATTGCTATCGGCACATATAGATGGTTCCGCTGTTACAAAATCTGTAGCTGCGTCTCCTTCTCCATCCCAATTAAGAGATTCTGTTGTTGAAAACTCAGGAGCTCTTTGGTCTGTAGTCCATATGCCAGCTTCAACAGCTGTCGGTTCGCGCGTACTGCCGCTTCGGTTACCCCAGATCACATAATCAATGATAGCTGTTGAACTCCCAAAACTGGAAGAAGAATAGATAGCCATCTCATCACCTGCGGGATTTACAGTTATGGAGCTCGCAACAACAGTCACCGACTCTCCTGCAGCGAGATTTAGATCTCCACAAGACACAGTTAAGTTTCTTAATTGCTCATAAGCTGGTCTATCACATAGCCAGTATCCGGATATGTCAATAGTCTCGTTAGAAGTATTTGTGATTTCTACTTCTCCATTAGCTGTTATCTCACTAATAGCTACTTGAGCATGAATTTGGTTAGAAAATGCGATGCACAATAGTGACATCATGATTAAGTAAATGTTCTTCATTGTAATGGTTAAGATTAAACGAATAGTAGTCCTTCAAAAGCATTGAGTAAGCTTTTGATAACTATGATACTATGACCTTACAGTGTGAGTTGCCAATTGGTTGCGTGGGTTATATATTTTTTTTAAAATATTTTCACTTTCCAATTTTTAGAAGACATTTTCTTTGATGTCTATAAGTTTTTAGGCAATATTTTTTCCCATAGTGGTGCCTTATTGTTCTGTGACAACTATCCTGTTTCCTAAGTAGGCTGCACCTAAATTAGAATACTAAAACTGTTTAAGAAGAAGGATTATTATTTAGTGAATCCTACCGAAACCCTGATGCCAAAAGTAGATAACTTCATGTTTCCATGACCGATACCATTTAGAGGTACCTTAAAATAAGGACCACTTTCTAATAGCCAATCATCTCCTAATTTAAATCTATAACTTGCATTAAGGTCCACAGCATTAAGCCATGTATTGTTGGCCATAATCCAAGAACTATTGAAGTTGTCATTTTCATTAGGATATAAATATTCGTAATCCTCTTTGATCATAAAGTTAGAGATTACGTTTGCGCCTACAGTTACTCCTTTATTGTGGACTCCATTAAACGCATAGCTGATTCCTGTTGAAAGCTCAATCATACTTGATTTGGCCTGCGTAGTTATCGGAGCACCAGGTGCACCTGAGACTTTCCAAAAATCTTGGGATGACTTATAGTCCATACCAGGAGCTTCAAATACGTCAGTTAAGTATGAAGCCCCAACATTGATGCCCAGCTTGTTGCCGAGGTAAAAAGAGGTTCTCAGCCCTATATTATAGTCGATGCTGCTAAATTCACCTGTAGGTGTCCACGTCGTCTCCGTTCCTAAGGTTAAGCCAACAATAAATGTATTAGTAGCTATCTTTTCTTCTGTAGCGTTTAGTGCTGCCAGTTCTGGTATTTGGCCACTCCAATCTAATAGAACAGGAAATGCTGAAAAAGAACGACCCCCAAGCGGTATCAGTCCAAAACTCAATTCACTAGCAAGCTTAGCACTAGCAAGTTCCGTAGAATTATCAAGGCTATGTTCAATTACACTTTCTATAACATCCTCACTTCTTGAGCTTAGATTGTTAGTGAGAGAATTAGAAAGACCATTTTTAGTCGTTAATGTTGTCGACCCAATTATTTGTCTCTCTGATCCTGATACATTTCTGATATTACTTGCACGAACAGTGGACTGCTTATTATTAGCAAGAGAAGTATTTCGTGAGCTTCTTGCTTTATCATTTGATTTTATAACCTTAGTATTATTGAGAGTAGTTGAGAGATTATTGTTGTTAGAAGTTAAAGACTCACTATTAAGATCACTTTCTAATATAGAAGTTACAGGTGCTACTATATCTGTATTTTCTATGACTCGATCTGTTGTCTTACCATCCGCACCATTAGTCGTCTCTGTTAATATTTGTCTTTTGTTTAAATCTGAAGATGAAGAGAAATAAGAAGACATCATATACGTCACACCTCCAAGAAGTATGAAAGATAGGACGAAGAAAAACAACCTTCTTTTTTTCCGCTTGTCTAACAAGCGCTCCATGTCATTCCAAGCAGCCTCACTGTACTGGAAGTCATGGTTTTCGGATCCTTTCCGATATACCTCCTCAAGGTCCGTATCTGAAAGCCAATCAGCCATTGCCTAACATTTTATTAGTTATCATCTCCCTTAATTTGACTTTAGCTCTACTTAGATTTGATTTGGAAGTATTGACACTGATGCCAAGTCTTTCTGCTATCTCTTCGTGCTTATAGCCATCAAGTACATACATATTAAACACAGTTCTGTATCCAACTGATAGTGCTTGAATTGTCCTAATAAGTTCGTCAAAATTTATTTTACTCAATATATCTTCCGAAGAAGGGTGTGATATCGCGTGATCTAATTCCGTTTCTGAACTAAATTTTTTCATTTTCTTTACATGGTTTATGGCCGTATTCACCATAATAGTTTTGAACCAGGGTTTAAAATCGTATTCAGTATTATACTTCTTGATATTTGTGTAAATTTTCAGAAAACCGTTGTTCATAATGGATTGTGCATCCTCTTTATTATTTACGTATCTGAAACATATACTCATACCATAGGAATAGTACTTTTTGTACAGTTGGTTTTGTGCAGTTCTTTTGCTATTACAGCACCCTTCAATAATATCTGTGAACTCTTTATCCAGCTTAAGTATATTCCTAAGTTTAATAACTGTTTACGCTATTATTACCCCCATGTAGGCAAAATGGTTGCGTTGTCTCGACAAATTTATTTATTTGGCCTTAAATCGAGCTTTTTGGCGGTATTACTGTCGTTTGCAATACCAATTTAGTACCATATCAGAATGATTATTAAAGCGAGGCAGCCAGTCTTGATGCCTGATCTATAGCTCTTTTGGCATCTAATTCAGCAGCTTCAAGAGCGCCACCGATAAGATGTACGTTGATGCCTGCTTCTTCAAGAGGTGCTTTAAGTGACCTGAGCGGTTCTTGGCCCGCACAGATCACTACATGATCTACAGGCAAAGTCTGACTTTCTCCATTGACGGTGATATGAAGTCCCTCATCATCGATTCTGTCATAAACCACGTCTTGGATCATCTTGACCTTTTTCATATTGAGGCTACTTCTATGGATCCAACCAGTGGTTTTCCCAAGAGTCTTGCCATGCTTTCCTTTAGATCGCTTAAGCAAATAGATTTCTCTTGGAGAGGGATCTGGATTAGCGGCCTTAAGACTACCAGCATGAGTATGCTCCATGTCAACGCCCCATTCATTCATAAAGTGAGGTATGTTCATTGTTGGTGACTTACCTTTCTCGGTTGCGAGATATTCTGATACATCAAATCCTATCCCACCAGCTCCAATGACTGCTACTTTGCCGCCGATTTCAATTTTCTCGGTTAACACATCTACGTAACTCACAGCCTTAGGATGTTGGATACCATTGATATTAGGTACTCTGGGGGTAACTCCTGTACAGATAATTACCTCATCGTAACCCTTGCTTGCGAGTTCATCAGCCGAAACTCTCATATTGAGATGGAGATTGACGCCGGTAAGTTCTATTTGTTTATTGAAGTACCTCAATGTTTCATAAAACTCTTCTTTGCCGGGTATCTTCTTAGCCATGTTGAACTGACCACCGATCTCTGAGCTAGCTTCATAAAGATCTACGTCATGCCCTCTTTGAGCTGCTACGGTCGACGCTGCAAGTCCGGCTGGACCTGCTCCGACTACAGCTATCTTCTTGGGGCGATCAGTAGGATCATAGTTCAGCTCCGTCTCATGGCAAGCGCGTGGGTTAACAAGACATGAGCAAACTTTCAGATTAAAGGTATGATCCAAGCAAGCTTGATTACATCCGATACAGGTGTTGATCTCATCCTCTCTCCCTTCTATGGATTTGAGGACCAAGTTTTCATCAGCCAAAAAAGGTCTGGCCATACTGATCATATCAGAGCATCCATCTGCAAGCGCTTGCTCCGCGACATCTGGCATATTAAACCTATTGGTGGTTACGAGAGGTATATTAACCTCTCCCATCATTCTTTTGGTTACCCAAGCAAATCCTCCTCTCGGCACCATCGTGGCGATTGTCGGTATTCTGGCTTCATGCCAGCCTATACCCGTGTTAATGATGGTCGCTCCTGCTTTCTCAACCTCCTTTGCTAAGTGAACTACTTCTTCCCAAGTGCTGCCATCCGCAACAAGGTCAAGCATGGACAATCTATATATGATAATGAAGTTTTTCCCGACGCGTTCCCGAGTTCTTCTGATTATCTCAAGAGGAAACTTTATTCTGTTTTCGTATGATCCGCCCCATTGATCAGTTCTTCTATTTACCTTGGAAACGATAAATTGATTGATGAGATATCCTTCCGATCCCATAATCTCAACACCATCATAACCGGCATATTGGGCTAAGGCCGCAGCTTCAACATAGTCGTTTATGGTTCTTTCTACTCCTTCAGCAGATAGTCCTTTGGATGGAAATGGCGATATAGGAGCCTTCGTATCACTTGCAGATACATTGTTAGGACTGTATCCATATCTACCCACATGCAGTATTTGCATACAGATCACACCTCCTTCATCGTGTACTGCTTGGGTAACTATCTTATGCTTTTCCGCTTCTTCTTTAGTGTTCATCGCCTTCCCACCGGGTAGCGCGTTGCCTTCTTCGCTGGGTGCTATACCACCTGATACGATAAGACCTACTTGACCTTTAGCTCGCTCAGCATAAAATCTTGCCATCCGCTCCATACCACCAGGGATATCTTCTAAGCCTGTATGCATAGAGCCCATAAGAACTCTATTTTTCAATGTTATAAATCCAAGATCAAGTGGTGCTAAAAGATGTGGGTACTTTGAAGACATGATATTTTGTTGATTCGACCAAAAATATCAATACTAATGAAGGACATCAACTTCTTAATTGGCAATTGACTTTTATTTTTGATATCAACCCGCGATGGCATATTTCTTTATGTCCATTCTCACGGTTGTACCATTGTTATTTTCAATATTCAATTCTGCTTTAAGTTGAATCTTAAGAACGTCAATTAGTCTGTAGCCCAAAGTACTACCTAATGACTCTCTTGGTTGGCTCATACATATCTATACCTTTTATCTGAGGTTCTTATGTATCAAACCCATTGACCGAACCCGATCTTGTCCTTCTTGTAGCCCTCCTAATGTCGCTTGATCTTCTATATGCTCACTTTGAAAGCCTAACTAAGAACTGATAAACTGTAGATTGCTTTTTACTCGATGATGGATTTCTTTTATCAGGATTTCTTTTTCTGAGAGCGCCTTAGAGATGATACCGTTTTGGTTTTCTATTTTTTTCTTTTGTTTGAATAAAAAGGGTAGTAATCCTGCTATGCTTAAGATTGAAATGCTGCCAATGGAGATCATCTTATTTTACCTACCTAATTTTTAATTTCGTCCTAAATTATAAAAAAAAACATCTTTTATTTTTGTAACCACCCAAATTGATATGACACTTTAGGTAGGGCCAAAAGGACACTGTCTTATGGATATATCGTGGAGCCATTAGATAATTATGATCTCAGGGCCGCTATAGAAATTACAATTTATAATCATAGTATAGGGTTGGATAAGCTGGCTATTTATTTGAAAAAGTAAACAAGTTTGCATTAGAAGATGTTTCACCCAGAGAGTTTGATATGCTAACTGATAT
>CALDEM010000046.1 GCA_937942435.1 uncultured Saprospiraceae bacterium
TAGCGTCAACAACTATGACAACTTAAACAACATTTTATTTATCTCAAGGTTACCACTAACATTTACTGTTGCATCCATATCAACAGTGAATACATCTCCTGTCCCTGAATGACTGATGGTCACTTCATTATTGATATTTTAGGTAGCATCATTCAATACACCGATACTATGATCATTTTGGTGTAGATGGCTTGATGTAATGGATCTTGAACAATTGACATTCAATAGATCTGAAAAACATCGTATAGCACTTTACAGCAGACCAGATGCCAATGTTATAGTACTATAATTGTATAAGTACCAGTTTAGAAAGAAGAACCAAAGATCGATTAGAAGATTTTTATACATGTCCGTACTGATCGAATACCGAATTATTAGTATGCAGATGCCTGTTAATTCGTCAATGTTAATATCAATCAACCCTGTCTGAGCATGAAAAAACTGAATCAATTGACTGAGATATTCCACTCTTTGCTTCTGAAGAGTTCATTAGAATCTGATTGTGATTTTCTAATTTACTCAGATTATAATTTGCTATTCCATTCCCACCAAAATTGTCTATATAGATAGACCCGCAATTATAAAAGCTCCCTTTCTGATTAGCTAAACATAAAGTCAAAGTAATTCCAATGGCACAACATTTCCATCCCAATTGAGTGGTCCGTTCCATTTGTTATTAGCCTCGCCATCCCAGGCAACAATTGCTCCGTTGAGGATGATAGGCAAGAGAATTACAAAGAAGTTCAGCAATTTTTTCATAAGAGACAGACTGGTTGACTATTTATATGATCCACTTACTAGTTGATTTTATAAAATTAGAGGAGGAAAACGATTATTCTTTTTCCAAAGAAATAATGTTGTCTTGACATGATGAGTAAGGATTTTTTATCTTTAAAAAAAGTTGCTCACTTCGCTTATAAAAATCCATTTTTCAGAGTTTTGGAAACACAGCATTATCTTGATTAACTTTACTTTATTCTATTAGAGTATGAGAAATAACCTTGTCTTAAAAAGTGGGATAGCCATACTTTTGTTGATTAGCCCATTCGTAGTCAATGCTCAAGATGCACAAAACTTTGAGCAACCAAACTCAAGAATCTATGCATCCTTTAGCTTGGTAAAAAATATTGGTTCAAAGTCTAAAGTGGGCGTAAATGTTTCTTTTGAGCACCATTACAAATTATCATCAAAATTAGATTTGAAAACTTCAATAGAAGGAGGGCTTCGAGGAGTTTTAGGCTTAAATGGATTTGCGACCTCTTCATTAACTACTACAGCAAATTTTTATCACAACTCTGGAAGGAATTTTTACACAGGTGTCGGATTAGGCCTTCATCATATGAATGCTTTTTGTGGTGTATTATGTATAGACTACGAAGGTCCATATTATGACAATATCCCTATTAAACCAGCATTGAACTTTGATATGGGTTATTTCTTCAAAAGTGGAACTGGAATCGGACTCAATCTTAATCTTTTACCTACAGCATCTTTCTCAACAACAAGACCCGTTAGCACTAGACAAGTCAATGCTAGTCATGTCAGCATTGTTTTTTCATTCTTGATGCAAAAGAGGAGATGAATAGTCGAAATAATATATTTTGATCTCCGGTTTGTCACTTTTGCATCAAAAAAGCCCATAAATCAAAGATTTACGGGCTTTGTGAATGTAGCGTGAGGCGGGCTTGAACCGCCGACCTCAGGATTATGAATCCTGCGCTCTAACCAGCTGAGCTACCACGCCAAGTGGTTTGCGAAGCGCCTGTCTCGAGCGAAGTCGAGAAAAGCCATCGCGCTAAATAATATTTCATCCGAAACGCGTGCAAATATATACCTCTCATTCACCCCATCCAACCTTTTTCTATTGATTATGTTTGGATGTCAAATCAACTTGTATGGATCCTATCATTTTTGGCCTTGTCGTCGTACTTGCGATGAATCTCTTCATCTTTCCCATAGCCTATAGACTACAGACTGATAAGCTTACAGACATAACCTATTCGCTTAGTTTCGCGACGATTGCGGTATATGGATTTGTAGCGGCACTGGGCACAACAAGTGTGGCGAAGATGATTTTGGCATCACTGATCATCATCTGGGCTTTAAGACTCGGCACCTTTCTTCTTAATAGGGTAACCAGGATGGGAAAGGATGATAGATTTGATAAGATCAGAACCAATCCCATGCGGTTTCTGAGGTTCTTTCTCATACAAGCTACTGCTGCCTGGGTGATCTCGCTACCTTTTTTATACAAGTTGTTGGATCAACCTGGCGAGAAAGCCGGATTTGCAGATATCTCCATCCTTGAGTGGATAGGATTTGCAATAGCGATCATAGGCTTGATCATAGAGACGATAGCAGACAATCAAAAAATGGCCTTTAAGGATCAAAAAGGCAATGCACAGAAGTTATATAAGGAAGGACTCTTTAAGACCATAAGATACCCTAACTACACGGGTGAAATCCTCTTTTGGATCGGCATCTTTATGGCTTGTCTGCCAGTTATTAGTGGCCTAAGATGGCTAACCGTTACAAGTCCGTTGATCATCATCGCATTGTTGGTCTTTTTAACGGGTATACCACCGATAGAAAAATCGAGAAAGAAGAAGTTTGGAGATAATCCTGAGTACCAGAAGTACGTTAATAATACTTCTATGCTTATACCTGGTATCTACTAGATAAGTTAGTTCATAATCACTTTGATGTCTGATCATTTGTTCAAGCAAATTGCATTTTGCTTCCTATTAGTTATTGTTATCCTGAGCTCATGTAAAGAGGAGGTAGTTGTTGTACCCGAACCTTTTAGGCCCAGCAATCATCATGAAGCATATCAACATCAACTAGAGATAACGGGCATAGCAGAAACTGCCTTAGGTAAAGAGTGGATCCAAGGGTCAAAAGATGCCTTAACTCAACCGACTATTATTGAAACTCCTTTCTCTGAGGACTTTTATCAAGACGACAGGTCGATAAGAAGTGTTGGATATAGACTGTCTGCCTTAAGAGGGCATAAGGTTACGATCGATCTCACTTCAGAATTAGAAAAAGACGAGACGACCTTGTTCGTCCAAGTCTTTAGGGTAATTAGTGATTCGCTCCAACAGTTTGAACATATAGCCAGCAATAGCGACACACTCAATTATATAGAGTTTGAGCCACAGCAAGATGACGACTATATCATCCGGTTTCAAACAGAGATATTAAGAGGAGGCAGATTTAATATTAAAGTAAAGAGTCTACCTGCTTTAGCGTTTCCAGTATCGGGTAAAGATAAAGCCGCAATCGGGAGTTTGTTTGGAGTGCCTCGAGATGCTGGGAGAAGGAAGCATCATGGGATCGATATATTTGCCAGGAGACATACTCCGATAATAGCACCTTGTGATGGCTATGTTAAGTCCACGAAAGATAATGAGCTGGGTGGCAAGGTCATCTGGCTCAACGATACTGAGCGACAACAAACCATATACTTTGCACACCTACAAGATGTATATGTTGAAGAAGATGACCAAATTACAAAAGGAGATACCATAGGCACAGTGGGTAACAGTGGTAACGCCAAGACTACGGCGCCTCATTTGCATTTTGGTATTTATAAAAACGGCCCCATCGACCCATATCACTTCGTAGTAAAACCAAGAACACGATATAAAAGAGACCTCGCTAAAAATGAGTTTATCGGTACCGTCGCTAGGACCAATAGCCCAACTCAACTCAAGGTAAATGACATAACAAGAAAAGGCCCTAAGACGCCACTACCTGAAAATCAAATCGTTCATATTATTGGAACATCTGGTGCATATTATAAAGTAGAGCTTCCAGATAACTCTATAGGCTATCTCACTTATACTGAGATTGAAAAAACAGAACGTAGAGTTAGTCGCTTGAAAATCACCGACCCAAAAAAACTCTATACACATCCTACAGATCAGTCTATAGTTCTGAACACGCTTTCACAACCTTCTGAGATGGAGATCTTGGGCACTCATGGTAAATACTTCTACGTATCCAATGATCAAGAATCAGGGTGGATCCTTTCTGAAGGATAACATCTATCATTAAAAGTTAGCTTTGCATTTTTTTATATGAACTCAATAGAATCTCTTATCCCTAGATCTGATATCAAAGGCTTGATCTTTGACTTGGATGGCACTCTTGCAGACACCATGCCCTTACACATTGACGCTTGGTATGAAACGGGTGTGACATTTGGCGTAAACATCACAGCACAGATGGTCGAAGAACGAGCAGGTACACCAACCATACAAGTGATCCAACAACTTAATGAACTTTATAACTGGAACGTGGATCCTACTGCATTTCGAGAGAAGAAGAACCAAGTGTACCTCGGTTTGAAAAAGAAGAATGGAAAGATCCAACCTGTGCAACGAGTGGTCGATGTGGCGCAATCATATCACGGTAAGTTACCCATGGCTATCGGTACGGGTAGCATAAGATACAATGCTACCATGGCTTTGATGGATCTAGAAATAGGAGATTGGTTTGAAGCCATGTACACTGCTGATGATGTCATTAATCCAAAACCACACCCAGAGACATTTCTAAAGTGCGCAGAACATATAAAAGTTGAACCAAAGGATTGTCTGGTGTATGAAGACGGTCCTTCTGGCATAACAGCTGCACTCGCTGCAGGCATGACAGTTGTCAATGTTGATACATTTGAATTATATCGTCCATAAGAAACTTTAATAGACCATGTTAAAAATTAAGTCTTTTACTTTCAATGCATTCCAAGAGAACATGTACATTCTTATCGATGAAGCATCTAAAGAATGTATCATCATCGATCCGGGATGTAATAATGCCCAAGAAGAAAGTGAACTCATCGATTATATCGAAAGCAATGGTCTGCAACCCAAGAGATTAATCAATACTCATTGTCACATAGATCATGTGCTGGGCAATCAACTTATAGCTGATAAATATAATCTCACTCTTGAAGCTAACGAATTAGAAAAACCTGTACTTGGCACGTGTGAACAAGTAGGTAGTATGTATGGTATACCTTACAAAGGTTCTCCTGAGATATCTACATTTCTTCACGGAGGTGAGTCTTTCTCATTTAATGGAACAGAAATTAATGTTCTATTTACACCAGGTCATTCGCCAGGCAGTATCTGCCTATATCTCAAAGAACAAAATGAGCTGATCGGTGGAGATGTATTGTTTCAGGGAAGTATCGGAAGAACAGACTTGCCTGGTGGAGATCATGCCACACTTATCGGAAGTATCATGACACAGTTGATGCCGCTACCCGATGAGACAATCGTTTACTCAGGACATGGACCATCTACTACAATTGGAAGGGAAAGAGTTAGTAATCCGTTTTTAAATTAAAAAAATAGTTTTTTAGAATTTCATCCGAGCCCCGATCTTAAAAGTCTGAAGGAATCTCGTTTTGTGATCCGCAATTTCATGACTTTCATCACTTGAAGAAAAAATATTATGGGACAATATATATGGTTCTACAAAGAAACCAATTCTTGATGTTACGCTATAAGTCAAACCGGCAAAAGCATTTAGGTCAACCACTTTACTTTTTATCTTAGCAAGCCCAAAGGATCTTAAGTCATCATGATAGCTTACATAGGAAAAGTCAGCACCTCCATAAACAGTTACTTTTCTTGAATCAAAGAGTAATCTCTCCCAACCTAATGAAGCTCCATATTCGCCACTTTTAAGTCCTGCAACTAGTGATATACGATAGCGATTTTTTGATCGTAGAAGAGTTCTATATTCTAATTCTAACAGAGGCGGCCCATCAATTATAGATTGATAGACATTAGGCTTTAGCGATAGTCCAATAGAGTTATTAAAGCGCATATCATCTGAGCTCTGCGCTGTCGCATTACATAATATGAATACGTAAAATACAAGAAACGAATACCTCACGATAAGATTACTATGTTGTAAGTCTCTTCTGTTTGAGATTTATAAAATGCCTTTTTTATACTAAACGTGTTCTAATTGCATACGCTGAGTCAACAAAAGAGATTAATACAATCTTAACAACCTTCTAATTCTTACTTTGACTTTTGCTGAAGAAATTCCTGTTTATCCAAAATGCTTCAACATTACAATCTCTTTCGCCTTTAATGGTCGGAACCATCCGCGTGGCAAATCTTTCTTTGTGAGTCCTCCATAATATACGCGGTCAAGTTTTTCAACTGTGTATCCCAGAGATTCAAATATCCTTCTGACGATTCTATTTTTACCCATGTGGATCTCTATCCCTACTTCAGAGTAGTCAGAGCCAATGATCCAATCGAGATCATCAACTGTTGCTATACCATCTTTAAGGTGTAAACCTTTTCTGATTGCATTCATGTGGGCTTCTGTCACCACTTTGTTGAGTACTACATGGTACCTCTTTTTTACACCATGACTTGGGTGAGTCAACTTCTTTGCAAGATCACCATCATTGGTTAGAAGAAGTAATCCTACAGTATTTCTATCTAATCTTCCTACAGGATAGATACGTTGCTTTACTTTCTTCTGTACGATATCAAGTACTGTCTTTCTCGCTTTTTCATCTGAGGTAGTGGTGACTACATTCTTAGGTTTATTCATCAAGATATAGACCATCTTTTTTTCTGGCACGACCTTCTTGCCATTGTATATAACGACATCGTCTTTTTGAACATCATAAGCAGGATTAATCTCCAAGGCACCATTGACTTTTACTTCTCCTGCCTTTACTAAGTCACCTGCCTTGCGACGAGAACAGATACCACTGTGTGCTATATACTTATTAAGTCTCATTATATTATAAAATGCTCATTGAAGTCAATTTTAATTTCATCGAGCACGTTCAATTGTAAAATTAGAATGCAAAGTTGCACTTTTTAAAATGGAGTCTCTTCTTCGTTATTCATCCGCGACTGACGTGTGATCATCCCAGCCATAGGATCTCTAAAGTCGCCTCCTCCAGGTTGACTAAAAGTATTAAAGTTGCCTTCTTCAAATCGTACATACTCTGGCACAAATCGCAGCTCCACTGTTTCCAGACTACCATTACGGTGCTTGGCTATGATGATCTCCGCAAGATCTTTTGGTTTATCAAAATCTTCATCCATCTCATAGTAGCCCGGCCGATAGATAAATGTTACAATATCCGCATCTTGCTCGATCGCTCCAGACTCCCTAAGATCCGATAGTACAGGTCGCTTACTTCCTCCTCTTGTCTCTACCGATCTACTCAACTGTGATAGAGCGATAACAGGTACACTGAGTTCTTTTGCAAGTCCTTTTAGTGCACGCGAGATAGAAGATATCTCTTGTTCTCTGTTACCCTTCTTGTTATTAGGAGACCCTGTCATCAACTGTAAATAATCGATGACTACTAGACCGATATCATGGTTTTGCTTCAACCTTCGACACTTCGCTCTTAGTTCAAATATATTGATAGCAGGAGTATCATCGATAAACATCGGCATCTCAGCCATGTTGTCCACAGACTGGTTAAGCGATAGCCACTCTGCATCAGTCAGATCACCATTACGAAGCTTATGGCTATTGATACTGGCGTCCATCGCTATAAGACGTTGGACTAACTGAGTATTGGCCATCTCCAGCGAAAAGATAGCTACACCCTTTCCTGCTATAGCAGCATTTCGCGCAAGCGACAAAGTAAATGCCGTCTTACCCATACCTGGCCGTGCTGCTATGATGATAAGATCCGATTGTTGCCACCCTGATGTCACCTTATCCAAGTCTTTAAACCCTGTAGAAACCCCAGTGATCGATCCTTCCTTCTGACTGATCGCTTCTATCTCACGTCTTGTTTTGATAGCAAGTGCGCTTAGTTTTTCATAACCAGTGTTGAGGTTGGTATCGGTGATATCGTATAGATTCTGCTCCGCCTCATCCAACAACTCAAAGACATCTTTCTCATCCGTGTACGAATCTTTTATTGTTACAGTTGATACTCTGATCAACTCTCTTTGGATGAACTTCTGGGCGATGATACGAGCGTGATATTCTATGTTGGCCGCCGAGGCAACTTTATTAGTCAACTCAAGTAAGTAGTTGACTCCACCGATGATATCTAACTTCTTCGCTTTTTTAAGTGATTCGTGCACGGTGAGAAGATCTATCGGTTGTGATTTCTCAAATAAATCCAGCATCACTCCATAGATCTCAGCATGCGTCTCTTTGTAAAAACTCTCGGTTCTTAAGATCTCAATCACCGATGGCAGTCCATCTTTGTCGACCAAGATCGCACCCAGTACTGCTTCTTCAAGTTCTAAGGCTTGTGGCATCACCCTTCCATACACTAACGTGTTCATATCAACATCGTTAGTTGCACTCCTCATCTTCCCTCCCTCTACAGGTTTTAACGGTTTACCCTCTGCCATTCATCAAAATTCGTACGTGTGTGAGTAAAGCGACTGGACATCAATCGCTCCAAATAGTTTGCGAATCTACTTAAGATATTGAAATTATATCAAATATGTTTTTTAAGCAAGATGTGTAAAGGCGTCGAGGTTATCCACATTGTAGTGCTAGTAAGTGGCCTTGGTTGTGGAAAACGTTTTTGGGGCCTTTGTTTCCTTTAGATTTTAAGCTCTTGAGTAGTGGCCGAATTGTTGACAAATAGCCAAAAATATCTAGTTCTTAACATTGAGATCCATATCAGCATAGAAGCCAAGATCAAGTCCTTTCAGGTATTTTGCGATGATCGCTATCTGTCCTACGTGATAACTAAAGTGCTCTGTCACATGGATCAAGATTCCAAGCACTGTTTCATCAAATCCCTGAACCGTTCTTGGATCAGTGAGTTGTTCTTCTGAAACTATGGTTAACAAAGCTTGATCCGTTATCGGCCTAAGATTATATAGCTTTTCCATGAGTAGATCTTTGCTGATAAGATCAGTTGTTTCAAATTCTACATCTCGCTCTCTTATATCTTTTTGACCACCGACTCCAGAACCGATCCACTGTGTGACGTTGCCACAAAGGTGAAGGACAAGATTGCCAACTGAGTTCGCAGCGTCATTTGGACGATACCATACTTCTTCTTCAGAAAGTAATGTGAGCACTTTCTTAATCCTTTCTACTCCTTCGTCATAAACCCTAAGGTTAAACTGGTCTTTTACAATTTGTAAAATGGTCATACTATGCAAATTCTAAATCAAAAGTAGCCTCTCTTAGGAAGGGCAACATCTGATCTCTTGTTAAATGAGAAAGATCCTCTGGTTTTATAACATCACCAATAACAAAGTCCAAAGACTTGCCTCTTTTTCTATCCAGCTCGTTGAGCAGCAGTGCTAATCTGATATTTGGATGTATGTGACTCGCAACCTGAAAGGTGGTACTATTCTGCCCTTTAAAGTAAATGGGTAACACATTAGCATTGGTTTTAGAAACCAGCTTAACTAGAAATCTCTTCCAATCTAGATCTATCGCCTTACGACTCCATAAATTGGGTGTTGTAGACACTCCTCCTGAGGGAAATATTCCAATTGCACCACCCTCTTTTAGTAAGCTAAGTGCACTCTTCCTCGTCTTGATATTAGTCTGAAGTGCTTCTCGATTTTCTCTAAAATCAATTGGCAAAAAGTACTTGCCGAGGATTCTCTCTCTGCATAAGACTTCATTTACGACAAGTAGAAAGTCCTCTCTCATCTGAGATAGAACGTGGCCAAGTGCCATGCCATCTGCTACTCCATAAGGATGATTGGCGATCACGACAAGAGGCCCATCTGATGGGATACTTTTTATTTTTTCAATATTGTAATTAAGCTCTATACCTAAAAGTGGAAAAACGTGTTGCCAGATACTTGCATCTGGAATATTCAGAGATTTTAAGTGGTCATATGCTTTTTCGACCCTCGCTCTACCTGTAGATAATTCTATCGAGTTGATGACTAATCGCTTTAGTAGAGAGTCATCTGGAGATGCATATGAAATCACCTTCTGCTCTTTACCAACTATATCTTTAATTAATGATTTCATCGGGGTCCACTGATATTTGGAAGTGGTGCTTTGACTTGAAAGGACTTACGATGAAACTCTGTTGGACCCTCTTTGTCAAGCGCTATGCGATGTGCTAAAGTACCATAGCCCTTGTTCTGATGCCATCCATAGTGAGGGTAGATTTCATTGAGCTTGCGCATGTGATCATCTCTATACGTTTTTGCTAAGATGCTTGCCGCTGCTATACTATAAAACTTGTTGTCCCCTTTAACGATACACTGATGTGGTATACCAAGATAGGGTGTAAACCGATTACCATCTATCAACAACAACTCAGGCCTAATACTCAAGTCGTCTATCGCCATGTGCATCGCAAGAAATGAAGCGTTGAGTATGTTGATCCTATCGATCTCCTTCTCGTCTACAGATTGTACGCTATATGCGATCGCCCTTTTTTGGATATAATCTCTAAGTAAAAGTCGATCTTTTTCTGATACAAGTTTGCTATCTCTAAGCTTCTTATGTCTAAACCCTTTTGGTAAGATAACCGCTGCCGCAAATACAGGCCCCGCGAGACATCCCCTGCCCGCTTCATCACACCCCGCCTCGACATATTTTTTAGAATACGACACGATCATGCGATAAAGATATTTAATTCAATAATATCATCTTCTTTGAGACGACTTCAATCCCATTATTGATCGTATAATAATATACACCTGGGCCTCCAAGGTGCTTGCTATCTATACTGACATTCGTCTTTCCAGCCTTCATTGTTACCTTCTTATCGACATATACCCTTGCTGTGATGTCACTTATGGTGATATACAGTTCTGTATCCGTAGGACTTTCGATATATATATTGGTAGACTCTGTAAAAGGATTAGGTGCATTTTGATGAACAAGAAAGTCGACTTCTGTTTTTACAAAATCAAGCCCCAGGTTATTAACCAATAGCTCATCAGTATATATCTCGGCATTAAGATGCTCACTATCCAGATCTATGTGATCACTTAATCTACCAGCAGATTTAGTTGTAAAGGTTATTGATATCACCTCACTCCCAGAGTCCATACTTACATTCTGAGCACTCGTACCACTTACGTAAATAACACCTTTCTCGTTATAATTGACATAAACATCAAGATCAGCATTGAGCGTTGATACATCGGCGACCTCCAGATTCTCGGGATCATAATCAATCGCAAATTGGAACCCAGACATACTCAAGTTTTCTCCTAGTCTAAAAGAAGTTTTCAGCTCTTCGTTTTTTTGAAAGCTGACATCTTCTGTATGTATAAATAATGTTGATCGATTAAAAGAAGATTTTAATTTGTCTATAATTACTGATCCATCCAGGTCTCCAACTTTCATCGCTAGTAGATCTACTTCAGGATGGCTATAGGTCACATACTGTTCTTTTACAAGTTGATCATCAAGTGGAAATCTGTTGTCGGAAAATTTATAACTAGCATTGATAAAACGCCATGCATCTTCAGTGTCAAAAGTCGAAGACATTCTTAAGATAGCCCTTCTCAAATCTATGATATCAGTAGCAGTGACTCGATTGTCTCTATTTATATCTCCAGCGACTATTTTATAAGGACTATCCAATCTTAGTAATCCAATGATGTGCCTCTGAAGTAAAACAAGATCTAAAGTTGTTAATCCGTTTAGCGGGTCCGCATCTAAGTCAGGCATCATATAATGGTACGAATGTCTAGGTATCTGACCCAATTGATAAGATCCAGAGTTGTCTGATGTATCACGAGTCCTGAACTCATCTGTAAATGCATCATATAATCGAAGCGAAACATTAGGCACCAGTCTCCCATCTTCCGTGTATACTAATCCGCTTACATTACCATCTTGGCTATCGTCAACATTAGAAAAAGGACAAGCATTGTTATTATCTTCTATGTCTACTTTTACAAAAACGTATTCATAAGCATAAGAACCATCAGCTAACTCTATCGCAGCATATACTTTAATCAAGTTGATGCCTTCATCTAAACATGTAAAAGTGAC
>CALDEM010000047.1 GCA_937942435.1 uncultured Saprospiraceae bacterium
GCTGTTTTGCCTGTTACAGAAAAGAGGTTTGATATTTTTAAGCTGTTCATTTATTGTTTTTTATTTATTCTTAACTTCTCGGAGCAAAGCCTCCATTTTTATTACTATTCAACTCCAGTATCCAATTCACAAAGTATGAAAACTCCTTGTATTCTTCTTTTGGATAATTGTCGATAAGGATCTAAGTGGTTATCAAAATTAAATATTCTAAGAAGTATATTCTTCGTTTTCTCTTGACATTTCAACAGCCACTTGTGGTTCACGCAGTCAGATGTCTCCCTGACATCTGGTCTCGGCTAAGCCAAGACCTTACTTTGTTCATCTAAAAAGTTTAAATAATGAAAAAAGTAAGAGGATTTAAGAAAGCAAAATGATTATAAGTTATACTAGCCCGTTTCATGGTGCTCTCTTTGGACAGTCTCAAGGAAGTAAAATCAGTACCAATAATTAACTTTTAAAATCAGCGCACGATTATTATTCTGAATAGAAGAACCAAAGTCAGAATTAACTACATCATAATTATCAACATATACAAGGAAGAGATCAGACATAGGTGCAAACCTCCACTGCAATCGGCTATTAACCCCCATAAAATCACTCTGATCTACAAATTGGAAAAGAGTAGTCCATAGAAGATTACGCGAGAAGCCGATCTCCACTTTAGAAAGCCATGCGGTTATCTGTTCATCACCAAAAGGATCTGGAAATTCTAAATCATTATATTGATAACCTACACTAAAGTTACCCCAAGGTTGTATACGATAGTTAACTTCCGTTTCTAATTGCGTTAACGTACCATTATAAAATGCGCCAGTGGTAGCAGACACTTCAAATGACAAAGCCTTGCGATCATCTGAACGATAATCTATACCAAAATTAGAAAACCCATATCGATCAGCTGGCAGTGGATCACCATTGCCTGTAAAAGAAAACGGGTAAAGTAATTGCACTTGTCGGTTGTTAAACTCTAAGCCAAAGCGATGTCCGCTTTTTAATCTCATGTTATAATCTAAGCCAAGGATGCTTTCATTAAAACTCCAGTCAGGATTCCAAGCGAGAAATGACAATGCAGATATAGAGTGCTGCCCTACTACTCCATTGAAAGGTCTGATGTTATACTGCACTTCATTGAAAGTGCGATTATAACCCTGACGGATCACCGTGTCTCTGACTGCATCAAAATTTTCAATTCTATTGATGAAGCCCATATCTGCAAAGTAGTTCTCCTGCATCATCAGCCAGTCTGATACAAACTCCCAGCGCGAGTCACTATATGAGAAGCCCGCGTTATAATGTCCCGTCTTATCAGTAAATCCTTCTTTAAAAGAATGATGCAGTCCCAACCAAGTCGTATACTGACCATCTTCTGATATATAGGCTGCTTCTAAGCTGGTGTTGCGTCCATAATCTCCACTGACGCTCTTCGTCCCATCAAAGGCTTGACGGTTTAAAAACATGCCTTGGATAAACGATCTTCCAAATTGTTTTTTTACAGATATCGCCGTGTTGTTTTGACCAAAAGAGTTTTCAGTTGTGGCCGTATGTATATTCATTACTCCGAGACGGACATCGGGACTCGCATTGCCACTGAGTCGCAGTCCATATATAATCGGTACGTTATTACGGTTTTTATCTAAGCCGATCGTTCTTGAGAAAAACGGTCGCGAACCAGGACTCCCATAATCAGAAAAGATATCCTTGTTTTCTAAAAAGAAAGTTCTCTTCTCCGGTAAGAAGATACTAAAGCGAGTGAGATTGGTCACCAACTCATCCACTTCGATCTGACTAAAGTCTGGGTTGAAAGTAACATCCATATTAAGCGAAGAGGTGATAGCGATCCGACCATCAAGACCCGCATCAAAACTTGTCTCAGTTGCTTCCCCCGCATTCTTACTCACACTACTGGTGACATACGGGATGAGATTATAATTGCCCTTTTGTTTCTGTGGTGCATCTTCCCAAACCAAAGTACCCGCATATGCTGGCTCTACCGGCCAGAACTGGGCAGGCACCGCTGTCCAATTGTGAAACTCATTTACAAAAGTGGCGTTACGGACGAAGTTTAACCCCCACTCTGTGAGGCTGGCATCATATCTCAAGATGCTCAACGGTATCTTTATCTCCGCACTCCAATATCCCTCTTGCACGTCGACTTCAGCGACCCACTTGTTACTCCAGTCAGTGTTCATATCGGAGATAGCAGAACGGACCGCATCCATCTGGACACCTGCAGCTGATACGCCAAAGATGAAGCAATTGGTCTTCTCGTTAAGTGGATCAAGCAGTATACCTATACCATCGCTATCCCAAAACTCATCTCGCTTAAGCGTCTGTATGATCCTCGGTTTGTCCTGATAGCACTTGGCACCTATATAAAGGTTCTTGTCGTCATAAGTCATGCTGACTTCCGTCCGAGGGCTCGCATGTTCTTGAACATTGGGTGACTTCTGCCAAAAATCAGTCGCTATATCCAGCTGAGACCAGATCGCTTCATCCAGCTTACCATCAACATGGAGCGATCCCGTCAGAGGAGACATCTTTAACCGATAGAGCTCTTTAAAGTCTTCTACTGCAGGTTGAGCAAAAGCATCATGACTTAATAAAACAAAGACAACACACAAGAAAGCGAGAGGATATGCCTTCATACTTGACCACAAATTAGAAATGAGCTGCAAACATATATAAAATTCTTTAATTTGATACAGAGTTTAACACTCTATCGCTCTACGGCAAATAGATCATATCTAATTGATAATCAGATAATTATAACCACGCACTTTACTAAAACGGGCTATATCGCCAAATGGTCTTCCTAATGCTTGAAAGCCTGCTATATGATGAGCATATTTGTATCTTGAATACATCAATAGACACGGTCACAGATGAATGTTAAAGTATGCTTGGTACAAGACAGTCCCGTCTTCTTTGATAAAGAAGCTACTCTGATCAAGACAGAACAACAAGTTGCCAAGTACGCAGAGCAGGGCTGCGAGTTGATCGTTTTTCCAGAGTCATATATACCTGGCTATCCTCGAGGATTTTCCTTTGGCGCTGTAGTTGGAAGTAGAACAGACGCCGGCAGGGCACTCTATACTCGATACTACAAGAATAGCATCGACCTTGGAGGCGATGACCTAAAGCGATTGGAGGCCATGGCGGCGGATCACAACGTCTATATCGTCATGGGCATCACTGAGAAGGAAGACACCAGTGGGACATTATACTGCTCTATGATCTATCTCTCTCCTACCAAAGGGTTGATGGCCACTCATCGTAAGATCAAACCTACTGGGACAGAGCGATTGATCTGGCACGAGGCGCAAGGTGACACTTTAGTCACATGTGATACCAAGATCGGCAAGTTAGGCGGTCTCATCTGCTGGGAGAACTATATGCCTCTGGCTCGGATGTCCATGTATCGCAAAGGTGTGGAGATCTACATAGCACCAACTGCTGATGCACGTGATGAGTGGACATCGACGATGAAGCACATCGCATTAGAGGGCAGGTGTTTTGTTCTCGGTTGTAATCAGTACTACACCAAGTCTATGTACCCAGATGCTTACCAACACCTAGTCGTTGATCTACCAGAAGATTGTTGTCGAGGCGGGAGCATCATCGTCTCTCCACTGGGTCAAGTGATCGCAGGGCCACTATATGATACAGAAGGTGCATTGATAGCAGAGCTCGATATAGATGAAGTAACGCATAGTAAGTTGGACTTTGACGTAATCGGTCATTACTCAAGAGATGATATCTTTAGATATGATGCCGACGGACAACCAGAGATTATAAAAGAAAGTGAATTATAAAAATCAAAACTCATGAGATACTCCTTTATCTATTTTGCAATTATAATTCTGATGGGCACTAACCTCTCCATCATATCAGGTCAAGAGATAACATCAGATCATGATATGGTCACCGCTGCTGTTGAAGATTATGTGCTTGGTTTATATGACGTAGAGCCAGAAAGAATAATGCGAAGCGTTGATACTATCCTACACAAACTGGGCTACTACGATTATAATAATGAAAGCTATAGTCATGTACAGATGACCTATCAGCAGCTCTATGACCTTGCCGGCAAATGGAACAAAGATGTCAGCCAAGCAAATGATGAAAGTCCCAGAAAAATAGAAATATATGAGGTCCATGATCGCACTGCCTCTGCAAAACTTACTGCGGTTTGGGGCATAGACTTTATGCATCTAAGCAAGGTAGATGGCATCTGGAAAATCACCAACATCATGTGGCAATCACCACCCAAGTAAGAGCAGACGATGTCGTTAATCAATAGCGTTCTATTTTTCCTCTTTCTGTTGTGCAGTTCGATTATAGTGGCACAATCGCACGAGCTCAATGGCCGCATAGTCGACGAAGCAACAGGAGAACCCTTAGCGTATGCTTCTGTATACTTTAATGCAACGACCAATGGAACATCAACAGATCTCAATGGGAAGTTTAGCATCTCCGTTGATCCTGATTTTACAGAACTGGTCATATCCTTCTTAGGATACAATACGATACAATTCAATTTAGATATCGAACAGCTCGGGCCTATTTATAAGTTTGAGATGACTCCTGAATCAACGGAGCTAAAAGAAGTAGAAGTAAAGTCAACTCGTGGTGATGCTTGGTTTCACAATCTTAAGACTTTTACAAAAGATTTTATCGGCCTGTCAAGCAATGCAGAGAAGACTAAGATTATAAATCCTGATGTCATACAGTTTGACTATGACGGCCCATCAGGAGTGCTATCTGCCAGCGCTCGCCAACCTCTGATTATCGAAAACAAAGCGCTTGGCTATATCATAGAGTACGATCTCGAATCATACATACGTGACAATACTAACAAAAGGGTGTCGTTTTTGGGCTATTCGAGATTTATAGAAATGGAGGGAAGTAATAGAAAAGTAAAGAAGTTTATAAAAACAAGAAGCAAAGTATATAAGGGCTCCCCGCAACATTTTTTCAGATCATTAATCAACAGATCTATCGTGGCAGATGGATTTAAAATACAAAAGATCACAAAACGCCCTAATCTTAATCGACCATCAGAAGAAGAGATATTACGTGCGAAGACAAAGGTGAAAGCACTTTCAGAATTTGGCGTGTCTGACATACCTGATACAGTTAGAAACGTGCTCAGACGGCAGAGTGAACCAAAGTTCATTGCGTTCTTAGATAAGAATGAACTCGACTATGATCAGTATATCAGAGATACATTGGAATCATCCATTATCATAGCATTCTCAGATCAATGGCAAGTCACTTATACGCTAGAATCAGCTGACAAGTACTATGTCGCACCAGGCAATCTCGGATATGTAAAAAGCAACCGACCACAAGTCTCTCTACTGACGATGAGTGCTACCGAGACTATAATTAACAAATCAGGCATACCGCTTGATCCTTTGGCATTCTTGTATGAGCAGTACTGGGGCTTTGTAAAGGTTGGAGATATGCTGCCAGTGGATTATAGATTAGGTGAGGAGTAAACTTAAACAGTCGAAGTCTCAAGCGTTCTTTCTTGCCACTCCACAAAAGTCTTCTTTACAATTATATAGACCAATATTACTGAGATGATATTGATCGGTATGCCTGTATAATAGATGCCAGAAACACCAAAAAAGGTGGGTAAGATGAGCGCCGCTGGCAAAAACAAAACAAGATCTCTAACAACTGTCAAAATACCGGCGATCCGCGCCTTCCCAATCGCTTGAAACAATGTAGTCCCAATAAAGAAAGCCGGGAAGATAGGCAAGGTCGCGACGAACATTCTAAAATTAAAAACATCATGTGAAGAGATCGTAGCATCTGGTAGCACCCAACCGATAACCACAGCTGGCGCCATCATCACTAAACCCCAAGGCACAACCATGGCCAAAGTAGCGACAATTAGAAACTTATAAAATCCTTCAGAAACCCTATCATATATCTTTGCTCCAAAGTTGATACCCGCAACAGGTTGAAAAGCAATAGCAAAGCCAAAACTCGGAAAAACCATGAGCATCATAACTCGATAGCACGTACCCATAAATGCAATATCCCAATCACCACCGTATTTGTCGATCAAGACAAATACAACAGATTGTTGTACAAAAAACATGATCTGCAACATAGCAGCTGAGATGCCTATCGCTAACATCGGCTTTGACAATGCCCAATCGAAATTGAGAGAGAAAGCTTTTACTTTATAATTAGCCTTACCCAACAGAAAGTAAGCATACCCCATCACAGTCAAAGCCGTCATCGCTATAACCGTCGCCCATGCTGCACCAGCGATGCCCATATCAAGCATACCCATCAGGATATAATTGAGAACGATATTGATGATTGCAGCACTCGTCGACATATACATAGCTAAGGCAACTTTACCTTCTGCTCTGATCAACATATTGAGCGCTACAGCATGGATACGGAAGAAGGCACCTATCAAAGTGATCCGATAGTACAAGACTCCAAGTGTCAACACTTCTCCTTCTCCTCCCAGCATACCAATCATCTGAGGAGCAAACGTGATACCGAGCGCCATTAATAAGATAGAAGCGACCAATGACAAACCTGTACAAGTACCGAGTATACTTTGCTGTCGCTGCTCATCTCCAGAACCTATCGCTTGACTCAATAATGCAGAACCTCCAACACCTATAGAAGCTGATATACCACCCGTTATAAAGGTCAATGGAAAGGCTAATGAAATAGCTGCAACAGCAGTCTCTCCAACAAACTGTCCAACAAACAATCCATCGAAGAAAGCGTTGATCCCATTAATCGACATCCCGATGATCGCAGGCAGCGAGAACCGTCTGATCAGAGACCACATGTCTGATCGGAGTATGTCCTGGGTAAGTTTCGATTCTGTGGCTACACTCATAAAGGGCCGCAAGGTACAGCTACATTAATCCTTATGCATTGTTTTGTTGAGATGGAATTTGAATGATTTGGTTTATGTTCATTGCAAGCGGTAAAACAAGCCGTCAGGAGACCTTCATTTCAAATTCTGAACAACATTGCCAGATGGCTTTACGCCAAGGTTGACAGTGGGCTTTACGCCCAATGCCATTGTACCCCTCTCAGTATCAATCAGCTTTGTCTATATTACGTAAATCAAATAGACTTTCCAGTTAAGCTATGCCACTGCTTCATGACACAACAGAGCCATCCTCTGGATCTACAAAGTGTGATACCACGACACATACAACAGAGGAGAACAATAGAATAATGGGGACTTCCACTTTGTCGGTCCACATCCATTCAACATAGGATGCTGATTCTGTAACGTGAAATGTAAATGAAATGCTTATCAGAAGCAGAAACGAAGCCACATACAATAGTTTGCTTTTCATAATATTTATTGTTTTCTCAAAAGTGAGTCGACAAACGATTTCTTTCAATTTTAAGGGGGTTGAAAAAGGGTTGATATCGACTAAAATGCAATAAAAACAGGCGCTACTTAGACTTCAGCTCTCTTCTATTGGATACTTCGAGCTTCTTGTAGATCTGATTGATATGAGACTTGAGCGTACTCTGCTCGATAAACAAAAGGCTCATGATCTCCTTATTAGATTTGCCTTCCATGATTAAATCATAGACTTCAGTTTGACGAGTAGTTAGTTCTTTAAGTAGGTCGTTGCCTTCAATGTTTATATCATTAGAATGGCCAGCGATCTCTTTTGATAACTCTTTTATTTTCTTCTTATCGATCGAGATGTATATGAACCCTAAAAAGATCCCTAAAGTAACCAAGAACATCATGATCACTGGAAAGTCTTGAAGTACAAGTGTGATATCTTCACCTGTGGCTGTGAATGATACAGCGGACAAGCATAAGAATATCGCTAACCCCAAAAAGTAGGCTTGGTACTTTGAGAAGATGTCTATCAGCTTGTTCAAATTCTAAGATTGATTATGTGGTTGAAGATAAGCTTATCGTTATAGATTTCAGCTCTAGCATTATTGATTATTCTGTATTTCTCTTTAAGCCTTTATAACTTTAAGAGTCCTTTTAAAACCTGACATATCAATTTCAATAAAAAAGAATCATATTGTAGCCCACCAAGTCTTCTAATTATGCATTGGGTATTATCATTAGTTGTCCTTTTAAGCACACTCAATCTGCATGGACAGGACAAAAGAGTGAGAGATTATGGCATAGAGATCGGAGTGCTACATCCCGGTCCACTGAACGCTATCACTGACGTAAATGGAGTCAAGGTCGGACACACAACCCTCATCACTGGAGATAGCATCAGGACTGGAGTCACCGCCATCCTTCCTCATGGTGAGAATATCTTTCAGCAAAAAGTGCCTGCTGCGATCTACATC
>CALDEM010000048.1 GCA_937942435.1 uncultured Saprospiraceae bacterium
TGGGGGACATAATGGTCTTAATGTCCCCCCCTTGTATCCCCCCGTTAGCAGAAATTTTATTTCACTGGGAAATCTCCCTAAAGCCCTGAAAATCAATCTTTTCGGAATAATATTTGGTTTATGTAAGATTCCATCATGATACAGGACAATAGATCAATAGCCCTATTGAGTGAGCGCGACCAAGCGACTTTACTTGAGAATGTGGCGCGAAACCCGCGCCATACGCTTATGATATTGATCATGTTGGACTGTGGACTGCGGGTCACTGAGATGGTAAGCCTGACGATTGGAAACTTCAATTTTCAAGACCGCAAGCTGACTGTGGCTAGCCTTAAGAAGAAAACAGAAAAACCCGTTTATAGGACAATTCCGCTTACACCAAGAGTTGTGGAAGCGCTCTCTGAGGTATATCTCAAACTACCAGACAAAAGCGACAATGGGTTCCTTTTTCCAACCAATTCTGCTACTGGACACATCAGCAGAAAGCGGGTATGGAAGATGATGAAGAAGTATAGCTCCTGGGCAGCTTCGCCGCACATGTGTAGACACACATTTGCAAGCGCAGTGGTAAAGGAAGGGGCAGATATCAGAACAGCACAAGACTTACTGGGCCATGCATCATACAAGACAACAGAGATCTATCTACATGTTGCAGAGCAGCAAAAGGAAAGAGCGATAGAAAAAATTGACAAGAGATCTTGGCTTAAAAGATGGAAAGACCGGCTTTTTCCACGTAAAAACGTCTTTAGACTCAATCCAAAAGTCCAGACTGATAAGTATTTCATAGGCCGAAAGGAGGAATTGAAGCACATCAATGATCTATTTCATAAAAAGGTCAATCTCCTGATCACAGGAGAACAAGGTATCGGCAAGTCTCGCATCCTTGCGATGCTCCACCACGAGAAGATATTACGGCTTGATGACTTTAAAGGAGTAAAAACAACCATTGGCAATATGCTCTTGGAGTTATACAATGGAGACAAAGAGAAGATCATCCAACTTCTGACAGAATCAGCAGAGATCAACAAGGTAATCACAAAGAATAGCGTCGCACACCTCATCAACTTACTGATCAAAACCACAGAAAAGAACGAATACACGCTCATCATAGATGACATCACCAATGTTACACCTGCAGGCGTAACCGCGCTTGAGAAGCTTAAAAATCACTTCCATGTGATTGCAGCAGCTCGACAAGTGAAGATGTCTCACGCCAGCTTCTTATCCAATTATCAGAAAGTTGAAATCAAAGCCCTCAGCCGCATAGAAGCAACTGAGCTGATCATATTACTCGTCAGACCTATGATGAGCCGCATAGAGGACTTAGAGGCCTTTAAGAATCATATCTATGAGCAGACGGGCGGCAACCCACTTTACATCAGCGAACTCATAGAGCGATTTGGCAAAGAGCCTGTCATCAGTATCGACCACATCCGAGACATCCGTCATACGGCAGCGATGAAAGAGTTGGATATGAGCATTCCAGTGATTATTGCTTTCTCATCCCTGATGGTATTGCGTTATGTCGGAGGAGAGTTCGAAGATGATACAGGGGCTTTCCGCCTATTTGGTGGGGCTTTCATGCTTTTTGCGCTGTTTGCCAGGAGCATCTTTACGGTAGGGAAAAGGAAGTTTGTGTGATCAACAGCCGTTTATCTTGCTAATCGCGATTTGAGTCGGGTGATAAGATCCATTTTGTCATGCAACAATGCAATGATGATCAATGGGGCATCTTCTTGCTCTAAGGCAAATATGTAGTGTTTTTGACAATGAAGAGATCTAATGAACTTTCCATTTCTTTTGAATCTCTTGTAGTGGCTAAAGGAAGAATCTTCGGTGATAGCCTCAAGACAAGAGATGAGCTTTGCATTGTATTGCAACATCTGACTTTCACCAAACTGCTCAAGCGTATATTCTAAAATGTCCTGTAGATCTTTCTCAGCAGTTACTGATAAACGGTAAGAGTGCATCAACTGTTTTTCTGACGGAGTAGAACTGTCTCAGCGATCTGATCGGGAGTCTTGGTTGAGATACCGCCTTGCTCGACCTCAGAGATTCGATCATCTAAAAGGGAAAGTAATTCTTGCCAAGCCGTATCATCTTCTGATTCAGCAAATATCTTACCTAAGACCAAGTCTTTGATGGTTTTGCCTTGTACTACAGCCATCGCCTTGATACGCTTGTGCTGCTCTGCTGATAGATCTATACTCAATCTTTGCATAAAGCAAAGTTACTATAAAACCCACAAATGTGTAAATGTGGGTATTTGATTAAATGTAGAACAGGATGCGTTGGCCTATATTTATTGACTTATGAGCCAGTTACCATCTTTACTGTAGGGGAAAGGAAGTTTGTCTAAGTACAGAAACATACAGATAAATATGTATTTATACAGATTTATACATATAACAACAGTTTTATACAGATTCTACCATTCTACATCAGCACCACTAAAAGTAACACACCCGACGTCTACCCTTCCTCGGCACAATCCTTGCCCTATATAGCTTGAGGGAGAATCCATTCATTCTTAGTTCTACGTGTGACTGCACCAAATCACATCATAGGAGGCTTCACTTTTACAGGTGTTTTTGCTTCCATTGCAGGGATCAACATCTTGCAAGACTATAGATTACTGCCAGTGATCTTGATAGCCTCGCTATTGCCCGATATCGACCACACCAAGAGCATCATCGGCAAGTGCTTCTACCCTATCGCTAAGGCCATCAATCGCAAATACGGACACCGCACCATCACACATTCATTAATAGTGCTCATCGCCCTTACGGCGCTTGTTTCGGCCTTTCAAGCTGCATACTTCCCAGATATCAAGATTGCCCAGGTGTTTGGACTTGCCTATGGATCTCACATACTATTCGATATGATGACGATCCAAGGGGTACCGCTCTTCTACCCTTTTAAGAAGAATCCTTGCGTCCTTCCGGGAAATCCAGAGATGCGCATACGTACAAGCAGCATCCGCCAAGAGTCCATGGTCTTCTGCGTATTTATGACCACTGCAGTATTCTTACAGCCGCTTTTCGCAAATGGTTTCTGGACCTCATACAACTCACTATTTGGGACTTTAAAGCACATCGTTAGCGAATACAACAAAAGCAAAGACCTCATAATCGTTGACTTTACACTCCAACATGGATCAGAACTAACCCAACACAAAGGCCTCTGTGTAGCTGTCAATACTTCCAAAATCACCATCATCACTAAGAAAAAGCAATTCGAATCCTATCCCAAAGAAGGCCAACAGATCACCAATATCACGCCTACGCACACAAAGATGAAGCACACCTTTCGCCAAGGGGATCTGATCGACATTTCTGCAGACTCGCTCATGCGCTTTGTAGCGGCTCATAAGTGTACTAAGCTCGATATGCAGGCATCTACGAAGTTCTATGTCGTAGAGAACACCATAGAAACCAAGAAATCCAAGCTCTCCCTCTCTTATCCCAACCAATTGTACATCAAGGAGATCCCACAAGAAAACAAAGCTCAATATGTCACCAGCCCAGGCATTGCATCTTCCCGAGATCAGATCGCGCTGCTCCAAGCTCAATACAACAAGGCATACAGCCAGTATCAACAAGAATTAGATCAATACCAGGCTCTTCGGTCTAAGATGGAGACCACAACGGCCTACGTCGCCAAGCAAATGCTCATGGAGCAGCTGGACGCTACCAAAGAACCAACACCACCCAAAAGCATAGAGGACAAGATCCTCGACTACAAACTTCGTATCAAAAGCTACGAACAAGAAGATCGCCTACGCTATCAAACCGCCCTCGGAAAGCAAGTACACATACCACTCACATTTACTGGGACTTATGAAAAACTGCTGATCAATGGAAAAGACATTTGATTTTATTTTATCCCCCTTGAGGGGGTTGGGGGCGGATTTCCGCACCATTTGCTTCTACGTTTGCTTGCTGAGCGTAAGCGTAGCACACGCACAGCGCCCTTCTACCCCACCTTTGGACCTTCCGCTCGTCTCTGCCCTCGAAATGTCCTTACAAGCCTTCTATGAGCGCGAGAGAGATGCCCAGCTATCCGCATTTGACACAAACAAATCTGGAGACTGGAAGGATCTCTTACCAACTGTTGGAGTGGGATATACCTTTGACAACTCACCAAGGCCAACTGTTTCCTGGTCGCCGATCTCCATCCTCAATAGAAAAGACAACCGTCGCAAAGAAGCACTCTCTCGTGAGGCCCTGGTACGTAGCTATGACGTCATGATCAGTGACCGCCTTTTTAAGCTCCGTCAGCTCGTTAGCGACTACTTCATAGACTTTGATGCCCTCAAGGCCAAGCAAGCCGCCCTACAGCTTGATGAGCTGCTCTATGAGATCGTAGAAGAGCGTTACAAAGAAAATCTTCTCAAACCTGCCGAATACCTCCAAGAACAAAAGAAGATCCTCTTAGCACGCACCAACGTAGAAACGTACAAGCAAGAACTACACAAAAAACGCTCAGAAGTCATATATACCGCCAAATGGGAGGAAGGTTAATCTGTACTTATCTTTAAAAATCTGTATTTATACAGATTGTCCTAAACGAAGCACAGTACTTCCACTACCCTTCTTTTACCCACGACCACCAGACTTTTGAGGTGAAGGTTTCCAACCGCTCACCAAAGAACCAAACCACAGTATTTCCACCACAGTACATCCACTACCCTCTTTTCACCCATACCTAATCGATTCTTCAGGTGAAGGTTTCCAACCTCTCATCACAGATGTACAATCTGTACTTATCTGTACAAATCTGTATTTGCACAGATCCTATCTGCCCCAACCAAACCACAGTATTTACTCCACCGTACATCCACTACCCTTCTTTCACCCAATACCACCAGACTTTTGAGGTGAAGGTTTCCAACTCCTTAGCGTATATGCTCAACAAAAGCTGGACGTTCCTTAATGAATAATCTGTGTTATTCTGTATATATCTGTATTTATACAGATATATATAGATTAGTTTTGACAATAGCTTCTATTAAGTATTCTTCAGGATATCTTTAGGTAAGAATATTTATATGAGTTTAGTAAAGTCCCTGATATTAAAAG
>CALDEM010000049.1 GCA_937942435.1 uncultured Saprospiraceae bacterium
TTGGTCAATACAGTCAACACGGTAGGTGTGATGGGGAAGGGGATTGCACTGCAGTTTAAGAACCGATATAAGAAAAACTATAAGAAGTATAAAGATGTCTGCAAGGCAGGTACATTTACGACAGGGCAAGTCTTGACGGTACAGGATGGAGATTTGATGAATCAGCGTTACATCATTAATTTTCCGACGAAGGCGCATTGGAGATCTCCTTCTAAGTTGTCTTATATATCCTCTGGATTATTGGCCTTGGTAGCAGAGATCAAGCGACTCAAGATATCGAGTATTGCTATGCCTCCATTGGGATGTGGCAATGGTGGCTTGGATTGGGCTATTGTTAAGCCTATGATCATCGAGGCCTTAGAGTCCTTAGATATTGAGGTTATACTCTATGAGCCCAATACCACAATCAAAGCACAATTGCAAAAAGAAGAAACCAAGAAGGAAGTTAAGTTAACTGATGCAAGAGCCATGCTGCTCTATCTGATGTTTCAATATGAAGCAGCTGGGGAGCAGAGTAGTCTATTTGTCGCGAATAAACTGGCTTACTTCCTACAGCGCAAAGGAGAAAAGCTCAGATTAAAGTTTGAAGCTCATCATTATGGACCCTATGCTGTACAGTTGAACCATGTCTTACTTTATCTCAATGGTACATACCTCAAGGGTGTAGAGCAAAATGAAGTGAAACCATTCGAGCCTTTATTGCTTAACTACGACCGATATCCAGAGGTGCAAAAGTATGTACAATCTAACCTGTCTACAGAACAACGAGCACGATTAGAAGAAGTGGTTCAGCTTATTAGTCGCTTTGAATCCAGCTTTGCCTTAGAATTGTTAGCAAGTGTCGAGTACATTAGAAGTGCTAATGAAACTAAAACCGTTGATGATATTTACCAGAGCTTGATGCAATGGAATCGTCGCAAGGCGAATATGTTTAACAGAAAGGAGGTAGAAATAGCTATTGATCATCTAAGTGATCATACCTCGAGTGCGATTTCGCATTTTGCATAGTTAGACCTTTGTTGCCTCCCCGTCTATTTGATCTCCTGATTTGCAGGTAATTAGATCCAATTAAACTAAGTAATCATCTTGAAGCTCAATATATCAACTCTTTGTCTTTGTAGGGGTCATGATTGCCCAAGTATCAGAATGAGATTCATTTTAACAATGAGCAGGCCGAAGATGTGAGAAGGGTGGCGTGGGAGATGTATACGCAAGTAGCATCTTGATTTAATTTAAGTTATTGATAATGAGATGGTTAACACGATTTTTGCACGATAGCATAAGTGATGTTATTTGAGCAAATCAAAGAATAACTTGTTGATTCATCACTTGTTATTATCGTTATGTAAAGCGTTGTTTATTCCAGTAGTTATCTCGAATATCTTGTAAATAGCATAAGGTTTGTATAGTACTAGTTAGTGTAATCTTTTGATTAAAAGTTGGAAACAGAAGATGACATTATTGTATATCGCGATACGCGATAATATTTGCTATTATGTTGATTTACAATGTATTAATATGTAATATTGTGTATCGAGATACACAATAATGATTTATGAAAGGTGTTAATTATCAGATGAAGCCTCAAGATATTTTGCTGCTGCTGCGCATCATACGACTTGGTGATGAGTCTTGGACACAATTGCCCATGGCAGAAGCTCTGGGTATGAGTCAGTCAGAGGTAAGTGAGGCTGTGGCGCGTGCTAAGTATGCGGGCCTCTTGGATTACACAGGGAAGAGAGTCATGAAGCAATCGTTAATGGATTTTTTGCAATATGGCCTGCGCTATGTATTTCCACAACGACCTGGTCCGATGGTTAGAGGAGTCCCCACATCTCATTCCACACCGCCACTCCAAGATGAGATCTTAGGTGGAGAGCCTTATGTATGGCCATATGCCAAAGGCACACAACGAGGCCAAGCCATAGAACCTCTATACAGCTCAGTGCCGTCAGCCGCATTAAGAGATCCAGATTTGCATGAACTTCTTGCCTTAGTAGATGCCTTGCGAGTGGGACAAGCACGTGAGCAGAACATTGCTATCCGAGAATTAAAGAAAAGAATGCAACTTGGAGAATAAGACTATAAATATCGGCGTCGTAGCCGAAGTGGCGCAAGCGTTAGGGGATCTGAAGGAAGACATGGTTTTTGTAGGAGGTGCCATTATTAGTCTATATACCGATGATCCTGCGGCTGATGAGATAAGACCAACCCAAGACGTAGACATGACATTAAATGTCCTCAATCTGAGTCATTGGAATAAGCTACAAGAACAATTGGCCGATAGAGGATTTCACCCAGATCCATTTGGTACAACGGTGTGCAGTTATAAATTAAAAGACATTCCTGTTGATATTATGTCTTCAGATGATGGGCACTTTGGCCCTTCTAATCGCTGGTATAAGATTGGATTTGAGGACTTACAAAATGTAGTAGTCAAAGATCAGCTGATTCGCATCTTATCTGCTCCATGTTATTTGGCGACAAAATTTGAAGCTTTTAATAGCCGAGGTAGTGATTATAGGACCAGTCATGACATAGAGGATATTATCAATATCTTAGATAATAGAACAACCATTGTAAGAGAAATAAGGACCACTGATCAGAGGATAAAGGCCTTCATTCAAGAACAAATCATAGCATTGAAAAATAAAGGAATGATGGAAGAAACGCTATTGGCACACATTCATCCATTTATGAGAGAAGAACGTATTCCAATGATAGAAGAAAAGATTATTAAAATATTGAAGGACTAACAGATGGGATTCAACGAACTCAATAGCGTAGAGCATTATATCATCCATCAGATCACTGGCGTAAATCTCAACAGTAGTACAGTAGCGGATCCACAAGCCTCCTATGATACTCAGTGGATCTATAAGTCTTCCTCGGAGATCCAGCGTGGGGTTAATGAAGTGCTGGTGGAGCAAGAATTGAAAGATGCATTGGCCCGCTTGAATCCTGAGATTGCAGCGAATACAGCATTAGCGGATGAAGTAATTTATAAACTAAGAGCAGCTCTAATTGCGGTTAACCAAGTCGGCCTCGTCAAAGCCAATGAAGAGTTCTTTAAGTGGATGACAGGAGAAAAGACGATGCCATTCGGCGAGAACAATCGGCATGTGCCCGTTCGATTAATTGATTTTGACAATCTATCGAACAACACCTATATCGTAACTAATCAATATCGTATCCATCATCGCGAAACCAAGATTCCAGATATCGTTATGATGATCAATGGTATCCCTGTAGTAGTAGGAGAGGCAAAGACACCGATCCGCCCATCTGTCACTTGGTTAGATGGAGCGCATGAAGTACATGATATTTATGAAAATGCTGTACCCCAATTGTTTGTTCCTAACATACTTTCCTTTGCCACAGAAGGTAAAGAACTCTACTACGGAGCCATACGGTGTCCATTAGAATTTTGGGCGCCATGGAGATTAGAAAATGATGAAGATGCCATCGCCAAGCGACTTGGCTTGGGAGAAGTAGGGAAAGAATTATCTGACCTGCTCAATCCGAAAAGATTGCTTGACATCATGCTTAATTTCTCTTTGTTCTCGACAGACAAGAAGAAGCGAAGAATTAAAATCATACCACGATTTCAACAATATGAAGGAGCTAACAAAATAGTTCAACGAGTTAAAGAAGGACGACTTAAGAAAGGATTGATCTGGCACTTTCAAGGATCTGGAAAATCCTTCTTGATGGTATTTGCTGCACAAAAGTTGCGGCGCACTCCAGAATTAAAAAGTCCTACGGTTATTGTATTAGTAGATCGAACCGATCTGGATACACAGATCAGCGGAACGTTCAATGCTGCCGATGTAGCCAATGTGGAGATGACGGATAGTATAAAGGACCTCCAAAAGTTATTAGAACGAGATACACGTAAGATCATCATCTCTATGATTTTCAAGTTTAGAGATGCCAAGCCTAATATGAATACTCGTGATAATATCATTGTACTTGTAGATGAAGCGCATAGGACGCAAGAAGGAGATCTGGGTCGTACGATGCGAGCTGCCTTGCCTAATGCCTTCTTGTTTGGCCTAACCGGTACACCTGTCAACAAAGCTGAGAAGAATACGTTCTGGGCATTCGGGTCAGAAGAAGATAAGGGAGGCTATATGTCTCGATATACTTTTCAAGATTCTATAAGGGATAATGCTACATTAAGACTTCATTTCGAGCCAAGGCTGGTAGACATTCATGTCGATAAAGAAACGATCGATAAGGCCATGGCGGAGTTCAAGGAAAGTACAGCCTTATCAGATGAAGAGGCAGATGCACTGAATCAGAAGTCTGCTAAGATGGCTGCTTTCCTAAAGTCTCCAGAACGAGTGACTAAGATAGTAGAAGACATTGCGCAGCACTTCAAAGAAAAGGTAGCACCGCATGGATTTAAAGCCATGATTGTAACTCCTGATCGATATGCATGTGTGCAGTATAAGGAAGAGTTGGATCAGTACTTTCCAGTCGAAGCAAGTACAGTGGTAATGTCTACTTCCGCAAATGATAACTTTGAATTCAAGCAAAAGTGGGGAGTTGATAAGAGTAAGCAAGAGAAGATAGTAGATGCATTTAACGATCCTCAATCTGAACTAAAGTTTATAATTGTAACTGCCAAATTATTAACTGGATTTGATGCTCCGATTCTTCAGACTATGTATCTGGACAAATCATTAAAGGATCATACATTGCTGCAAGCTATTTGTAGAACAAATAGACTCTATCCGGGAAAGACCTTTGGAAGAATTGTAGATTACTTTGGAGTCTTTGATGATGCCGCGAAGGCACTTCAGTTTGATGAAGAATCCATCAAGCAAGTGATTTCTAATTTGTCAGAATTGAGAGATAAGTTTCCAGAGGCGATGAAAGAAGCATTAGCTCACTTCGCAGGAGTGGATCGATCATTGGAAGGGTTCGAAGGCTTACAAGCGGCACAGAATGCGATAAAGACAGATGATGCGAAAGATGCCTTTGCCCGAGATTATAAATACCTATCTAAGCTCTGGGAGTCACTGTCACCTGATAGTATTTTAGATCTTCATTATGTAGATTATAAATGGCTCTCTCAAGTATTCGAATCTGTCGGGCCGGCTGCCGATAACATCGGTAAGTTATTATGGTTTTCTTTAGGCTCTCAGACAACAAAGTTGATCCATGAGAATATTCATGTTGGTGATGTTCATCAATTAGATGAGTTCATTCTGGATGCTGATGTCATAGAAGATATTTTCAACAATCCTGATCCTAAGAATGCGAAGAAGTTAGAAAAGATTCTTGCTAAGCGATTTAATAAGCACGCTGGAGATCCTAAGTTTAAAAAACTAAGCGAACGTCTTGAAGATTTGAGAGATAGGGCAGAGCAAGGTCTGATAACTTCAATAGAATTTGTCAAGGAGCTCTGTAAGCTGGCGAAGGACACTGTCCAAGCAGAAAAAGAATTGATTGCGAAACTGCAAAGCAAATCTCCTAAGGCAGCGCTGACCGAATTGTTTCTTGAGTTAAAGACTGATCAAACACCTGCTGTTGTAGAGAGGATAGTCAATGACATTGATGCGATTGTCAGAGTGGTCAGTTTTCCAGGTTGGCAACAAACCAGTCAAGGGGAAAGAGAGGTCCAAAAAGCCTTGCGTAAGTCACTATTGAAGTATAAGTTACACAAAGAGCAAGATTTGTTTGAAAGGGCTTATGCTTATATTAAGGAGTATTATTAATGTTAAATTAAGTATGGAGCTGTTTTTTAGAAAGCTACTAACAGAGTAAAACGGAGAAAGAATGAATGGTAAGTCAATCCATAAAATCTCATTCATCCAAAATAAGCTGATACAATGAAAAGCACCTTTTCTAATTATAACGCATCCCTAACCAATATAATACTCAAAGTCTTTTCAATTATAATATCCCTTTCACTAATCTCCTGCCAAAACAAAGTCGACTACTTAAAGTACACTTTAGAAAGCAACCCAACTGCTCAAGCTTTAGAAGCAAGTCTGGACACAATACCCCTTGCCTACAAGCCTGTAACCATAAGTGGAAAGATCAGTGGTTATCAGCATGGTAGTAGTGCCAAAGAACTTGAAGTGCACATCAATGATGCTATAAAGTCAGATCAAGTATTTTATTATAACCAGATCAATGAGGATGGGACTTTTGAAGTAAAGATACCATTAGCGCACCCTCAAGATGTTATGATCAAGTACCAGAGGGTATTTTCTATATTTGCTGCACCTGGAGACTCTATATATTTTGAGTTTGATGGCCGTACAAGGAGTCGACCTCGTATTTATAGTTCGATCACTTTTGGAGGGGATCGTGCCGAGACTAATACTCAGTTAGCCCGATATTGGCATAAGTATTTTCATCAGAGAGATTTAAAAGAATTGAGAAGAGCTCAAAAGCAATTGAACTTTGAGGCTTTTGACCTATACATGACTAAGCTGTATGATGAGCAGCAGCGTCTCAGAGCTTCCATATTAGATGAGTTAGAAGCTAATGATACGACTCTATTGTATACACAACTGGACATTGATCTGGATGTGCATAAACGCTATGCAGAATATTTTATGAGAGAGAGACGAACCATGGAGAATGCTGGGAAGATCGCACAAGTACTTGAGTCTATGCCCACTTGGAGAAAATCAAGTTTGATCAATACTAAGATCAAACACTTAGCTAATGATGTTCATTTTTTAGTCCCAGCTACAACTGAGAAGGTTGTAGATGATCATTTTGAGCGTGCGATATTGGCACATGCGGCTGACAAGTCAGATCAGCCTTTCTTGAGGGAGTTAGTCTATAATGAGATAGCGAGTCATGCATTTGCTCGATATAATGACCTTGGTGATTATCTTAGTATCGTTGCAGCACATATACAGACTCCCTTGATTGCAGAACAGCTCAATCGTAAATTAGAAAAAGTCCTGCAACATAATCGTGATCCTGAGATATCAAACAAAATCGTTCTAAATCAAATAAAGGCAATTGATAAAGATCATATCATCCAAGATCTCATAAAGCAGCATAGTGATAAGGTGTTATACATTGATTTTTGGGGCACGTACTGTGCGCCTTGTATATCAGAGATGATGGTATCCAATGATATGCATGATCTTTACTCAGATCAATCAGTCGCCTTCATCTATCTGTGCATTGATGGAGAGAAAAGAAGTACTGAGTGGGATAACATAGTCAATGGCCGAGGATTAAAAGGATATCATGTTCAACTGAGCGAAGAGCAGAGTAATAACTTGATGAAAGGGATTGGCTTCACAGGTGTTCCTTTTTACATGATTATAGATCAAGAAGGAGCGTTAATTGAAAAAGGTACTCATCTAAGACCTAGCTCAGGTAAGTCCACTATGATCATTGAAAGTTTGATCGGAGTGTAAGTAACAAAATCACCTACCTACTCCCAAACAACAGACTACCGATTCTTACCATATTAGAACCTTCTTCGATGGCCACGTTATAATCTCCAGACATGCCCATGCTATATATCGGGTTCTCTATTCTTAAAGAAGATTGGCTAATTATAGTTTTTGCTGTAGACATCAATTGTTGAAACTCTCCACGTACTTGATCCATATCATCTGTAAATGTTGCCATGCCCATAAACCCAACAATGTTTATGCTAGAGTAAGCACCACTGTTCAAGTCATGGATGATGTCTCTCACATCAGCTTTAGAAAGTCCACTTTTACTATCCTCTTCAGCTATTTTTAGCTGTAGCAGGATATCTATCTTTCTATCGTTTTTAAAGGCCTCTTTGTTGATAGTCTGAAGTAGGCTTAGTGAAGAGACAGAATGGATAAGGGTGACAAATGGAGCTATGTATTTGACCTTGTTTTTTTGCAAGTTGCCAATCATATGCCACTTGATGTCTTTGGGCAGTGATTCGTATTTGTCAACCAGTTCTTGTACTCTGTTTTCACCAAAGATTCTAAATCCTTCTTTATAAAGATCTTGGATCATCTCGTTGGGCTTCGTCTTAGAGACGGCTACAAGTGTTACATTCTGTTTTTCTAGTGATTCTTTTAGTAGTGCAGCGTTCTTTGCGTTCATCCTCTATCCGTTATCCAGTGCTTTTGTTAACTCCTCTTTTAGTGCTTTTGGATCTATGTTGCCGCCTGCTTCACGCATAGCCGCTCCTATAAAGTATCCTATTAGTGCTTTCTTTCCTTTTCTATACTGTGCCACTTGGCCAGGGTTCTTTTCTATTATGTTTGTTACGAGTGCGCCTAAGACATTGTCATCTGTGTTGATCAGCAGGTCCAGTTCTTCCGCAAGTTTTATTGGGCTGGTCTCAGGTCGATCCAAAAGTGCAGGCCAAAGTTGCTGATGAGCGATTGATGCTGATATTTTTCCCTCAGATATCAAAGTCAGGTAGGATGTACAATGCTCAAGAGAGACTTTAAGTTCATTGATATCCATAGAATCGTTATCGATACTTGGTAAGATCTGATTGATCATCAAGTTAGCGCTGGATTTAACGTCTTTACTTTGCTCCGCAAGTGCCTTGTAGAACCCATATATCTTGGGTGTTCTGGTCAATTGCTCTGCATAGTCTTCGGTTAGCTTGGCTTCTTCTCTCAGTCGTTTTTTTATCACCCAAGGCAGCTCTGGCATCTTTGCTTTTATACCGGCCAGGTGATCTTCAGTCATTACGATCGGCGGCAGATCTGGATCTGGGAAGTATCTATAATCAGCAACCCCTTCTTTCTCTCTTAGCACCGACGTAACATTGGTAACTGGGTCGTAGTGCAAGGTCTGCTTGTTAAATGTCTGACCTGCTTCCACCATTTTGATTTGTCTCTTGGCTTCATATTTTACTGCCTCGCGTGCATAGCGCTTGGAGTTTAAGTTTTTGATCTCACAGCGTTCTCCCAGTTCGATGGCACCCGCTGGTTTGACAGAGACGTTACAATCGCATCTCATCGATCCTTTTTCCATGTCGGCATCTGAGACATCTATATAGCGTAAGAGCTTTTGTAGTTCTGCTATGAATGCAAATACCTCTTCTCCGGATGACAGATCCGGTTCGGTGACTAACTCCATCAGTGGTGTCCCTGCGCGATTAAGATCTACTAAGCTGAGTGAGTCATGTACATCATGGACGGTCTTGCCAGCATCTTCCTCCATGTGTATGTGATGGATTTTTACACTTTTGGTTTTGTCTCCCACTTTGATGTTTAAGCTGCCACCGATGCATATGGGTTGGTTGTCTTGAGTGATCTGATAGCCTTTCGGCAAATCCGGATAGAAGTAATGCTTCCGATCAAAGAAGTGCGTCTTGTTGATCTCGCATCCTAAAGCCAGTCCAAGTTTTACAGCTCGGTCGATGTGCCCTGTATTAGCTACTGGGAGCGTACCTGGATGTGCAAAGGATATAGCAGATACATGCGTATTAGCCTGATCACCAAATGAATTAGCATCATCACAAAATGCTTTGGTCTTTGTATTCATCTGTATATGGACCTCAAGTCCAATCACTGTATCATAAGTCATGTAGGGTGCAAGATATTATTTGAAAAAGAAAAGGCTGACAATTGTTACTAAGAGTACCATTAACACTAAGAAAATCAGGTAGGCCCAGGCAGTCAAAAAGAACTTCACGAAACTCTTGAACCACCCTTGTTGATAGTAGAACTTAATGGTTAAAAAGAAAAACAAAATGATGAATAGATATGCAATGTCATCAACTGAGCTGTCAAAATTTTGCGAAAGCGAAACATAGCCGAAAGCTACGGATGCCAGTAAGAACGCAAAAGAATGAATGTTGAACAAGACAATGAGGTGCTCCACGTAGTATCTGTTGCGTCGGACGTACAGTAGTTTCATCAAGAAGCCCGTAAAGATGATAGCAAATAGGACACTCCAGATGAGATTACCCATGCCGAAGCGTATCGCACCCGATGGATCTCTAACTGTCCTGATCATCTGAGTCATAAATATGCGCTCCCAGTAAGAGTCAGCTTCATACTTCTCTAAGAACTCATCCACTGGGAGTTCATACATGTCACCCCGATGAAAAGTTAGACTATGGCTGAACGAGCTTTTAAAAGGAAAATCGTCATCTTGTATATCTATAGGTGTGATAGAATCTTGTCCGACGTCTATATCAGCAAATATGATGCGCTCTATACTATCTATATCGCATCCTTGGTAAATCGTTGATAATGAGTCCTTTGCAGCATAATACTTTGCTTGGAGCTTACTTTGTCCGATCTGCTCTAAGTATAGTGCAGACGCTCTGTTGACATCTTCTATAGGGATAAGATTACTCAGTACAGCGATATGTATGATCAGCGCGATTAAGAAAAATCGTATCGGGTTTAAGTAGCTTTTTCGCTTCCCCGTCATGAATTGTTTACTAAGGAAACCAGGTATAGGTAGCGCTACTAAAGAGCGATAGATGCCATTGTCGATATTAAAGAGACTACCAAAAAACTCACCCAAAAGAGACCATACCGTGAGTCTCGAGTTATGTACTTTTTGTCCACACTTGGGGCAAAAAAACTGCTCTTTTTCGAGCTTATTTTGACAGTTGAGACAGGTATCCATAGGGTGGTGTCGCACCCCTTTTTTCTTGGCACCTGCTCGTGCTGCCAGCCATACCATAAAAAAGTCCCAATTCAAGGCTAATCGCTTGTTATTCAGAGGCTAAGCTAAAGGTAATTAGCGACTTATCATATGTTAATTGAGCATTATATGATAGATAAATGAAAGTGGTACGGATTTTGGTCATAGAGTACATATGACAAATATGTCTAATACGTGATCCAAGCATTGTCCAACATGAGTAAGCCAGCCGGTCTCAGGTACATCCTGTTACTGGCCATGCTGTATCTGGGACAGATCGCTTCAGCGCAATGCACGATCGCGACCTTTGTGCCGCCAGATACGCTGACGGTCGAGGGTAGTCTTGGATCATGTTCGATCACAACACGTGAGATATTGGCAGAGTTGGAGTTGGACAGCTGTCAAGGCATACAACTCATCCCGGGCGGGCCATACGATGTTCCTGCTACTAAGTCCCTTGTTATCTACGATCAGACTAAAGATTCGATATACTCACCGTTTCTTTTATTGACTCGGGCAGCATCGTTAGAGCCTGTAAGTGGTGTAACCATTGATACCAACGGCTTGACGTTTATCGAGATCGGTTTAGCGGCTGGTGAGTGTACAGCTACCAAGGATATGCTTTTGGATCAGCTCAATGTGCCTGATGATGAGATCATGAGATCGCAAGTGCAGTTGCTAAGAGGGTCGAGTAGAATAACTGATTTTAGGATTGGCGATACGACGCACTTAGACGTGATCACCTGTGATGGTTCGTTCTTTTATCAGGATATAGACGTTTTGTTTCGCCCATCGGTAGAGACATTTTCAGGATTCGTCAACTTCGATATAGGGATTACAACATGTGAAGTGACGATCGAGGATGTACTTGATAATCTTGGTTACGATGTAGCAACATGTGGTTTGGACGAGTTTCGCATCTCTGATAGAGGGCCGTTTGGATATGGTCAGCACTTCATCGGTAGTATCATGTTAGATGACTATCCGATATTAGAAAGTTCTGTGGTTAACGTAACACCTTCAGGCTGTTTTACAGCTCCATTTATTGATTTTGGTTTGCTTGAGACGGGTAAGTGTGCACTTAACGAATATGACCTTATAGATACCTTAGGATATACAGATAGTGGTTGCGGTACTGAGGGTATAGTTGTTTTCCCTCCAGGCCCTTATGAGACATCTCCAGTGAAGATCGATAGTATCGCTATAGGCGGAACGGTGGTTTGTACTGATCCATTTGAGATCTTCTTTTTTAGAGACACAACTTTTGAAGAGTCAGGATCCATCGTCTGTCATCAAGACCTCAACATCGCTATGAACCCTAATTGTTCTGTGATGATGAATGCTGATGTTATCCTTTCTAATAGTACTAACTACTGTTACCTAAATTATAATATTGACCTTGCATTTGCAGATAGTCCAGATGATATCATCGCTACGGGGCATGAAGTAGAGATCAATGTGCCGGGCCGTTACTCATTGACGATAACTAATCCTGCAACGGGTGTCTCTTGCTGGTCGGAGTTTTCTGTGGAAGATAAGTTTATAGAAGACTATCGTTGTGCACCTGATACACTATGGTGTTATGCCGCTCCAGAACTCATCCCTGATGATACGATCGGTGGAGGCCCGAGGTTTCCAGATCTTGGAGATGGGATAACATTTACGGCCAGTGGTGGTACTAACGCATATAATGTGTCAGCAGCTACGCTTTGCGGTGTGGCCTTAGCTCGTTATGAAGATAACTTAGTAGAAAGTTGTCAAGATGACTTCAAGCAAATCATAGATCGAGTTTGGACACTAGAAGATAACTATGGTAACTCTGATACTTGTACACAACGTCTTTATATAAGAAATACGACCCTTGATCTGGTGGACAGATTTGAAATATTAGAGGTTGATTGTATTTCGGATTTTGTAGCACTTGATGAGCACAATAATCCAACTCCAGAGGCTTCTGGCTTTCCTACGATTAGAGGTATGTTTGATGTGGGAGTATGTGGTACTTTAAGGACAACTTACAATGACACAGAGTTTCCACTTTGCGGATTGGGTAAGAAGATTGTAAGAGATTGGGTGTTGATAGATTGGTGTTCTGATCAAGTGTTGGAGATGACACAGATCATTAGAGTAGAAGATAAGAAGGCGCCAGAGATTATAGATTCTTTAGATGATCTATCTATAGATAGTGATCCGTTTATATGTGGTGGCACCAATATAGATCTGCCGCTTCCTAACTTTACAGATTGTAATGTTGATGAGGTCATACTAGAAGTGATCTATGAGACTTATGATGAGTCAGGCAGAAAAGTTAAAAAGAACAATGGTTCAAGTTTATTTATAGATGAGATTAGAAACAACGATGTAGTTGGTACTTTTCTAATTGAGTATATATTGACTGACCCTTGCGGAAATGAATCAAGGGATTCGCTCAACCTTACGATTAGTGATACTGAACCGCCAGTAGCGGTCTGTGATGAATTTACAATTATATCAGTCGGAGGTAATGGAAACTCACTTGTTAAGGCGGAGACATTTGATAACTTAAGTGTTGACAACTGTGGTATCGCTTCATATCAAGTTAGAAAGATAGAAGGTGTTTGTCATGTTGATACGGCTTTTACAGATGATATAAGATTCTGTTGTGAAGAGGTTGGAGATACTATTCTTATAGAATTTAAAGTCACTGATGTAGCAGGTAATTTTAATATCTGTGAAGTGAGCGTTAGTATCCAAGATAAGTTTAGACCGATCATTAATTGTCCAGATGATATACTTCTGGATTGTGGTACGGATTATCTGGATCTGACGATCACAGGTGAGCCTATAGTAAGAGATAACTGCGACAACTTAGAAGTGACATTTGAGGATCAAGAAGAGTTGAGCCAATGTTATCAAGGTGTTGTCAATCGTACTTGGACAGTGAAGGATCAAGGGGGATTTGAAGTGACGTGTGTGCAAGTGATTAGGATAGAAGAAGATGAACCATTTAATATGACTCAGACTATGTTTCCAAGTGATACGACCATCATGGGTTGTAATGCTTCATTGGATCCGGAGTTTACGGGAAGCCCTGTGATTTCTACTTCGAGTTGTGCTATGGTTGATGCTACATACAATGATCTGTTCTTCTATGATGTTGATAATGCTTGTGTGAAAGTATTGAGAGAATGGACCATCATCGACTGGTGTCAGAGAGATGAAAACAACTCTGGTATCTGGAAGGAAGATCAAATTATAAAATTAGAAAGTAATATAGGTCCTGTGTTTACTACTGAGGAGCGAGACACATCTTATTGCATCAATGATGCGGAGTGTGCTGATGATGTAACCATTATCGCTACTGCTGAAGATGGAGATGCATGTACACCTGCAGATCAATTAGTCTGGTCTTATAATCTTTTTAATGATGCCGACGAGTTGATCCAATCAGGAGAGGGTGCAACAGTATCTTCGAGATTAGAAAGTGGACCTTACTACATCATCTATCAAGCAAAAGATGGATGTGACAATACATCGTTAGATACATTGTCATTTGATGTAGTGGATTGTACAGCACCTGATATCTCTTGCCCATCAGTGCAGCCATCATTGGTCTTAGATCCATCGGGCGTTGCAGTATTGGCAGTGAGCGATGTTGTAGATATAACGATTGATGACAATTGTGATGATCCATCAGATATATCACTTAGTTTTGTAAAAGAAGCAGTTATAGATTCTATAGTGTTTACTTGTGATGACCTTGTTAATGGCATCAGTGATCGTTTTGTAAAAATATACGCCATCGATCAAGGAGGCAATGTAGACTCATGTGAGCTGTTCTTAGAAGTTAGGGACAATAGTGCTAACCTCTGTGGCCCTGGTGTTGTTGATACATTATTTGTCGCAGGTGTCTTAAAGACACGTGAGAAAAGTGAGATCAGCGGTGTAGCCGTTACCTTAAGTAATGGTGATGAAGAGCAAGTGGTAATGACAGATGAGACAGGCGCTTATAGATTTGACAACTTAATAGAAGGTGAAGATTATAAAGTCACTTTTGAAAAGAACACTGGTCATGATGATGGTGTGACTACTTTAGATATACTAATCACACAGCAACATATATTGGCACTCAGAGCTTTTGAAAGTCCATATCAGACGATTGCGGCTGATACAGATAACAATGGTAGGATCACAGTTCTTGACTTGGTAAGACTAAGGAGGTTAGTGCTGGGTCAGGTTGCAGAGTTTGACGTCAATGGCCAACAAAGTTGGAGATTTGTAGATGCGTCTCAAGAGTTTGAAAGTGTGAGAGCGCCGTTTCCATTTATAGAAGAATTAGATATCACCTTCCTTGACCAATCAAGCCTTGAGTTTGATTTTATGGGCGTTAAGATTGGCGATGTTAATGGCAGTAACTCTATCAGCTCAGGCATAAAGTCATCAGGTCGATCTGGTTCTGTAGCCGTAGAGCTCATGTGGAAAGATGGAGCGCTTCATTTTGTATCTACTAAAGATGAGTATCTAAGTGGGCTGCAATTAAACTTTGAAAATTATAATTTCTCTAGTGATTTGGAGATTAGTTCTGGTGCACTTCAAGTGTCATCCGACAACTACTTAGTGAAGGATGATGAGATGATCATCAGCTGGACGGATGGAGATGGAGTAAAGCTTAAGAGTGGTGAAACGCTATTCTCTATACAATTAGAAAATAGTCAACAAGTAACTGAACTTAAAGATGCACTGGTCGCAGATAAGAGCGAATGGATCAATGATGATCTGACATACAGATCCATACGCTTAGAAGATAGAGTAGCGGGAGATGATTTATTAACAACTCATCAAATAATTACCATATCTAATGCGCCTAATCCTTTTGTTGATTTTACAAATGTCTATATCGATGTAGTATCAGCATCTACATTGGATATTCAGTTAGTAGACATAACTGGCAAGGTTGTGCTTACACAGCAGAAGTACTTTGAGAAGGGTAGAAGTGTTATCACTATTGATCCAGTGCGACTAAACATGCAGCCAGGCTTGTTTATCTTGACTGTTGAGGATGGTAACGAGAGACAGATACATAAGCTCTCATATGTACAGTAGGTCAAAATCTTCTTGTCTACTTGTATTATAGATTTTTTAATTACAACATTGTATTTTTGATCACTTGGCCTTGAACGGCCGAATGATCAGCCGAGCTGCTTTATCAAAGTTGATATAGCTATACGCCCAGTTTATAAAAACGATGACCCTGTTACGATAACCCACCATAGCCATGAGGTGGATAAACATCCATATAAACCAGGCAAAGAAACCTGAAAACTTAAAGTTGTCTAAGTCAACAACAGCCTTGTTACGACCTATAGTTGCCATAGATCCTTTGTCATTGTAAGTGAATGGTTTTAAGGGTTTGCCATTGAGCATTCTAAGTAGGTTCCTCCCTAGGAGTTTGCCTTGTTGTATCGCTGGCTGCGCTACTTGTGGATGACCTTTTGGAAATGATTCTGTAGCCATAAGCGCTATGTCTCCGATAGCATATATGTTGTCGTAACCTTCTATCTGGTTGTATCTATTTACCTTGTATCTATTGGCTCTCTTGACTATAGATTCTGGTTTTAATCCTTCGACTATATCCCCTGTGACGCCAGCTGCCCATACTAGTGTCTGGGTCTGGAGTTCAAGATCACTGTTTGTGCTGACGACTGATCCGTCATAGTTGGTTACGAATGTACTGACATGCACCTCAACTCCGATCTTCTTTAGAAAGAGCTCAGACTTTTCAGATGCGTTGGCGCTCATTGTTGGTAGTACTCGATCGTTACCTTCAAGAAGATGAATGTTCATATCCGAAGAGTTGAGATCATGATAATCTCGTGGTAGGATATGTTTTTTAATTTCAGCGATGGCACCAGACAACTCTACACCTGTTGGGCCGCCACCAACGATTACAAAATTGAGCAGTGCTTTTCTTTCTTCTTTACTTTTTGTAATTGTTGCTTTTTCAAAATTCTGCAAAATCAAGCTTCTGATGTCGAGTGCTTGAGGCACTTTTTTCATAGGCATACTGTGTTGCTCGACAGTCTTATTGCCAAAGAAGTTGGTCTTGGTACCCGTTGCGATCACTAGGTAGTCATATGAGATGTCTCCGATATTAGTTGAGACGATCTGAGTATCAGCTTGTATGCCCTTCACCTCTGCCAATCTAAAGAATGAATGCTTATGATTTTTTATAATCTTTCTGATGGGATAGGCGATCGAGTCTGGCTCTAACCCAGCTGATGATACTTGATAAAGAAGTGGTTGAAATGTGTGGTAGTTATGCTTATCAATTAGAACAACTTGGACTGGTTTGTTAGCAAGACATTTGGCCAGATGAACGCAAGCAAAACCAGCTCCGATGATCAGGATACGTGGTAATTCTGATTGTGGAATATTCATAAACTACATATCCATTGGTGATGCGACAAAGATATCTCAATTAGGAGTCACATGTTTTGATCTAAGTCAATAAAGAGAGTGCTCCGCAATGCCCTGACGCTAAAAATCTTTGATAGAAACAACAACCTTATCGTCAGTTCTTTGGTAAGTGACATTGTCCTCATTAACTACCTCCATGGTAGACGAGATCGCCATTTGAGGCGAGCGGTATTTACGTAAGTATAACGCTAGCTTTTCTTCACTAAAGTGCTTTAAGTGCTTTCTATATACTTCAGTCTTTTTCAATGCAAAAAGCTGCCATTTGCGAGAGCGCCATACAAGCCATAGATAGATCGCATCGACAAATCTGCCGATGATAATCCCATACCAGATACCTACATAATCCATACCCATCGGGAAGGCGAAGATGTACCCAAGGACCAGTGAAGTTATGTTTCTACCGATGATAGAAGAGATCATAGCGGGCTTAGTATCCCCCGCACCTCTTAGCGTACCAGTGATCAATATACCAAACGCAGAGACTGGTAAAAAGTAAGTGTTGGTATGGATATATGATAAGCTACCTTTTATAATATCTGCTGATGCAGAAGGGTCAAAAAGTAGGATGATCTCTCTATCAAAAATCAAAATCGGGATGATCAGGATAGCCATCATGATGATGCCTAAGTAGATGAGGATAGTTCCTTTGTTATAAGCGGATTCTGGTTGCCAACGTCCTAATTCCTTGCCCACGATGGCAGTACCGGCAACATTGAGACCTACGGCCATATATCCGACGATCGACTCCACTTGAGTGCAGATGGATAAGGCAGCTGCTCCGAGGGCGCCAAGGGAAGAAGCGGTCACGAGACTCATGATGATGATGTTGGATCCATGCCTAAAGATACCTTGGATACCAGAAGGTACTCCTATCGATAAGATGTCTTTGATCAATGGTCGATCTGGTCGCCATGTGCCTTCTAATATCTTGACAATGTTCTTACCAGAGTAAAGTATAGCGATGCCGATGACCGCCAGTAACAATCTTGAAAGAAAGGTACCGTAAGCGGCGCCGAGGATGCCATACGCAGGAATGAATCCATAACCAAATATGAAGATGTAGTTAAAGCCAATATTGAATAGTAACATTAGTGCTGAGAGGTAGAAGGGCGTCTTGGTGTCTCCTGCTCCTTGCATAAGCCTATTGATCGTAAAGTTGATCGTGATCATCGGCGTCGCCAAGAAGATGATGTATAAGTACTCGCTACCCATCCTGACGATCTTATGACTATCACCATCGCTCATCAACTGTAACAAAGGCTTGGTTACGATAAGCCCCACGAGCGTTATAACCACTGATAGTAGGAGGCCTGAGACCAGTGATTGCCTCGTAACAAAACTCATACGATGTGGATCACGACCACCTCTGGCTTGAGCCATCAAGCTCATGGCTCCACCACTGACTGATAGTATAGAGATCAGAAAGAGCAGTCGGATCATATTGCCCATGCCTACAGCGGCCAGCTCTTCTGGTCCAAGTCGACCGATCATGATGGTGTCTATGACGGTCATGCTGGCTTGCATGAGGTTAGTCAAGATGACGGGGAAGGCCAATAGCCAAACAGACTTTAAAAATGCCTTCGAAACCATAAGCACACAAAGGTAGCTTTCGTTTGCAGGAGTACTGCACGATTTGGTTTAATCTGTCTCATATAATGCCAGAAGGGTGAACTTCTGTATGGACTTCATTAGCTTTGTTTCTGATCTTCTTAATCGCACATGAATATAATCACTTGGAATTGTAATATGGCTTTTCGTAAGAAGTGGCATGTACTCATGAAGTATGAGGCTGATATCTTTGTGATCCAAGAGTGTGAGCATCCTAAGAAGTACAAGGCGTCAGAAGTGATCCCGGGTTACAATCAGTTCCTCTGGTTTGGGGAAAATGAAAACAAAGGAGTTGGTATCATCACCTTTGGAGATTATCATGTAATAGCGAAAGACAATCATCATCCTGAGTATCGGTATATCATCCCTTTGCAAATTAGAGGACCTAAGGAGTTTGATTTATATGCTGTATGGGCTATGTCTCATAAGACTAAAAGCAAAGGCTATGTTGGGCAGCTCTGGGGCGCACTACAGGTCTATACACAATTAGAAAACTCGATATGGATAGGAGACTTTAATAGCAACGCCATCTGGAATAAAGAACGGAAGAATGGCAATCATGGCGATGTCGCTGAGTTACTACAAGAGCAAGGAGTGATAAGTCTCTATCATGGCTTACTTAGAGAGACCGAAGGGGAGGAGTCGCAGCCTACGATCTACTTATTGAAAAACAAAGAGAAGCCATTTCATTTGGATTATTGCTTTGCGCCAACTGATATGATTACAAAGCATACCACAATAGAAGTAGGGCAGTATAAAGATTGGATAAAGCTGAGTGATCATATGCCTATAATAATAAGTGATCTCGGTAATTAGAATAAAGTGATTGTAGTAAAATTAGAATATGGAAGTTAGTGTGTTAGTAATAGACATCATCGGCTGGATTGGTTCCATCATGTTGATCGCAGCTTACTTTATGAATAGTATGGGTAAGATATCCGCTCAATCATTTCGGTATCAACTCCTCAATGTGATCGGAAGTATACTCTTGGTGATCAATACCATATACTATGGTGCTTATCCGTCGAGTGCTGTTAACTTTATCTGGGTGTTCATAGGAGCACACTACCTCATAAAAATTATAAGAAGTGAAGAAGAAGTTAGTCGACCTGAGTCACACAGTTAAAGATGGCGAGATCACTTACAAAGGGTTGCCCGCACCGATCATCTGTGATTTTATATCGAGGAAGGATAGTGAAGTTAATTATGGTGTAGACACTTCGTTTCAGATTGGAAAGTTAGAAATCATATCTAACACTGGTACATATATCGACTGCCCGTTTCACAGATATGAAGACGGAAAAGATATATCAGAAGTAGCCCTTCAGAAGATGGTGGATATAGATGGCATTGTCATCGATGCGTCTAACCAAATGGGTAGAGCGATAGATCGATCAGTATTTGAAGGATATGATCTTAATAGTAAGGCAGTCCTTGTCCGTACGGATTGGTCCAAGCATTGGCAGACGGATCGATACTTTGAAGAACATCCCTACTTAACAAGGGATGCTGCTATGTATCTAAGAGATGTTGGAGTAGCGCTGGTGGGCATAGATTCTTACAATATCGATGACATAACAGATGAGATGCGTCCTGTACATACAATTTTATTAGAGGAAGAGATTCTAATTGTAGAACATATGAACAATCTTTCTGCATTGGGAAATAGAAATTTTACATTTACAGCAGTGCCACCAAAGATCAAGGGCATGGGGACATTTCCAGTAAGGGCTTTTGCAATTATAAAGTAAGACATTATGAGGATATTAATCATAGGAGGGGAAGGTACGATAGGCAGAAGAGTAGCCGCTCACTTTATGCAAGAGCACGAGGTCGTGGTAGCAGGTCGATCGAGCGAACATTATAAAGTAGATATAGCAAACTCTAACTCTATAATAAATCTACTTGATAGACTGGGGTCGTTTGATGCGATTATCTGCACAGCAGGAGAAGCTAAGTGGGCGCCTTTTGCTGAGTTGTCAGAAAAGGACTACTATATCGGGATACAAAGTAAGATGATGGGGCAAGTTAACTTGGTGCGGATCGGTAGGAGCTACCTGCAGCAAGGAGGTTCTATCACGCTGACTACTGGTATACTTGCTGATGATCCAGTGCCTCAGACGGCCAGCGCTGCCATGGTCAATGGAGGGATACATAGCTTTGTAAAAGCGGTGTCATTAGAAATGATAGGTGGCATGCGCGTCAATGTTGTCTCTTCAGGTGTAGTACAAGATGCTTACGCCAAATACAAAGATTACTTCCCAGGGCATCCTCCTATATCGATGGATCGCATGACGCTGGGTTATGTAAGAAGCGTCTTAGGCAAAGGTAATGGTGAGATAATTAGAATATACGAATAAGTAGAAAGTACAGTTAAAGATAGACGCTACTTTATAAGCTTATTGATTAGTTCGATACCTATATCAAGTGTTTCGTCTACTTCGGTTGTAGTTTGTTTTACATAATGTGTTGGTACAAACTCTTCTCTTGGTGTGCCATTGATATGAAATAGTTTTGCCGTTGACAACCGGTAACCAAAGTTCTGGTGTTTAAAAGAAAAGCCATTCATCTCTCCTGCGAGTCTTTCCATTTCTGAGCCAACGATCTGTGCTCTGTTCATGCCATCAAGTCCGATCGCAAGTCCTTCGCCCATGCTACCGGTCCATCGGCCTACTAAGATGACAACAGGTTTTTGGTATGTCTCATCTCTTGGGTCTACATACTCTACCCAAGTCCTGGGTACCATTGGGTTGCCGTCGTATTGTCTTTTTGACCAGTGTTTTTGATAAGCTTGTGGCTTGCTTATCAATCGACTCATGATGCCGCGCGCAACGTAAGAGTTGCCGCCGTCAACTGTGTTTCTTAAGTCTATGATTAAACCTTTGGTGTCCATCAAGTCGTCAAGTGTTGTATCAAAGGCACTGATGAGGTCATTCTGACCTAAGGAATTATTGATTTCTATGATGCCTATCTTGTTTTCGATTCTTGAATTTAAGAGACCAGAGCTTTTTTTAATTTCAAGTTTGTCAAGGTCGACTTCAATGATCTCGTTATTTGTTTGTTTTAATTCTAATAATCTTGGTTCATCGCGTCGGCCTGATATGACCTTATTAATAATCCACTCTCTTACTGGATCAGAAGTTTTGTCATTACAATGTGTAGGAAATTGTTCAATCTTTTTAGCTATCTCAATTCCATTTACCTTGAGCAGTTCTGAGCCGAGTATGGCTCCATCGAGATTGCTGATTTGGTTTTGCCAGACATTTGTAACAACAGCTTTTCCATTTTTTAAGGTCACATATATTGGTGCATAAAGTCTAAAGGAGGATTGTCTGTTGGTGTTCAGGATAACGTGGCTATCGTAAAACTCGTCAAGGAGGTATTCGAAGAGAAGTACTTTCTCTTCTTCTGTTTTTATGTTCTTGATTTCGTTGGTGTAGTACTCTTTTAAACAATCCAGGGCGACTTCTTTTTCGTCTGCGTAAATGTAGCTATTGGCTATGTCATTCAGAATCTCATTGAGATCTTCCTTGATTTTGTGCGGATCGATCTCATGGCCTTGCGAATCATGGCAAGATAGATGTAGCGTCAGTATAAAAATTAAGACCAGTTGTTTCATTGAGTCGGAAGTGCTTGATTAGATATCGTGATAATAAAGGTTTGCGTCTGTCGCTCAACGTACGTTTTATCTAAGTTTATGCTTTATGCCGAGCTGGACACTACATGGGTTGACAAATGATTGTAACTTTCCATGTACAAGTTAGCAATTTGAGAGAAAAGCCAATACATATCCTTTTTTATGGTATAGTGATATCTACTATCGTAGGGTGTGGGCTTATATTCTCATCATTTGTTGGGCCCGTTCAACCTCTTATGATTGAAGATTGTATCAATGGCGTGGATGATGATGGCGATGGTCTAGTCGATCTCAATGATCCTGATTGTACTTGCGAGCTACTTAGTCCAGTGTCGCTGATACCTAATCCTTCATTTGAAGAGTCGACCTGTTGTCCTACAGAAAGAAGTATGCTCAACTGTGCTGTGGGTTGGGTGCAAGCTTCAGAACCTACTACTGATCTCATACATCCTTGTGGATGGGTAGGTTGGAATGATCACCGACCTCCAACTCCGTTTCCAGATGGAGAGGCTATCATCGGTTTTGCCAATGGTCGTATCAATGCCGGTGTGGACCCAGAATACAACTGGAAGGAGTACGCAGGAGCTTGTTTACTTAGCCCATTAAGGGCTAACACAACGTATCGATTTCAATTTGATATTGGATTTACCAATGAACTTTTGTCCCCAAGACTTGATGTTACATTTTATGGGACGACTGATTGTGATAACTTGCCTTTTGGTGTAGGTGATCCGGATTTTGGATGTCCGACTAATGGACCTGACTGGCAGATACTGGGTGTTAGAAATGTGGGTGGTAGAGGTGGCGCGGAGTGGGTCAATACTGAAATCACAATAACGCCAGATGAAGATATACATGCGATTGCTATAGGGCCTCCATGTGAGCGCTCTGGAGCGAATAATACTACTTATTACTTTTTTGATAACTTGATATTGGCTGATTTACGTTCATTCCAATTTCAGATATCGGAGGTTAATCACCCCTGCGCTGATGACTTTACGCTCAGCGTCCCTGATGAAAGAGATGTTACATACCAATGGTTTAAAGATAACATAGCATTGGTTGGCGAAGATGCTGCTGAGCTTTCTATGATCTATGGAGAAGGAGAATATCAAGTGCGGATTATAAATGAAGGCTCTTGCCTCTTAACAGAATCGTTTACATATAAGATACCTGTCATTGAAAATGTACTAAACGTAACATTGTGTCATGATGGTTTTTTTGAACTAGGAGAAACCATTATTACAGAACCAGGTAACTACACTGACACCCTTAAGAATGCCAACAACTGCGATAGTATAGTGGGTCTTACTGTCGAAGTGTTACCAGAACTAATGGATAGTGTGGTGGGGAAAATATTTAGAGGCGAAACTTTTGAAGGAGTTGAAGATTTTAGTTTTAATAGTGCTGGTACTTTTGATCTGAATCTCATGACTGATCTCGGTTGTGATAGCCTTGTGCATCTACAATTAGAATATTATGATGTTTACTTTCCTAATATCTTTGCACCCAACTCAGATGGTCCTAATAACCGATTTGTAATATCCGGTAATGAGGACCTCTCGGAAATTAAAACACTGGACATTTATGACAGGTGGGGACAACAAGTGTATAGCGGTGTTAATGAGTTAAGCAGTGATTATAATGGCTGGGATGGGACCTTTAGAGGCACGCTCATGGAGCAAGGAGTATATACCTACATTTCTACCTTAGAGATGGATGATGGTAACATTAGACAATTTGTAGGCTCGTTGATGCTTATGAAATAAACATGTTCATATCAGTTGCATATTCATCATGTGGTTTTTATAATTCATTTTTTTACTCTGACAACTAACTAAGAATAAAACGGACGGGTGATTTTGCAATCCTCAGGCAAGCAATTGTATCTTGTCGACTACATAGGAGGTTTTTTGAAAATAACCTGTTTGAAAGGAAAGTTGAAAAATCTATTCTCCCAATTCATCAATTATGATCTTCATAATTGTTGAAATGCAAAAATGTAACTTCGGTTTTTGAGCTATTGATTTACTAAGTAAGTCGTTGTTAGGTTATTACTTTCCGCAATCTAAGAGTAGGTTTTTGCGAGCATTAGGTTTGGTTTTGGTTGAGGCTATCTGTGTTGATAAGACTACAGTATCGACTTAGGCACAATGCGTCTCAGTGATACCTTGATACGCTTGCCCAGAGACGCTTCTCCATCAGGGTTGTAATCATCAGTAGTGTGCCAAGAGTTCTGTGGTTCCAGTTCCTCCTTCATGATCGCTGACATATCCGTCGCTATCTGTCGGTCATAGATGACTGCAAAGCATTCGGTATTGAGATTAGCACTACGTGGATCTAAGTTAAAGGTGCCGATGACACCTATGGCATCGTCAACTACCATTGACTTGGCGTGCAATCCAAAGGTGGGTATAAAGTCTAGCCTCCGTTGCAACTCACTCTTCATAAGGTCCTTTCTAATTGCTGCGTCAGGTTTGTATTCGTATATATTTACGCCAGTGTCAATCAGCTTTTTTCTGTTGCGCCTGTATCCGCTAAACGCTTCTAAGTTATCCGTAGATGATAGGCTATTGGTTAAGATATGTACCGTTACGCCACGCTTTACTGCCCTACCAAATAAATCCATACCCAGATCAGTCATAATCAGATAAGGTGTCTGGATATAGATGGAAGTCTCGGCCTCATCGACTAAGCGGATGAGCTCAGCTGTTGTTACACTGCCACCCTTGAGTCCAGAGTTACCATCATTCTTACCCGGAGGATCAGAGACATAGGCCACACTATCGACCCAGTAGAGTTTATCAGTATTTTTTATGTGTTCAAACACATATGGCACAGTCTCGCGGATCTGCGGCCAGTAATTAGTAGTGTCTTGTGCATAGCGATGTACCCACTGTTGGACGGCATTATAATTATAATCCTCTTTGGGGTAGTCGACTAAATCTTCTATATCGATGGTGTGATCACTATCCCAGTATATGTCAAATTCTCTCTGTACATCTCTGCTGATATCACCTATCAAGAGCACATCGCGATCTCTAAAGTTGTACTCATGGTCGTAGTCGAAGTATTCGTCAGCTATATTACGTCCTCCTGTGATCACCACCTCTTGATCTACGATAAATGTCTTGTGATGCATGCGCTGGTTGATCCCACGAAAGTCAGTCACTAAGTTTTTGACTTTGCCTGCAAGATTCTTCCCAATGTTGAGATTAGGGTTATATATCTTGATCTTTATGTTGTCATGTTCAGCAAGAGCAAGTACATATTCTGGATGCACATCGACCATGAGATCATCTATGATCAGTCGGATCTTCACGCCACGACAAGCCGCCTGCAGCATATAGTCGCAAGCGATCACACCGATGTTATCTTCTGAGAAGATAAAGTACTGGATATCTATCGATCGCTCTGCTTGCTGACTTAACCAAGCACGTGTGATGATGGCTTCCTCTCCCTCTTCAAACACGTATACACCCGTCTTTCCTAAGCTATCTCTATCTGGCTTTAGATCATCGAGTAGGGCAGAGAGCTGAGCTGTACTGTCAAAAGTCTTGAGTGCACACACATCACTGTTGGGTAGATCTGGTTCAGTATCTTCTTTGCCACAAGAGAATGTAAGCAGACAAAGTATGATGAGACCAAGGATGCGCATGTGGCTAAGGTAATAGTTCTTGTTGTTACTGTACTTATTTGTGCTTTCGCAAATATTATTCGATTACAAAGGTGCTTGAGCCTTAATGTCATGTCAGATTCTCCAAGCGCCGAGCCATCATTAAAATTAAGGTAGGTTGACCTCTCATTTTATTGTGTCGACACCCAGCCATCGATTCTAACCAAACCTTTGAAATTATGGTCTTTTGGCCTCTCATTTAAATTTGTAATTATAAATGTTAAATTATAATGGTTCTTACTTTATCGTTATGCCACGTCTTTTATGCTCCCAAGCCATCATTGCAATTATGGTCGGTTGACCTCTCATTTTATTGTGTCGACGCCCAGCCATCGATTCTAACCAAACCATTGCAATTAAGGTCTGTTGACCTCTCATTTTGCTACCCTAAGCCCTGTATTTTCTAATCAAAAAACGGGGATGAATATCATGCTGATCATAGACGCAAATACTCAAACATATAAGCACTTATACAATGGGATACAACCTATCTATCTACTCAATTTTTTCCTAAGTGCTAACTGACTCGATAATTGTAATACCATCTCTTGTTGTGGCGTAAAAGAGTACTCCTTAAGGTAACAAGGTTTATAATAAGACATATAGTTTGTAAGGAGCGGTCTGTACTCGTTGTCATGTTCATCTTTGTAGCCTTGCATCTCACAAGTAGAGTAGTTGACGTATATCTCAAACACTGATCCCGGATCTGGGGGTGTATCGCATATCAGATCTCCTTTGGTATGGCACGATTCGCTATCAAAATTGTCTTTGCCAAACAAGTTTTCTTCAAAGGGATGATATAATCCAAAGAAGTGCCCAAACTCATGAGCTACTATCTTAGGATTTGCTATGTCAAATCGGCTCAAGGCTATATTGTTAGCTCGACTCGATAGGATATAAGAAAAACCTCCCGTCCTTGAGCAACTTATACTGGTCTCTGTAACGCGACAGAACTCATGCTTGTGATCCAGTATGTAGACTGTAAGCATGGAGTCCATGTCATGATCATTAGAAAACTTGTCGTAGATCTCAAACCTGTTATTAGATAGATCTTCTAAGTATAGATTAGAATTCATATCAACTACCTGATCAACATGAAACCATATGCGGGTATTTTTAAAAGCGTAGTTTAAGTTAGTTACCACTAATTCTAGCTCGTCCCGCATGGTGTCTGTGATTTCAGTTTTGCCTTGTCCTACATAAACAAACCTTAGCGGGAAGTTTATGCTGTCCATCATTTCTAATTTTACTCTGGTGCTATCTTCTAAGACTTGCTCATAGATTATCTTGGTGTTTTCTAAGTGGATCTTGGGGTCGCAGTTGATCCGACACCAGACCTTCTCTTCATGATTTTGCGCAAGTATAGAAGAGATGCATATGATACATAAGGCTAGGGTATGTAAGTATTTCATAATTTTACTTTGCTTGCCGTGGAGATGGCATTAGTGTTGTAATCTTTATCTATCACCATATACTTTACAATATCAGTCATTTATCTGTGCTTCGTCGATCTTGGATATAAAGTTATTGAGATGTATGTTACTATAGATGACCTTTTATCTATAATCCACCATCTATATCTGCAACTCTGATAGACTTGAGATCATTATTTGTAAGCAACTATCTGAGAGATGATGGTAGTGTATACATAAGCATGAGGATTGTTGGCTTGAGCAGTCCAGTACTTTTGGAGTTCATCAAAGTCTTGCTGCGCCATTAAGCCATCACGCACAAATGTAGGCGCAAAGTTATCATATGCATCTCTCCACCATGTATACAGTCTATGTCCATATGGTGAGTGACCACCGACGCTTTTTATCGACCGGATCTTAAAGCCCACTTCTACTAGCATCTGCGGCAAGTAAGTCCCTATGTTAGCATCGCCATGGTTGGTGAGATAGAAATTCTTCCATGCATTGCGATAAGCATCAAAGTGCTTGCTCGGAGGAGAACAAGTGAAGGTGTCCAAGGACAGATACTCCATAGGAGCAAACACGCCTCCGGGCTCTAACTTATCATATATGGTAGTTAAGACTTCCGTCAAATCAGGTATAAGAAACGCTAATACCCATCTACAGAATGCTCCATCGTATCGTGTCTTAGAGTCAGCGAGGTTCAATAGATCTGCGTGCAAAGGAGACACATTATTATAGCCCCTCTTTACTACTTCATCCTTGAGATAGGATTGATAAAGATCCGCCTTGTCCAGAGCAGTCACCTGTGCTTGTGGGTACTGCTCTGCTATCTCAAATGTTGTAAACCCTGGCCCAGAACCAATGTCCAAGATGTGCATACATTGATCGAAGCCCGCATCTTTAAAGTGTTGGATAGTCTCAGGCCTCCAAGCTTCGTGCTGACGTTTGAGGCGCTCCAGTTCTTTCTCATGCACACCTAAGAAGTAATCTTCAGACATACGGTCTCGATATATTTTGATCGAGCGAAGATAACAAGACTTGTGATTGCAAGCGACGAGCGTGATCAGTAATCTCTAACCGACATGATCACCTCGTCTTGACACTAGAGCTATTTGAATACTTGAGCGACTTTTAAGGGCATCCATTTATTAACACTTCTAATTGCGCTAAATTTTCCACCGTAAAGCCGTCTATTAAATCTGTACCCATATTGGCAGAAAATAAGATAGATGCGTTATTGTTAATGGTAGAACTTGAGACTATCGACTGCGCATAATAATCCGATGATGTCGATAGATTCTGGGTGAGCGTCAATAACGTGGGGCATCCAGATGTGATTTTGTAAAACTGATATCCATCAGTTGAATTGGAATAATTAACAAATTTGTTAACCTGACCATTGTGTACAGCTGCATCAGCCTGAAAGATACCATCTTGTCCAAGAGTTTCAACAATTTCAAAAGGGCCCGTTCCATCGGTAGCATATAGAAATGTGCCGATATTATTTCTACCTACTAAAAACATGTGATCGTGTTCTAAGATAGGAGTGGCGCCAGATCCAACTTGAAAATCATTGATCTGCACAGTGCCCCCTCCTGAGCCGTTGGACTTATAGATCTTATGACTACCATTGTTAGAAGTCGAAAAATATAATTCATTATTAAATCTGCCTAAAAAAGAAGGCCGAATATCAGTGTAGCCATCTAAATCGTGTACAAATAATGTCTCAGCTGTCGTACCTGTCGATCTCCATAACTCACCATCCTCATTGATGAAAAATACACGACTCCCCAAGACATTGAGTTGATTTGTGCTATTACTTGATACGGCTGTTGCCGGCTCATCCGTACGGCCATCTTTGAGCATAAGTGTACCCGCAGGGGTGCCATCTGTGACCCATAGTCTTAATGTATTGTCCTGATTTGAAAAATCTAAAACTGAAAAAAATAGTGAGGTATTATTGTAGCCTACAATACGAGGACTACTACCCCGAGAGCCAACAGTTATATCTTTCACCATAAAGGTGCCTGAGGCAGATCCATCAGTCGTCCAGAGCTCATCACCAAATGTAAGATCTCCCGACCACTTGTTTCAGAACCCCAAAACTTATAAATAATATAATTAAATAACTCTTTAAAGTGGCAGTCTCACCGTAAACGTCGATCCCTTCTCCAACTCACTTTTTACAGATATGATGCCGCCTAGTTCTTCTACAAGCCGCTTAACAATCGAGAGTCCAAG
>CALDEM010000050.1 GCA_937942435.1 uncultured Saprospiraceae bacterium
CTCTTGATCAATAGCGTGCAAACCGCTGCTATAAGCAGCAAGACGCCAGCAAATGAAATCGCATTCCTTGGGTCATTACCTAAGAAGTTTTTCAAAACAAAACCAAAACTGACAGTTTGAAATATCATCGGGATGACGATCATCATATTGATGATGCCCATGTATACGCCGTATCGCTCTTTAGGGATGTCGTTGATGACCATTAAGTAGGGGATGCCCATCATGCTCGCCCAACCAACACCAAATCCTGTAATTGCAAAAAATAGTAAGTGTTTGTTAGCGATATGAGGAAAGGCTAAAAAGCCTACAGCTGCAATAATCAAGCACATGAAGTGAACATACTTCGGGTTATATTTTTTTGCAAAACCTACCAAGACAAATGCAAATAGGAAAGTCACGATGTTGTACCAACCATTGACCAGCCCCGACCATGCAACGGCCTCGCCATAAGCGGCTTCATTGGTGGCTGGCGTAGCATTCCAAACAGAAAGCGCTATGCTCTTAGATGAGTTTTGCCAATAGCAGAATAATGCGTACCACTGAAACACATAGACCAGTGCAAGTTGCCACATCACTTTAGGCATGTCTTTGATCGCTGCAAAAATTTCAATTAGCGGACTAAACACACTACCTTTTTCTGCTTGAAGTTTGCCTAGTTCCTCTTCTGTCGGAGGGATCTCATCGATGTGTCTTGTACTCCAGAGTATGGAGACAATAGAGCAGACAGCACCAAGGAAGAAAGATGCATAAACCCATGAAGGTAATGATCCTGTCTTGCCTACAATGATCAATGGAAATATAAACAAAGACAAGTTAGAAAGTGTCTGGCCTAAACCAGTAAAAAAGCTTTGCATCTGAAAACCAAGAGGCTGTTGCTCTGATACCAATTGATCTGCGATGATGGCTCTGTAGGGTTCCATCGCAGTGTTATTACCAGCGTCCAATATCCAAAGTAAACCAGCAGCCATCCACAGAGAACTACTAAATGGAAAAGCCAGCAAAGCCAAGCTACACAGTATGGCTCCAATTAAAAAGTATGGCTTGCGTCTTCCAAATCTATTGCTCCAAGTCTTGTCACTCATGGCACCAACTATAGGCTGGATCAAAAGACCTGTCACAGGGCCTGCCAAGTGAAGTATAGGGATCTGATCTGGAGCGGCTCCTAAGAAGTCATATATCGGAGTGACGGCGCTTTGTTGAAGACCAAAGCTATATTGGATCCCAAAGAACCCCACATTCATGTGTAGTATCTGCCAAAAACTAAGTTTCTTCTTCTTTAACATCGGCTATGATAAGGCTTTAGGTGAATCATACTCTGCATGATAAGGCTATTGTTGCATTAAGCAAAATAGATTGTCATATGGAGTGACTATGTTAGAAGAGGAAGTTTATTATTTGAGTCAAAAGTAAAATTTGACATCTTGGTAATCATAACTATCCTAACTTGTGGATCAGATCAGTTCAATTACTAATTATGAAGTTAATACTCTTGTCATGCGATGCTCAACGGCCTGATAAAAGAGCCATCTCAACCTGCATAGCAGAGATATCAGCAGATATCGATCCTTCTCTTTCTAGAGAGCTTACTGATATCCTCTTAGAAGGAGATTCTGTAGAGATTGAAGTAGGGGATAAAAACATAAGCTCAGCCTATAGAGCCTTGCGCAAGTTAGGTATTGATTATGAGATAGTAGAGTGAGGCTGTGTCGACTCTATAAGTGTAACCATATAAGTCACACAACTCTTGTATCAGTTCTTTGGAGCAGTCATCCTGTCAATTACCTTTGGGGCAATCATACCGAGAAGCATTTCTAAAAGTGATGAGTTAGTAAAGATCAATTATGGCGATACCATTTAAAATAAAAGCACTCCTCTGGTTTCTCAATAGACAGAAAGGTCCTGAGTTGTATGAGCTTGACCCTGTAACAGCTAGAGCAGGGGCCCAAAGGACGATGGAGAAGCTCGGTGGATTGATAGATTATAAAGCTATAGAGTTAGATAGGGTAGAGGACATGTCCATCCCTGTGAGAGATGCTAAGTTGCCTATTAGGATTTATCATCCCAATAACCAGAAAGACTTACCCATTATCATGTACTTCCATGGAGGTGGGTTTGTTATGCGTAGTATCGATAGTCATGATAAGGTCTGTAGACGGATCTGTCGAGATAACCAAGCAATTGTTATCTCTGTCGGTTATCGCTTAGCGCCTGAGTTTAAGTTTCCTATCCCGCTTCATGATTGTTATGATGCTACAGGTTGGGCAGTTAATCATGCTGCTGACTTTGGAGGAGATGCTTCAAGGCTGGTGGTTATGGGCGATAGTGCGGGGGCTAATCTTTCAACAGCCGTTTGTCTGATGTCCAGAGATCTAGGTGGTCCTAAGATCATCTATCAAGTGTTGATCTATCCCTGTACAGATGGATATCTAAGCGCCTCTTCTATAACAGAGTTAGGAGATGGATATTTTTTAACGAAGAAGGCTATGCAGTGGTTTATCGATCACTATAAGTCATCTGAAGAAGATCTGAAGTCTCCGTATCTATCTGTTCTCTTAGCAGAAGATCTATCAGGGCTTCCGCCAGCATACGTATGTACGGCTGAGTTCGACCCACTCAAGGATGAAGGAGAAGCTTATGCCCATAGATTAAAAGAAGCTGGCAACGATGTCACCTTCAAAGAGTATGAAGGTATGATCCATGGTTTTATCAGTATGCCTAGGTTGTCAAAGAGAATATTAGGAGCGTATCAGGATATCCAAGTTGCTTTAGCTAAATCGTTGCAGGTATAATCAGAAGAGATTAACAACTTTGTGCTATCGGGAGTGGTATGGATCCTCTTTTCATCGCTTGTCATCCAAAGGGTGCGATGACTCTTTGTAATATCTATGACACTACTTCTTATATAAGCAGTTATCATTTTCTGGTTGACCTGAGATTGGTCCGTGTCTATGCTTTTCTATGTCATATCAAGTCTTTAAACAAGAGTAGTATAGTCTGGTGAGGTCCTCATCTCAGATATGCTTTCCTTCAATCATTAGGCTATAAGCACTATTATGAATCACTTAGATTCAAATAATGTAAAGGTCGATATGAATGATAAGTGTGCAGTGTCCAGATTTTGTACAGGTAGCTATCCATTGCTGTAACATGTCGTCAGACTTACATTCTCTATATTGCAATGACTCAAATCACAATTTATTTATAGACAATGATAGCAAGCTATTATAAAGGAGATCATACATTTTCAGTAGAACCTAGTCGTACATCTTTACCAGATACAGGTGAAGTTCAGATCAAAGTTGCTTACTGTGGTGTATGTGGTACAGACATGCATATTTTTCACGGTGCGATGGATAGCCGTGTACCTCATCCGATGACCATCGGTCATGAGATGTCGGGTACAATCGAAGCACTAGGTGAAGGTGTTATCGGATTTCAAGTTGGAGATAAGGTAGTAGTGAGACCTTTAGATAATAGAGGCGAAAAACCTTCAGACAAAGGTTATAGTCATATCTGTAAGGAGTTAAAGTTTATCGGTATAGATAGCCCTGGCGCCATGCAGTCTCTATGGAATGTACCTTCTTTTACCTTACACAAGTTACCAGCAAAAACTAACTTAAAGTATGCAGCACTTGTCGAGCCTTTGGCAGTGGCCTGTCATGATGTAAAGATGTCAGGTCTTTGTCAAGGAGAGGTTGCTGTCGTCCTTGGAGGAGGGCCCATAGGCATCTTGATAGCTCTTGTAGCAAAGCAAACTGGAGCGACTGTCTATGTCTCTGAAGTAAACCCAAAGAGGGTCTCTTTGGCCAAAGAGCTTGGACTAATAGCACTCAACCCAACGGAAGTAGATATCGTCGACCAAATCAACGAAGATACCCAAGGAAGATTAGCTGATGTCGTTTTTGAAGTAGCAGGCGTCCAAGCGACAGTGGATCTTATGCCTAAGATCGCAGGGATAAGAGGAAGGATTGTGATGGTAGCGATACATGGACAAACGCGAGCCGTTGATCTTTTTCAGTTTTTTTGGAAAGAGTTACAACTGATAGGAGCAAGGGTCTATGAAGAGGATGACTTTGATAAAGCTATAGCCCTCGTTGCTGACGAAGCTATAGAACTCGATAAGTTAATCACTCAAGTCGCAGATTTATCGGATATACAAAGTGTATTTGAAGGGATAGACCGTAGTCCTGATGGGATGAAAGTATTGATGAATTGTCAAAAATAAGAACATGAATATATTAGAATCGTTTTCTCTTGCTGGGAAGACCGCTTTAGTGACGGGTTGTAAAAGGGGAATCGGAAAAGCTATGGCTACAGCGCTTGCAGAGGCTGGAGCAGACATACTCGGTGTTTCTGCAACTTTAGCATTGAGCGGTAGTGATATTGAAAAAGAAGTAAAAGCTCGAGGCAGGTCATTTAAGGCGTATCAGTGTGATTTCAGTGATAGAACAGCGCTCTATGACTTCATCAGTAATGTGAAAAAAGATAACCCACAGATCGACATACTCATCAATAATGCAGGAACCATACTTAGGAAGCCGGCAGCAGAACATCCTGACGAGATGTATGACAAAGTTGTAGAAGTCAATCAAAACGCACAATTCATTTTGACACGTGAGATCGGCAAAGAAATGATAGCACGTAAAAGCGGTAAGGTTGTTTTCACTGCTTCTCTTCTGACTTTTCAGGGTGGTATCACTGTGCCTGGCTATGCTGCAAGTAAAGGTGCTATCGGTCAGCTAACGATGGCCTTTGCTAATGAATGGGCACAACACGGCGTCAATGTTAACGCGATTGCTCCAGGTTATATCAGTACAGACAATACTGAAGCACTTAGAAACAATCCAGAAAGATCCCAATCAATCCTAGCAAGAATACCTGCAGGTAGATGGGGAGAGCCTCGAGATTTTGCAGGCCCCACTGTCTTTTTGTGTTCTGATGCATCTTCTTATATGAATGGGTCCATCATGCTTGTAGATGGCGGATGGATGGGACGATAGCTCAATATAGATTAGATCAATCAAATTAGAAAATAATGAAGCGATATAAACTATTTATCAATGGCTCTTGGGTAGACTCTAAGACGAAGTCCAAGGATCAGATCATCAACCCAATGGATGAATCTGTAGTTGGTACTGTCCAAAGGGCCAGTCCCAAAGATGCTATCGCTGCTCTAAAAGCTGCTGATAAAGCTCAAGCCAAATGGAAAAAAGTCCCAGCACGACAACGTGCTGATATTTTACGAAAGTTTACTGCGGGCATCAGAAAAAACGCAGATCGACTGGCACAATTGATAACAGCTGAGCAAGGCAAGTTGCTCCGAGTTGCAAAGTTTGAAGTAGAGGTGACCTGTACTTTTATAGAGTATGCTTGCGAGTGGGCTAGACAGATCGAAGGAGATATCGTACAATCCGACAACCCTGATGAGCAAATATGGATCAACAAAGTACCAAGAGGTGTTGTCGTTGCAATTACTGCTTGGAACTTCCCACTAGCTCTTGCTGGTCGGAAGTTAGGACCTGCACTCATCACCGGCAATACTCTAGTCGTCAAACCCACTCCAGAGGCGCCGCTATCAACCTTAGAGCTTTGCAACATAGCCGCCAAGGCCGGTGTCCCTGACGGCGTGATCAATATGGTGACAGGCGATGCAGAAGTTGGAAGAGCACTTGTCGAGAGCCCGATAACTAAGATGGTTACAATGACTGGAGGTACGCCTACAGGCCAAGCTATATTTAGATCTGCAGCACAGAACTTGACACATGTCCAATTAGAATTAGGAGGAAAGGCTCCTTGTATAATATTTAAAGATGCAGATATCGATCAAGCAGTTGCAGGAGCTTTGCATTCGAGATTTGATAATTGCGGTCAAGTCTGTACATGCAATGAGCGGATGTATGTCCATGAGGATATCTACGATGTCTTCATGAAAAAGTTTTTGAAGGAAGTTAAAAAATTGAAAATTGGTGATCCACGAAGTGATCAAACAGATATAGGGCCGAAGACCAATCTTGCAGGTATTGTACATCTTGAAGAGTTGGTCGAAGAGAGTCTTAATGACGGTGCTGAGTTGCTATGTGGTGGCTCGAGACCGTCTGGTAAACTGTTTAAAAAAGGATATTGGTACGAGCCTACTATTTTAGGTGACGTCAAGCAAAACATGAAGATTGTACATGAAGAGTTGTTTGGTCCTGTACTTCCTGTCATAAAATTCAAAACTTATAATCAAGTAGTCAAGTATGCTAATGATACTGACTACGGATTAGCAGCTATGGTGTTCACATCTGATATGAAAAAAATCATGAGACTAACTCAAGATTTAGAATTTGGAGAGATATATGTCAACAGGGGGCATGGTGAGCAACATCAGGGTTTTCATAATGGGCTTAAGCTAAGTGGTACAGGAGGAGAAGATGGCAAATATGGCTTAGATCAATATTTAGAAAAGAAAACTTCTTACGTTAAGTTTTAGAAAAATCCAATAATGTCAACTGCAATGATAATATCAGATAAGTTTGGAGAAGTTGAAGGAAGAGTTGTTACTCAGTACACATTGAGTAATGAAGGAGGCATGCAAGTAAAGATTATAGACTATGGCGCTACGATAACGTCCATTATAATCAAAGATCCGCAAGGGAAAGATAAGCATGTTGCATGTGGATTTGACTCTATGGATGGTTATCTCAGCGACGCGTATCGTAACAATGCACCTTACTTCGGCTGTACAGTAGGTAGATATGCATCAAGGATCAAAGACGGACTGTTTAGTATCGGAGACCAAGATTACAAGCTCGCAGTTAACAATGGGAGTAATCATTTGCATGGTGGGATAGTGGGGTTTGATAAGATGATATGGCAAGCTGAGATTATAAATAAAGGTGAGCTTCCAACCCTTCATATGAAATTGAAAAGCGAACATCTGGATGAAGGGTATCCAGGACAAGTAGAAGTCTCAGTGAGATTTCAATTAAGCAATGAAAATGAACTTTCCATAAAATATGAGGGGACATCAGATAGAGAAACTCCACTATCGTTGACCAATCATACATACTTTAATCTTTCAGGATTCGAAAGTACAATCCATGATCACGAAGTAAAGATTGATGCTACTCGAGTATTAGATCCAGATGAAACTAATGTTCCTGTTGGCCCTATAAAATCTGTCGTTGGCACACTTGAGGATCTATCTCAAGGCCAGCTGCTCAAGGATTGTTTTGAGGAGTTAGAGACTGGATTTGAGCATTACTTTTTATTTGATCATCCGATTGGGGCACTCACTCAAGTTGCAGAGATCAGAGATACACAAAGTGACTCTATTCTTGAGATTTTGACTACTGAACCTGGAGCCTTATTTTATACCGGATATTTTACTTCTGATGAGCTCAGAAGAGAGACTGGACAACGATATGGTAAGTATAGAGGGATGTGTTTTGAGACAAGCAGATACCCCAATGGTCCTAATATACCAGGATCACCAGGATCACTGACCGGTCCAGATAAGCCGTTTAGTAGTCAGACAGTTTTTAGATTTAGCACTGCTTCTGCTACATAGTGCTTTTAAAAATATAAAGAGGTTAAAAGAAATATTTATAAACCAACGATGAGTTCAAAAATTAGGTCGGTTCAGACAAAACTATTTGAAGTGCCACTTGCAGAAGTCCTTTCTGATGCAAAGCATGGGGATCATTATCATTTCGAGTTAGTCACTGTAACAATAACTCTTGAGAGTGGATTTCAAGGTACGGGATATACATATACAGGTGGTAAGGGAGGTCATGCTATCAGGGCCATGGTTGATTATGATTTAGGTCCAGCATTGATTGGTATGGATGGGTCAGATGTGGATAAGATATATGACTTTATGCAATGGCATATTCACTATGTCGGTCGTGGAGGAATCGCGTCTTTTGCAATTTCAGCAATTGATATTGCACTATGGGATATCAAGTGCAAGGCGGCCAACTTGCCATTATGGAAGATGGCAGGTGCAGTGGACAATAGTTGTAAGGCGTATTGTGGTGGGATCGATCTCATGTTTTCATTAGAGAAGCTACTTTCTAATATACAAGGTTACTTGGATCGGGGCTTCAACGCTGTGAAGATTAAGATAGGTAGAGACAATCTTTCTGAAGATATCGATCGTATCAAAGCAGTGAGAGAGTTGATAGGGGATGACATCACTTTTATGGTAGATGCTAATTATTCTATGACTGTGGAGGAGGCGATTCTTGCAGCCAAGTCATTTGAGCAATACAATATCTATTGGTTTGAAGAGCCGACGATACCGGATGATTATCAAGGATATGCGCAGATAGCAGATGCGACCGGTATGCCATTGGCGATGGGTGAGAACCTTCATACGATACATGAGTTTGAGTATGCGGTTCATCAATCAAAGCTCTCTTTCATTCAACCAGATGCTTCTAATTGTGGAGGTGTCACGGGATGGCTACAGGCTGCTAAGCTCGCAGCGCAACACAACATACCTGTTTGCTCTCATGGTATGCAAGAACTTCATGTAAGTCTTGTCTCAAGCCAGCCCAATGCTGGATGGTTAGAAGTACACAGTTTTCCAATTGATGAGTATACAATCAGGCCTCTAGTTGTGCATGATTATAGAGCGGTTGCATCAGATGAAGTTGGTATTGGTGTCACGTTTGATTGGCAAAAACTCGAACCATATATCCAGATATAAACTTGACTTTTTAGATGGATGACTTTCGTCAAATATTTAGTCAGCTCACAGTTCTACAATATGACAATAGAAATAAATTTTAATCACGAACAATTATGATGAATACCACGGAAATGCTATCAAAATTTGAGTTTGTCCATGTTTTGTACAGAAGCTTGACAAGGTGTTTTTTGTATTCTTCGGCATCTTAGTCGCATAAATGACAAGACGAATAAACAGTAAAAACTAATTATGATCACGGGCATTATATGGGCAGTTCTCGCAGGCATTATGCTTGGACTATACGCTCTTCCTGAGAAGTTTACCAAGGAGTTCGAATTTGAGAATACATGGGGGCTCATGTTTTTTATCAATATGATCATCGTTCCCATAGCAGCAGGTTTACTTATGGTAGAGGGGTTAGGGGAGATAATAACTTCTATACCTTCTGACATCTTAGCGAAAATGATGTTTGCTAGCTTGCTATGGGGTGTCGGCGTTATGATGTGGGGCAAGGCGATTGATTATATTGGACTATCCTTAGGCTTTTCACTCTTTATTGGTACGGTTATATTGATTGGTTCTTTACTGCCATTTATGGTAGATGGGGTGCCAGATTCTAAAAAACTAATCACTATTCTTTTAGGGTTGTTGATCGTGCTATCTGGGGTTTTATTCAATGGGAAAGCAGGACTTACTCGAGAAGCTGATCAAGCAACTAACGAAGATGATTCAGGATTGCATAAGTCAATGACGACAGGGATCTTGATTGCAATAGCAGGTGGATTACTAGCCACCGGCTTTAGTTATGCTAATGCTGCAGGACGACCGGTCATACATGAAAGTTCGCTCGCTTTAGGCAATCCAGAGTGGGTGACTGCGGTCATAGTTATGCTTGTTATTTATGTGTCAGGAGCACTGTTTGTTATTCCATATTTTATCGTACAACTGACTAGTAAGTCACTCTGGAGTAAATTCAAAACGAAGCATTTATCAAAGAATATATTACTTACAAGTCTTATGGCCATTTTCAATTTTGCGGCATCTGCTTCATTTGCATATGCAGCATACTTGTTAGGCCAATCTGGCAATACCGTAGGATATGCCATTTTTAATACCATATGTGTAGCTGTTGCCATACTTAGTGGGATCTTCACAGGTGAATGGTCCAACGGGTCAAAAAAATCACGAAAGTTCCTTTACATGGGTTTGATATCCATGCTCATAGGAGTTAGCGTCATAGCCTTTGGTAATAGCTTCTAATTATATTTTTAATTATTATTGATATAGAAAGAATATGCATAACTTATAATCGGTAAGGCTGTTCAAATTAGAAAAATATTCATTCAACATTTGTTTTGTAAAGAAAGATGATAGTAAAAGATTTATATAAGATATTGAGAAGACCTAGCTTGCTCGGATTAGTGATTTTGTTGTTTTGTTCCAGTTGTTCAAACTCCATATCCATCCCCAATGAAGAGGATCAGACATTAGAGATAACCGATGCCCAATTAGATAAGTTAGGTATCACAGATAGAGAGCACTTAAGTGCTGCTTCCAAGAGAGCATTAGAGTGGCCAGACCTAGGCAATGAGTGGTTCGGGGAGTTTCAAGTATCTGACTTGAAAGGGGATCTTGCATATGAAGAAGGAGTAGTGCGACGTGATCCAAGCGCTCTAATTAAGTATGACGGCAAGTATTTTGTGTGGTACTCTAAGAGCTTAGGCCCTTCGCATGGTTTTGGAGGGGATGTAGAGAAGGATAAAGTTTTTCCATGGGATAGATGCGACATTTGGTTTGCCACTTCTGAAGATGGTTGGACATGGAAAGAAGAGGGATTAGCTGTAGCGAGAGGAGAGCCAGGGGCTTACGACGATCGATCAGTATTTACAGTGGAGATCTTAGAGGACAAAGGCAAATACTACCTTACATATCAGACGGTACAGTCGCCGTACTCCGTAAGAGTAAAAAATCAAGTTGGTCTTGCATGGGCTGACTCTCCATATGGTCCTTGGCATAAGAGCGCAGAGCCTATCCTTAGTCCAGCGGACAATGGTATATGGAAAGGAGAAGAACAAAACAGATTTAACGTTATAAAGAAGGGAGATTTCGATAGTCATAAAGTACATGACCCATGTCTTCTTGCATATCAAGGTAAGTACTATCTATACTACAAAGGAGAGCAGATGGGAGAAGAGATTACATTTGGCGGAAGGCAGATACGACACGGTCTTGCTATATCAGATGACCCACTCGGTCCATATGTTAAGTCGCCTTACAACCCAATCTCTAATAGTGGTCATGAGATATGTGTATGGCACAGAGACGGAGGCATCGCTTCGCTCATCACGACTGATGGCCCTGAGAAAAACACGCTCCAGTGGTCACCAGATGGTATCAACTTTAATATTAGGTCTGTTATCAAAGATGCACCACATGCTATCGGTCTCAACAGGACATTGGATACGGAAGATCCTGACGAGCCGTTTAAGGCGCTTGAATGGGGATTAACCCATCAGTATAAAAATAGCGATTATCAGTACATAAGAAGATTTCATGGCAAGAGAAGAAAAATTCACTTAGCCAAGGGAGTTAAAGTAGCAAGTCATTAACCTTTGACCTCCTTTTATTCATCAGCAAAACAGGTGGGCATCTTAACTTTTATAAGTTAGGTATATCAACTTATGGTTGATGAAGTCCTGTACTGATGCAAATCAGTACAGGACTTTTTTATATGTTCTCATTAAAGATAGGGGACTTAGCTAACCTTGTTATTGTCACATTCTTATTACACATTCTAATCAAGTTATTGATCTAAGCGCACGACTACCGTAGTTTGAAGGAGGCTGTTCTTATTCGTTATGCATTAATATTCTAATTATTCTACCTCTATTCTTTCTAATTTTCCAATGAGGAGTAAGTAAGAGAAGAATCCAATAATGGCCAGCATACCGATGTAGAATAGCGCAGGTTCAAAATCTCCATCCTTAGCAAGATATCCAATGACTATCGGTGTGATAACCGCAGAAAGTCCGCCTATAAAATTAAATATTCCACCAACCAGTCCAATCAATCTAACTGGCGCAAGTAAAGAGACAAATACCCAAGTGATAGAAGCAAGGCCGTTGCCAAAAAATGCAATCGTTAAGGACAGTATGATGAGAAAGGTGCTATCAGTATAATTAGCTCCTATAATAGATATCGACAGTAACATCCCCAGTAAAATGGGAGCTTTTCTCGCGATTTCTGGAGAAACTTTTCTCTTTACTAAAGCGTCAGAGGTGAAGCCTGATGCGAGCACACCTACAAAAGCTCCTAAAAAAGGTAGTGATGCCAAAAAGCCCGATTGGATAAAGTCCAACCCTCTAAACTTTACCAAATATGTGGGAAACCAGGTCAGGAAAAATATGAACAAAGAACCGAGACAGAACTGTCCGATATATAGACCAATTAATTTTCGGTGAGATATCATCTTTTTAAAATCACTGAATGTAATCTTGTTCTTTACCGTAGGTGCTATCTCTTCTGCTTCAAAGCCTCGTCCCTGAGTTATGTATTCTAATTCTTCTTCGCTAAGTGACTTATGATTATGGGGATCTCTATATAATATATACCAAACCGCGGCCCATATAATACCGATCAGCCCTGAGGTGATAAATAGCCCTCTCCAACCTATAGAATCTTGAATAATTACCAAAACAGGGGTTAGAAATGCAAGTCCAACAAATTGCCCTGATGTATATATGGCTATGGCGCTGGCTCTTTCATTTTCGGGAAACCAACTGGTTACTATTTTATTATTTGCAGGGTATGCAGGCGCTTCAAATATGCCAATGGCTGCACGGCAACCAATTAGAGCAGCTAGAGAAGAGATAAATCCTTGAACTAAAGTGGCGAGAGACCAAAGAGATAAGATGATAGAGTACAATAAGCGTGGCTTGACTCGATCCACTAAGATACCTCCCGGGATCTGTAGTGCAGAGTAGGTCCAAGCAAAAGCAGAGAACACTAATCCCATCTGAACTGTTGAGAGCTCTAACTCATCACTGATGGCAAATGCCGCTACAGAGATGTTACTACGATCTAAGTAGTTGATGATCACGGAAATAAAAATCAAGGTTAGAGTTGCATATCTTTTTTTACCCATGGGTAGTACTTTAATCATTATAAATAAAAGTCTAATTTGAAAAATTATAAGTAGTTGATTAAGAAAGTAAGAGTCGATGAATTGACTATCTGGTTTTTGTATAGTTTATTTTTAGCGTTCTCCGTCATATACACTTAGATTGAGGAATAGAATATTAAAAAAAGCCATGAAAATTAAATCAATAAAGTGCTATCCAATCAATGTTGGACACGGTAGTCAGCTCATCGTTAAGGTCGAAGCTGATAATGGATTATATGGATTAGGAGCATCTGGACTCTCAACAAGGGAGTATGCTGTGATGGGAGTGATCGAGCATTTTAAAAAGTTTCTTATCGGTAAGGATCCATTGCGCATAGAGGCGTTGTGGCAAGAGATGTACAGAAGCCAATATTTTGAAGGAGGCCGAGTGATCAGTGCTGCGATATCGAGTATCGACATTGCTCTTTATGATATAGTAGCAAAGTACTTGGATGTACCAGTATATCAGTTACTTGGAGGGAGGCAAAGAGATCATGTGGAGTGCTTTGCTTCATTGAGATTTTCGGATTGGGATGAATTAGAATCAAAGGCACGGATACTCGTAGATCATGGATGGAAAGTGCTTAGACTTGCACCTGCTGTATATGAATCATCGGACGATCCAGGACGGTTTGAACCACGAGAATCTATTGATTTGATGGCAAAGTATTTAGTTAAGTTGAGACAGATCATTGGTAAGGAGATTGTGTTAGGCATAGACTATCATCATCGCCTAAGTGTTCCTGAGACGGTATCCTTCATAAAGAAAATGCCTGTAGGGACTTTAGATTTTATAGAAGAACCTATACGTGATGAATCTCCAGAATCCTATCAAGCACTAAGGAAGATGATAGATGTTCCATTTGCTATAGGAGAAGAGATGTCTAGTAAATGGCATATCCAACCATATATACAGAAGAACATCACACAATTTGTGAGACTTGATGTATGTAATATCGGAGGGCTTACCGAAGCAAAGAAAGTAGCATCCTTAGCAGAGATGCACTACATAGACCTCATGCCTCATAATCCTCTCGGACCTATTTGTACGGCAGCGACGATACATTTAGCAGCAGCTTGCACTAATGTTTTTTGTCTTGAAGAGATCAATACTCATGCAGAGCAGTCAGGTACTAATGATGCTCGCTTTTATCCAGTTCAACCTGTATTAGAAGGTAATAGATATATCGTACCAGAGTCGCCTGGTTTAGGAGTGGAGTTCAATGAAGCCCTAGCAATGAGCACTGAATTTGAGCCAATAGAAGTACCTCGACTTCATCGTAATGATGGTTCTTATACTAATTGGTAGAGCGAGATGCTTTCTGAATGCATCCATGTCTTTTGAAAACTTACTTTTTAGTCAGATTTGAACGGTGTTTTCTTTAGTCATGAAGCTAAAGTCGCTTTGAGAGGTCCTATTTTGCTGTACTCATTGTCTTTATACTGTTTAAATCTTATCTGGAGCTTACCATAGAGGCCTCAAACTATATAGACTTATAGACAGAAACTATACAACCTTAATTTTCTGTAGTCCTGACCTAAAAACATGATCATAATTAGAGCAACCGAAAGAGCTGATAAGCAGTTTTCTCGCTTAGAATTATGGCATTTATAGGCATAGATTGAATGTATATATATTATCGATCTTCAAAAAAATGATGTACAGTTTTTGTCTATGGGGTTTAACTGCTATACAGTTATCTGGAATGCTAATTTAGTTTCGAATATGAAGTTCGGATAAATAATTATGCACGAGTTGATTGATAGAGTACAGTTGTTAGATGGTGATAATCGACATAGACGGAGTGTTGATACATCCTTCTCACTTACTTGCCTTACAGTCTCTTGAAAAAACTAAAAGTGTCAATATGAAACTAACAACATTTTTTAATCACTTTAAACAGAAATCTGCATTGGCTCTATTTCTGTTTTTATACTCTACTGTCGTACTTACTTCACAAAATGTGGTGGTAAGTGGTGCAGTAGTAGATGAACTACAAGAGCCACTAATAGGTGTATCTATACTGATAAAAAATACTGCGGAAGGAACTATGACAGATATAGACGGTAGATACTCTTTGACTGCTTCTGCACAAGATACACTGGTATTTAGTTATATCGGATTTGAGAATCAAGAGGTACCCGTTGGAGGGCGCGGTCTTTTAGATGTTACTATGATAGAAGCTACGAGCACCTTAGATGAAGTCGTTGTAGTAGGTTATAGTACTCGTCGCAGAGGAGATATATCTGGTGCAGTTACCTCCGTTAAAAAAGACTTTCTAGAACAACAGGGGGTCGCCAATGTAACAAAGGCTCTTCAAGGAAGTGCCTCTGGTGTAACTGTGATTGCAGCTCCAACTCCGGGAAGCAATGCTCAAGTGAGAATCCGAGGGATGGGAACCATCAACAACAACAACCCTCTTTGGGTAGTGGATGGAGTCTTTGACGCTCCTCAACCTCCGCCAAGTCAGGTGGAGTCCATTGAGATATTGAAAGATGCTTCGGCCACGGCTATCTATGGCGCAAGGGGTGCTAATGGTGTAATCTTAGTAACAACTAAAGCTGGAAAGGTCAATCAAGCTCCCAAAGTAGAAGTATCCCTCAGGACTGGTATAGAATCGCCTGATGCCAAATACGATTTAATGACAGATCCAGACTTGATCGGACAGATGTTGTGGTTAGAAATGACAAATGACGGGATCGACCCAAGTCATCCTCATTATGGAAATGGCGCCACACCTGCTTTAAATGATTTTCTATTTCCGGCAGGTGCATCAAATGGAGATGCCAATGCGAGTTTAGATCTTTACAATCAACAAGATTACCCAATCACTAGAGCTAATCGAGAGGGGACAGATTGGTTAGATGCCATTTATAGAAATGCCCTAATTCAAGATTTTAACTTGACTGTATCAGGTGGAAGTAAAAATACCAATTATTCATTTAATGGTAGCTTTTTGCAACAAGAAGGCTTGCTGCAATTTACACAGTTTGATAGGTATGCGCTAAGAGCAAATGTTGATACAAAAGTCAACAGTTGGTTCAAAATCGGTCAACGATTAGGTGTCACATTGAATACCAACACAGGTTACAATAGCAATAATTCTAGAGGTATCTTCAGATCTATTAATGAAGTGAGCCCGTTGATACCAATAAGAGATGAGGGGGGGAATTTCGCTGGTTCTGTCGTTGGTGGCCTGAACGATGGTCCTAACCCACTTGCCCAGTTAGAGAGACTTAAAGATAACAAAGGAAATAGCTGGCAACTAAGTGGCAATGTTTACGGTGAAGTAAGCCCTATAAGCGGCTTGACATTTAGATCACTATTAGGATATAATATTATAAATAATAGAAATTTTAGTCCCCAGTTACCGGCTTATGAAGATGTCAATGGAGCTCGGAATACGGCTTTGTCAGAAGGCAGCTCAAATAATACTATCTGGAATTGGTCCAACACTGTAAATTATAAAACTACACTACAAGATGTTCATAACATCAGTGTGTTAGCAGGTTATGAAGCTAGAAGGAGCTCAGCGCGATGGCTTAGTGCATCTAAGACAGGCTTCTTCTCTAATGATCTTAACTTTTTGGTACTTAGTGCAGGAGCAACAGGAGATATAGTTAACGGGTCAGCAGTAGCGACGACTACCTTGTCACAATTTGGAAAAGTGGCTTATAATTATGACAACAGATATGTATTTGAAGGGACGCTAAGAAGAGATGGTTCATCTGTATTAGGAGATAATAGATTTGGTGTGTTTCCAGCGCTTTCTGCTGCATGGAGATTGAGTTCTGAGTCTTTTATGGCTAACAATAATTGGATCGATGATCTAAAAGTAAGAGCGAGTTGGGGTAAGTCAGGTAATGACCAAACAAACAATCCATATAACTCATTCTCAACATTTAATTCTAATCCAGGTGGTTCTTTCTATGCGATAGATGGGTCGGACAATAATATCACACTTGGTTATCAGACAGCGTCAGTAGGTAATCCGGACGCCAAATGGGAGACAACTACATCCGTGAATTTTGCAATCGATGCATCGCTCTTTAGTAGGGTAGATCTTACAGTAGATCTCTGGAGTAAGGATACTGATGACATGTTGTTCAATGTACAGATACCAGCTACAGCAGGATCTGCATTTGCCCCCGCTGTTAATATTGGTTCTATGTCAAATAAGGGATTTGATATAACTCTAGATTATAATGGAGGAAACACTGGCGCATTACAATATAATGTCGGTCTCGTTTTCTCATCATATAGAAATGAAGTTACCAAGCTCTCTGAAAATGTAAATGAGTTTATCGTTGGTGATGATCTAAGAGGTCAGTCTTATACTAGAGCAACGGTGGGTTCTTCATTTCCTGAGTTTTTTGGTTATGTATCAGAAGGTATCTTCCAGACGCAAGCAGAAGCAGACGCTCATGCTGTTAATGGAACATACAACCAACCTGGTAATCTAAGAATCGCAGATCTTGATGGTGATGGTGAGATTACACCTGAGGATAGAACTTTTATAGGAAGTCCTCATCCTGACTTTACTACGGGATTGAGCTTAGGCATAGATTATAAGGGGTTTGATGTATCCACATTCTTATATGCGAGTGTTGGAAATGATATTGCAAATTACACGGCAAGATTCAGAAGATATGGTTTGTTTCAAGGACCAAAGGCGCCAGATAGATTATTTAGATCTTGGGGTAGTCCGTTTTTAGAAAATAACGCAGATGCTGTGTTGCCAAAAGCATCTAGCGCAACGTCTTTTGAGCAAAATGCTTCTACCAATTATATCGAAGATGGCTCATTCTTGAGAGTTCAGAACCTTCAGTTTGGTTATAACTTACAACCGGACTTATTGGGTAAACTGAACATGACAAGTGTTAGAATTTATGTCAATATTTCAAACCTATTAACAATTACAGGTTATGAAGGATTAAATCCTGAAGTCACTTCTGCTTTTGGCAGAGAAATAAATAGAGGTGTAGATGTAGGAGGATGGCCTATATCTAAGCAGTTTCAATTAGGTGTTAATGTCACACTTTAAAAATTAATTATTTATGAAAAATTCTAAATTATTTGCGATTGTCGCGGCAGTTATTTGTGGTGCGTTCATTACAAGTTGCGGTGATGACTTTTTAATCGAAGAACCTTTTGGTTCGATCAATGAGATTACTTTACAACAAGAAGCTGGAGTAGATGCGCTTATCATAGCGGCATACTCTTTACTTGATGGTTATGCGGCTGGTGAAAGTCCGGATGGACAACAAGGAGAAGCATCTGGTACCAACTGGGTGTGGGGAGATGTTCCTTCGGATGATATGTATAGAGGTGACCAAACCGGAGGTTGGTCACAGATTAATGATATCGAGAGATACGAGGTCAGACCTGATAACCAATGGCTTAATGGAGCATGGAAGATTCATTTTGATGGTGTTGCTAGATCTAATGACGCACTTCGCGTATTAGCTTTGGCTGGAGATAAGATTTCGGCAGACAAAGCAAGGCAGTTCGAAGCAGAAGCTCGTTTCTTAAGAGGTTGGTATCATTTCCAGTTGAGATTGAAGTTTGAGATGGTTCCTTATATCACTGAGGACGTGGATCCAGTAACTGTATCTAATGCTACAGAGATCTGGGATGAGATAGAGGCAGATTTAAGATGGGGGATCGATAATCAAATGGCTGAAGCCCCAACGGATATAGCAAGAGCTTCGAGATGGACTGCTAAAGCAACATTGGCAAGAGTTCATCTGTTTCAACAAGAGTTTGCTGAGGCTAAGGTCCTTCTTGATGATATTTTGAATAATGGGCCATTTGAACTAATGGATCACTTTTATGATAATCATAATGAGGAATTTCAAAATAATAGAGAGTCAATTTTTGAAATACAGTATTCTGTAAATGACGGAGCAGGGGTCGCTAATTCTGGCTTGGATCATCAGACTTTGTTTTCAAGAGCGATAGGTTTTTGTTGTGACTATAGTGCACCATCCTTTGACTTATTTAATGCATTTAAAGTTGATGAGAATGGATTGCCGTTATTTGGAGAATTTCAGAACGACTTATTAAGAGAAGATCATAATATAGAATTTACAGAAGAATTCACTCCAACAGATCAAACACTCGATCCAAGAGTAGATTGGACAATAGGAAGAAGAGGTATTCCATTCTTAGATTGGGGGCCATTTACAGGAAGTAATTGGATGTTGGATCAACAAGGTATGGGCCCATTTTTAAACAAAAAAATCCAATTTTTTAGAAGGAATGAAGGTACCATTAAGACACAAGATTGGTGGTGGGCCGGTGGTCTAAACGGTGATAACTTTAACCTCATAAGATTAAGTCACGTCATCTTATGGAGAGCAGAAGTAGCGGTAGAAGAAGGTGATCTCACTACGGCCTTAACCCTGGTGAATAGAATAAGAGAAAGAGCTTCAGATGATATGGTGATGGGTAAAATATCAAATACAACTTTTGAAGCTGGCTTTGAATTAGATATTGATGAGTCGCAACCTGCAGCCAATTATAATCTTGGACTGTATGAGTCATTCCCAGATCAAAATTACGCTCGTGAAGCAGTCAGACATGAGATGAGACTTGAGTTCGCACTAGAAGGAATGAGGTTTTTTGATCTCGTGAGATGGGGCGTTGATGCTGAAGTATTATCTGCATACCTCGCTAATGAAAATGGATTAAGACCTTGGATGACAGGTGCTCAATATGATGCAGGCAAAGATGATCATTGGCCAGTGCCTCAGGTACAGATTGATTTGCAGCCAGATGTATTAGTGCAAGATCCAAATCATTAATAAAATTAATAGATTTTCATAGATAGTTTTTTTCATACGGAATAGATTAGATAGCTATTCAAATAGACTTTCGGCAAAAGATAAATTTCGGTTGCCGAAAGTTCTATTTTAAATTGGGTGGTATTTTATAAAAATTGAACATTAAAAATAGATAAATGAGAGTTGCAATAAATGCTCTACTTAGTTCATTTATAGGATGTCTCATTGTCATTTTTTTGAGTTGTACTAGTCAACTTAATGATCAAAATACTGTCTCAGCACTTGACACCAAGAGCCCCCTTTTTCAAAAGATTCATCAAGATCATTCTCACATAGACTTTGTCAATGAGATCGTAGAGAATGAAAGAATCAATATCCTCAACTACTTATACTATTATAATGGATCTGGTGTTGCTGTAGGAGATGTTAACAGTGATGGCTTAGCAGATCTATATTTTGGTTCTACTGTTGGTAAGAACAAGCTATACCTTAACAAGGGTGATCTAGAGTTTGAAGATATCTCCCTGTCCGCAGGTGTAGAAGGCGGCTTTGGTATCACCACTGGGGTCTCGTTTATAGATATCAATAATGATGGGCACTTAGACTTATACATATGTAAGTCAGGAATGCATACGGAAGAGTACCGCACTAATCAGTTGTTTATAAACAATGGTGATCTCACCTTTACCGAGCAAGCATCATTATATGGGTTAGACGATCATAGTTTTTCGAGTCAGGCATATTTCTTTGATATGGATAGTGATTCTGATTTGGATATGTATCTCGTTAATCATCCGATAGATTGGCCTAATATCAACAAGATTATGACGGGTGATCAGATAATGGATGGGTTTGATTATCAGTTTTCTGATAAGCTTTATGAGAATCATGATGGTATATTCAAAGATGTCACGCAACAAGCAGGCATTCTAAATCGAAGTTGGGGATTAAGCGCGGCTATTGGGGATTTTAATGACGATGAGTTGCCTGACATCTATGTTGCTAATGACTTTATAAAACCAGATAACTTATATATCAACAATGGTGACGGCACCTTTACCGATCAGATACTCGACTACTTTAGACATATATCTTTCTATTCGATGGGAAGTGATTTTGCTGACGTCGACAATGATGGGCGCAATGATCTTTTTGTAGCCGATATGGCTATGAAAAACCATCAAAAATCTAAGCGTAACATGGCTAGCATGAGTACGGAAAACTTTAATACAATCGCAAGTAGAGGGTATCATTATCCATATTCTATCAATACACTACAGTACAATACAGGGCACGGTGATTTTGTAGATATATCTCAAGCGGCAGGAGTTGATAAGACGGATTGGAGTTGGGCTCCATTATTGGCCGATTTTGATAATGATGGTTATAAAGACATTTTTATAACCAACGGTATCTACAGAGATATCATTGACAATGACTTTCTCGCTGTTAAAGCAGATTATGATTTGAATCAGGAGAAGAATTACTATAAAGATTTGGTTCCATTGATTCCAACTTCGAAAGTACATAATCATGTTTTTAAAAATAATGCTGATTATACCTTTGAAGACTTAAGTAAAGAGTGGGGGCTTGAAGGGAAGACTAATTCTAACGGTGCAGCATATGCTGATCTTGACAATGATGGAGACTTAGATTTGATCATCAACAACCTCAACGAAACAAGTCAATTATATGAGAATAAAAGCAATGTCCGTTCAGCTAACACTTTTGTTCGTGTAAAACTAAAAGGGCCAAAAAGTAATGGCTTGGCGATTGGTGCACAGCTTATGGTTTATTATGAGGGCAAGACTCAGAGAAGAGATATGTACACGCACCGTGGTTTTATGTCTTCCGTTGACCCTGTTATTCACTTTGGTTTAGGGAGTGATACGCGATTAGATTCTCTAATCGTCATATGGCCTGATAAGAAAAAAACATTGTTGCTTAAACCAGATGTTAATGAAGAATTAAAAATCGATTATGAGGATGCAAGTCAAGAGTCTTCAAAAAGTATAAGATATGTTCAACACCTAGTTGAAGATATAACTGATGATATCGCACTAGCTCATTTTCATATAGATCCGACTTATAATGACTTTGATAAAGAGCTCTTATTGCCGCATAAGTTGTCGCAGAGTGGACCTCATGTTTCAGTGGCTGACGTCAACCAAGATGGATTGGAAGATTTTTATATCGGAGGAGCAAAAGGCCAGAGTGCCAGCCTTTACTTACAACAGATTAATGGCAGCTTTACCAATCAATCGAATGACGTATGGAGTCTTGATAAAAAATATGAAGATATAGGAAGTCACTTTTTTGATTTTGATGGGGATGGTGATCTAGATTTATACGTGATTAGCGGAAGCATTGAATCTGTTGGTATCCATGATTATCAAGATCGTTTGTACGAAAATGACGGAGACGGTAATTATAAAAAAAATACAAATGCGTTACCGAGTATGCAAACCAGCGGCGCAGTAGTCGAAAGCTTAGATTTTGATGGAGATGGTGATCTTGATCTCGCTATTGCAAATAGGGTGATACCAGGGAGTTATCCACTTAGCCCAAAGAGCTTTCTTTTAGAAAATAGGAATGGAATATTTGAAGACGTAACTACTCTTTCTGCACCGGAACTTGACACTCTTGGTATGGTTACCGCGCTAAAGCCAAGTGATATAGATCGTGATGGCGATCTTGATCTTGTTATCGTTGGTGAATGGATGGGGATCAATATATTAGAAAATAAGAATGGCACATTTGTAAAGTCCAACCAAGATAGAGGTATTGAAAACACTGAAGGTTGGTGGCAATCTGTTGAAATCTACGATATAGATGGAGATGGAGATGAAGATATAATCGCTGGCAACATAGGTGCTAATAATAAGTATAAGCCATCTATCGAGCAACCTTTGTGGATTTATTATGCGGACTTCGATAAAAACGGATCAGGAGATATCGTACTCTCAAAAGAAACTGAGACAGAATTGCTACCCGTACGCGGCAGAGAGTGTTCTTCTCAACAGATGCCATTTATCTCAGATAAGTTTCCTGACTATACGAGTTACGCAAGCGCAAGCCTAGTAGATATTTACGGAAGTGGCTTGATAGAGAGTGCCTTCAAGAGGAAAGCTGTAGAGTTTAGATCTCACATTTTTATAAATAATGGAGATGGAAAGTATCAGAAGAGAACATTGCCGGGATATGCTCAGATGAGCCCCATCAATGGTATATTGGTTAAGGACATCAATGGTGATCGAGTAGCAGACATGATTATAGCTGGTAACATGTTAACTCCTGAGACTGAAACTGTAAGGTATGATGCAGGTCACGGCTTAGTGATGTTTGGTGATGAAACTGGTGGGTTTAAGGGAGTACATCCAGCGAAAAGTGGACTACACTTGACAGGTGACGTTAAGGACTTAGAATGGATCCAATTGGCTAATGGGGCTACTGGGATTCTTGTAACACAAAATGATGATAAACTCAGACTGCTTCAATTAAAGTCAAAAGATGAACTTCATGATTTTATATAGATATATATCGGTGATCTTGCAACTTGTTTGCTTGACATCACTTACGAGCCAATCGTTTTTAGAAAAGAACATATCAGTGCTTTCGATGATGAGCGATAACTATGGGAACGCCGTTGCTGATTTTGATGGAGATGGAGATTTAGATGTCTTCATAGTTAGTTATGAGTCTTTTGATAAAAGTAATCCTATGTCTTGGAGTAGGCTGCTTGAGAACCGAGGCTTCGGAAGGTTAGTGGATGTGACCAAAGATGTCGGCTTGACTAATCAATACGCTGACGCTGACGTCAGAGATAATAAAATAGGTGTGTCATGGGGTGATTATAATAGAGATGGCTACCCGGATTTATTTTTGACACATGCTAATTCTTTTCAGTTACTGAGGAATGAAGCGGGCAAGACCTTTGTGGATGTAACAAGAGAGGCAAGGATGATTCCTGAAGATGGCTCGGTTTATACAAGCTCTGTCTGGTGGGATTATAATAATGACGGGCTGATAGATATATATGTTTCTAATTATCAAGGTGCTAATATGATGTTTAGTAACAACGGTGATGGCACTTTTAAAAATATCAGCTCGAGTAGTGGATTGAAGGATGAAGGGTCTGCTTGGTGCAGTATAGTATATGATGTCAATGAAGATGGGTGGCAGGATATTTACGTCATTAATGACTATGGACTGGGTCGCTTATACATAAATGATCAGGGGAGATTTACTGATAAAACAAAAGAGTATGGTATGGTCAATAGTGGAAACGGTATGGGAGCTACCATAGGGGATTACAATAATGATGGACACTTTGATATATATATAACCAATATAGCGGAGCTATTGCCCAATGTGCTATTTAGTGGCTCAGAGACGGGAGTGTTTGAGGAGAAGGCAGAAGAGATGAATATCGGACTTGCTGACTGGGCTTGGGGGACGCAGTTTTTTGATGCAGACCATGACACCGATGAAGATTTGTATGTGGTCAATGGTTTCAATGATCTACAATATGAGAACCGATTCTTTAAGAATATGCAAATAGAAGAGGGTGGTGGCTTTATAGATTGGTCGGCATCGTCCCAAACCAACAAGATGGCCAATGGTATGACCTCAGAAGTCTTTGACTATGATGATGATGGAGACTTGGATATATTAGTTTCTAACACAAATAGTAGTCCATATTTGTTTGAGAATGTTGGAGCAACTGGTAATTGGCTAAAGATAAATCTTAAAGGCACAGTGTCTAATGAAAACGCACTCGGTGCAAAAGTAAAAGTATCTATCGGAGACAAACATCTCTATCGATATAATCATGGTGCTGGGATCATGGGACAGAGTATCAAGCCTGTACACTTTGGCTTATCCAATAATAAACTCATCGACAGTATAACAGTACAGTGGCCTAATAGTGAAGCTCAAGTATTTTATAATGTTGATGCCAATCAATCAATTACTTTTATCGAACAGGCAGATTTAATTACATCAGTTAAAGATGACATAGAGGTTATAAAAGAACTTGAATCTAGCTTTGTTCTATCAAGTTACTTTCCTAATCCTTCTCATGGTGATGTTACATTTAACGTACGTACAAATCAGTCAGGAAAGATCCATCTTGATTTGTTCTCGTTATATGGTTCCAGGATATTGGCAAAATCTGTTTCGGCAAAAGTCGACCAAGAAACTATAATAGAGATTTCTAAAGTTAAGGATGCAGTTTCTATGCCATCAGGGATATATATGTTTAGACTTCGTATGGATAATGATATTGTAGTTGGAAAATTAATTATAGAATAACAAGAGATGAAAAAGACCTTCCTTGTATTTGTCATCTTAGGCGTTGTATTGAGTGAGTTAGGCGCGCAGGGCTTTAGAGAAGTGTCTTCTCAGATAGGATCAAGGACCTTCTGTCTTGATGTTAATCAGATGGGTGGAGGTATTGTTGTGTTAGATTATAACCAAGATAACTATCAAGATATTTTGATACTTGGTGGTAAGTCACCGGATGTGCTTTTGCGAAATAATTGGGGAGGTTCATTTACAGATGTGAGTTTAGATGCGGGACTTTCTCTTAAGAATGTTGAAACAGTTGGCGGTGTTGCTGGGGATATAGATAATGATGGAGATCTTGATCTCTTTATAACCACAGTCAAAGATCAAGCTAATGTATTACTTAGAAATAATGGCGATGAGACCTTTACAGATATCTCTATTGAGGCAGGCATAACAGAGCAATCATGGAGTACTTCATCTACTATGGGAGATTATAACTTGGATGGGTTGTTAGACATATATGTGTCTAATTATGTTAAGTTTCAATCACTTCCATTTGATAAAGATATCAATGAATGTTACCCTAACTTTCTTTATAAAAATTTGGGAGATAACAAATTTGTAAATATTGCTCCAGAACTGGGCGTTGCTAATATGGGTTGTGGTTTGGCAACAACTTTTACGGATTTTGACAATGATTCGGACCTTGATTTATTTGTGGTCAATGATTTTGGTCTTAATATCAGGCCTAACGAGATTTATATTAACCAATATCCAGAAGAGTCATTTGTGCCGGCGGCTAAAGAGCTCAACGCGGATGTGAGAATGAATGGCATGGGCATCGCCATAGGTGATTATGATTCGGATGAGGACTTGGATTACTACATGACAAATATAGCAGAGAACGTACTTTTAGAAAACTCAGAAGCAGGAGACGTATTTAGCAATATTGCAAACGGCACACCTGTTAGTAACCCTGATGGAACAAGCTGGGGAGCGGTGTTTTCAGATATAAATAATGATACTTATCTCGACTTAATTGTTTCTAATGGGCAAGTGATACAGGCCGATCATCAAAATAATGAGAACCGTCTTTTTCTGGGGTCGGCCAGTGGCACGTTCACCAATGTCTCGGTAGAATATGGCATAGCTAACCCCATTAGATCAAGGGGGCTATTGGTTTCTGATTTGAACAATGATGGTCTTAACGATTTGCTTTTTGCCTCCGTCTCAAGGTCTAATGAAGATGGCTATCGTACGGTTATTTACCAAAATGAAAATGAGAATACAGATCATTGGATCAAGATAAAATTAGAAGGTGAACGCCATATTAAGGATGGTTATGGATCGAGGATTATGGTTGATATCGGTGAGCGTACTCTTTTGCGCGAAGTAGATGGTGGTTCAAGCTACCTCTCACATGCGGCAGGGATCACCCACTTTGGTTTGGGTACAGCTCAATCTGTACAGAGTGTCGAAGTACAATGGCCAGGAGGAGAGACATCGCACAGCGAAGATCTTCCTGTTGATGCCTTTGTGACCATAAGAGAAGATGGAACATGGTACCTCAATCAGAATCAAGAAGTAACAGCTTTTATGGATGAGCCTGTAGAACTTGGAGATTTAGTAACTGACAGAGAAGGCACATATGTTCATTTTGAAATTAACGAGTCAGGACAAGAAGTGAGATTAGTTACTCGCTTGAGTCATGTTGAGAGGCCTAAAGAAATAATAGAGAAGTCTACAATAGCGTTATTACAAAATCCTATGTCGGGCCAACTGGTTTTGCAGTATAGTTTGGTCGAAAAGGCCGATGTTGCAATAAGTGTCTATGACAGCGCCGCGAGATTAATAGGATCTTCAATGTTTAATCAGAAAGAAGGGTCTCATATGTATTACGGACAGGATGATGGAGTGTACTTATTGCCAGGTATTTATTTTGTTAGAGCATTAATCGGAGATGAGCAGTTCTTAATGAAAGCGGTGATTCAGTAGTTCATAACCCAGTATGTTATAACGTCGCAACAAATTCTGTCAAACTCTTATCACGAGTGAGATCTACTTTCTTTCTAAGTCTATATCTATTAGTATGTACACTTTCGATAGATATCCCCAGTATCTTTGCCATCTCTTTGCTTGAAAAATTAAGCTTTATTAGCGCACAAAGTTTTTGGTCACCTCTTGTTAGCTTAGGAAATTTTGAATTTAATTTCTGATAAAAATCTCGATTTACAGAAGTGAATCGAGTTTCAAACTCTTCCCAATTGTTTGAGTTGCTATGGGAGATGGTTCTGACGATTTTTTTAATCTCTTCTCGCTTGATATCACCTTTGTTTTTTGCAAGATTCTCTTTTAGTGAGGATAAGAGTTCATCCTTCTGTATAAGCTTGAGAGAAGATACAGCCAGCTCTCTATTCTTGATTTCTAGTAACTCATTAGTCTGCTTAAACTCAAGTTCTTTCTTTTTCTGAATCAGCTTTTTCTCGTTTTTATGCTTGTTCTTCATATAAGCGAAGTATAATGAGCTCATAAGAAGTGCAAAAATGAGAAAGATTGTAAGTACCATATTCTTTAAGAATGCTTCTCTTTCTTCTAATTCTAGTCGTTGAAGTTTTTGCTTTTGTAAGAGTTGCTCTTTTTGTTCGACTTCTTCTTGATATTTATCTTGTATGTAGAGTAGTGAGCGGTTGTTTTCGCTACGACTATCAAAATAGATAGCATCGAGATTTTTTTCTGATATACTCGCCTGATAGGCTTTTTGAAATCTGCCTGTTTGTGCATATAGTTTTGATAGACTCTTGTAGATCAAAGGTGAAAAGTCAACATGGCTTTTTAACTCCTCAGAAAGCTCTATAGAAAGTAAGAATGCCTCTTCAGCTTCTTTGATCATGCCTAACTCAGCGTATTTGTCACCGATATACTTATAGACCAATACTTGAAACCCTTCGTCATTCTCTTTAATAAAAGGAATGACTGATTTTAAGCCTTCGATGCCTTTTTCAAGATTACTATTTAGAATAGATTCTTCTATTCTAAACGAATGATATAGGGCATGATTCTTATTGATGCCGTAGAGATAGCAGCTATCCAAGTAATTAGCTGCTGAACTAGGATTTGAGAGTTCTCTATGGGTTTTGGCTATCAGATAATATTGCTTTATTAGAGTTGATTTCTGCATTATGCCTTCCTGCACCAGTTCTTTGTTTATCGCAAGAGCCTGATTAAGGTACTTAAAGGAATCATCTGCTCGCTTATAAAAGCTGAAGTATCTTCCCAATGTTGTCATGGTCAAAACGAGCGATGGTCTATGATTTACTTTGTTTGCTAGGAGATGCGCTTTCCATATCCGATCATATGATAATTGATATTGTGCTTTATGGCCGTATACATTAGATTCTTCAAGCAAGATGTTGATGGCTGATACAGTGTCTTGTTCGTTTATATAGTAGTTGTATCCTTTTTGACAAAACTCTATGGCCTTGACCGTATTATCTAGTCTTAACTTATGGATCGTTTGTGTGATTTCGTCTTTGGTGAGATTACGATATGTCTCTACATCGCCCTGATAGGACCATGCAGATATTGAAAACATGGTTGTACAGAGAAGAATGGTTAACTGTCTATATGTATTTATCATCACCGCAGATATTTGGTATCGTTATGAACCCAATTTATATCTTATTACTGAATAAAGTCTCTGATTTGGGAAGAGGCATAAAGCCTTTGTTGAGTGTATATAGGGCTTTGTACAGTTAATGTTCAGTTAGATTCTGACTATACTTTCTAACCTGAAAGATTTTTCGCTTCTGGGCAACACAAAGTATATGACAATATTGGGATGTGCCTTCAATACTATTTAAAGTTTAGGCATTAAAATTTTGGTTGAGAACGATAGCTTGAGACTATGAACAACTTTCTACACATTAAGATTTGGTGTTGTTTGATAGAGCCGCATGAAGCTCTTGGTAAAAGTGTGCGAAGTGGTCGCTTAGGCCATCGTAGTCCTTCTTCTTTATCAGTTCACTGTTAAACACGTTTCCGCCACAACCCACGGCTACAGCGCCTGCTTCAAAAAAAGAGCGTACGTTGTGGACATTAACACCTCCTGTAGGTACTAACTTTATACTGTCTAAAGGGGCAAGGACATTTTTTATGTAACTAGGACCTAGATTATTTGCTGGAAATACTTTGACAGCTGAAGCGCCCCAATCCCAAGCTTGATAAATCTCAGTTGGTGTGTATGCCCCGGGAAATATAGGGATATCACTATCAACACACTTTTGTATGATGGATCGGATAGTGATAGGTGTAACTATATATTGAGCACCTGCGGTCAAGGCTTCTTCCAGTTCTTGTGCCGTTCTTACTGTCCCAGCTCCAATGTTTAAAAGAGGGTAGTGCTGTCGCAGTTCAGAGATGAGCATAGCGGCATTAGAAGTATTCATCGTCACCTCGAGGTTCGTAAAACCAGCTCTGGAAAACAACTCCGTTACTTTTAGTATTGACTCCTTTTCTAGCCCTCTAATGATGCCTATCAAGGGTGACTTGTAGAAGAGGTTCCAATCAAACTTATCCGTTCCCATAATATCTTTTTATAATTTTTTGTTGACCAATGAGTGTAGATCGTTCTGCTGATTGCTCGTCTATAATAATTATTCTGTCGTTGTGGATGATGTGATGCAGGGCCAAACTATAGAGTGTCTTTAAGTCTTGTGTAGCACTTAAGTATATAGGCAGTATGCTATTTTTTAGATAAGACAATTCATCTCCTATGATCATACCACTTAGGTAGTAATAGTTGTCTTTTGGGTTTTGCTTTAAGATGATATCGTTAAGCCTGATAAGCAATAAGCTTTGTGATAGTTTGCCTTGAAAACCTAACTCAGTTCCCTTTATAAATGCCGCTTTATTCTGATCATCTAAAGGAGTCTTTTTCATAGAGTAGCTAAGGATACTTGACCTAGATAAGGTGTCAAATAATTCGCCAGTCATAAAGTTCTTCATTTTGTAAAATGAATCTTCTTTATAAAACATGTGCTTGCTATGGGTGCCTGGAAGAATCAATATGGAAGCCTGACCTGTTTTTCTAAGTCGGTCTGCGACACCTATGGCTTGGACCTCTTCTCCTCTCATAAAGCCATCCTCAGACTTCGCTCCTGAGATGAGCAAAATTGGTGAATTAGTATCTCCGATATCTTCAAAGATTAGATTTTGACCGTCCACACTGATAGGCATATCGGCATATCCCAATTCTTTAAGACCGATCGTCGAAGATGCCATGCCGCTTAGTACAAGAGGCATATGATTTATATCATTAGACCATTCTGACAAAAGATTAAAAAGTCTATCCTTATAAAACTCTTCTCTTTCTATTTCATTCTGATCTTCATATTCTTTTGCTACTTCTTTGATCCCAGAACTCGTCTCGATTTGTTTTATAACTTCTAGAGAATCCCATTGTACGAGTTTAGCTCGAAACTTGCTAGTACCCCAGTCGACGCTGATAAACTGATCAGGTTGCGAGGCTAAGTTTTTCGTTTCTACTTTATTTCTTGACAAATGATCTTAGGTATGATTGATTGTTACGATCGGTCAGTTTTAAAAAGTACATTCCCGATTGCAAATTATGGATATCAATTGATTTGTCTCCTCTTTGATTGCGTATAGATCTCACTATTTTACCATTGGCATTATATATCTCAAAATCATACTTGTTGGTTAGTACATTTCCTTTCAAGAAGATGAGTGCTTCGCTGGGGTTGGGATGTATTCTTAAAGCTTCCTGATTATTGAGATCGGTCGTATTAGTTGATCTTTCAATGTTAATAGGGAAGATGCCCTTTTCAACAGTCTCGCCAGCTGAGTTAACGTACAGTATAAACAAGAAATACCAATTCTCAGGTGGTATTTCAGATGTACTGGGCACACCTTCCAAAGAAATTATAGCTGATGCGGTGCCAGATTCTTGGCCTATTGCAGATTCATCTGAGACGGTGTAGTCATTAGCTACGGACCAGCCTGGTTGTATCTCGCGCAGCCAAAACTTTATCCCACCTTGTCCCCCCTCTACGACAGTGTTCCCGCTACCTGCGTGAAATGTACAATTTATAGCAATCTCTCCATTGACTGAGTATATTGTATCGAGATAGATTGATTCGTCATCAAATGATACAAAAGCTGCTACCTTTTCTTCAGAAGAGACAGTGATCGTACTAGATGCGGACTTGTTACCTTCTTCCGTAGTAACCGTTATGGTAGCCGTACCTCCTGCTATGGCATTTACAGTTCCTTTGTCATCTACAACAACGACATCCGGATTGTCTGTAGTCCAACTTACATTTTGGTTTAGAGCATTGTTTGGTTGTACCGTCGCTATCAATGTTGTCTCTTCTCCTACGAATAAGCTCACTTCCTCTTTATCCAGCGTAACTCCAGTGACAGAACCTACTTCTCCTACTATGGGTTTATATACACGTATCCAGTCCACCTTAAAAGTATGATCTTCTTTATTGAGCAACTCTTGGTTGGTTGGAGAGAGTCCGTCTACTGCTCGCCATGTCTGATCTTCTGTATCTATAAGTATGTCCATAGGTTTACTAAGGCCAGTTCTTGTGTCGCTGTTGGTGTTTCCAGGATTGATCGAATTGGTATGGTGAAGTGGGTCAATGTTATCCTTTCCTGATATCGTTCTGACGAGTTTGCCATCGATGTAATATTCAAGACTCCATGGATCCTTCCAGTATACTCCGTAGGTATGAAACTCTTCTCTCCATACAGTTTCTCCATCTGTATAAAAACTACCTTCATCATTTGGTTGCCAATCTGCAAATGGTTCCCGCACAAAGACATGATGGCTCAAGTGTATCCGTTCTTCATTAAACCATGGGTTAAGCCATCTATCTGATCCATATGCTTCCAGAAAATCTATTTCTTGTGTATCGTCTGGACTTAGTAGCCATGTAGCACTAGCTAAGACAGAGTTCATCACTTTTGCTCGACTTTCGATATATACAGGATATACGATCTGTTGAAGTGAGGTGACACAACCAGTATTGGTTACTTGGAGTTGTCTTCCATTGACATTTGTAGTCTGACCACTTTGTCTATTGGTTTCAATCTGTAGATACCCATCCTTGACTGATACATTGTTTCTTTTCCATATTGTTGGAGGCGGACCGGTCCAAGGATTGTGATACCAGTTCTTCCATTTTCCTTCAAACGCAACCTCATCACTAGTCGCTTCAAAGTTATAATTAAAATCATCAGAAACATCTTCTTGGATCTCCCATATCATTCCTGGCCCTGGACTTGCAGGGACAGTATAATCATCCCAATCATGTTGTCCAGTCAAGATATTTGTACTAAGCAGAAGAACTGTGCTTATCGCAAATAAGAAATTACGTATATGTTTCATATTACTATCTCACAGTTAATTGTAATCAGATAATGAATATCTGAGTTAAAGTAGGATTTATGAAAGAGTCAACATAGACAAAATCTGATCATTTGACTATTGAAGCCCAATTGTATTAGGGCAGTGAGTGCGCAAAGCATAATCTTTTTTATCTGTTCCCATATTAGATCATATGAACTTTCTCTACTCAAAAAGTGAAGAGTATCATTTGGATACTTCAAATAAAAAATGCCCCATGCACTTATAAAGTACATAGGGCATTGTAAAAATACCTAAGCTGCTTTTTTATAGCTTACTTGGCTACAATGACTCTTTGGTAGTCAACTACTTCACCTTCCGATTTTAAAAGTATCATATACATTCCGCTTTCAAATCGATCTACATCAATTCTTGCAGAAGTTTGATCATCTTGTACTCTTTGAGTAAGTAATCTTTGTCCGTTTGTATTTATTAATTCTATCGTTGCATTAGCTCCTATATCTCCTAGTGTAACATCAACAAATGATGTTGCTGGATTAGGAGCAATAGAAAACTCTTTAGCATCGATTATAAAGTCACCCACTGTTGTTCCTTCAAATGAACTTCTACCAGAAGCACCTGAACCAGGAGTAAACGATACATAATCAGTGAAGTCTGATATTTTGTTTGTGCTACATATGGTTCTAACCTTAGCAACGACAACATCTGTTCCTCCAGTCGTAACTGTAAGGTTAGTACGTCTTACAGGTATCGTGACAAATGAGTTAGGCTTCCCTTCTAATCCAATCACTACTTCGTAACCTATAACATGTACAGGTGCTCTATCCCAACGTAATTGGAATGTTTGAGCAGACCTTCTCGTCAGTCTTAGGTTAAGTGGTGCTTGACAAACATTAGGATCGCATGTCAGACGATATACAGTTATAGGATTAGAAAGAGAGTAACATCCCCCTAATTCATCAATACTGCCGCCGACTTCTATACCCGTAGTAGTACCATCAAATGCAAGATTATAAACGAAGCACGTACCTGGTCCAGCTCCTTCAAGATCAACTCTTGCAGTTCCTGGTAGACCAAGAATGTTTCCTTCTTCATCTGTGATAACTAATCTATTGCTTCCTTCATTATCATATACCTGCACGTCAAATGGGTTAGGTATACCATCTCCAGCGCATATTGTAAATTCTGTAAATCCAGATGTACTTGCGATGTTACCACCATCTACATTACAACCTTCTTGCGTTCTAACAACTTCTACAGGATTAGAAAGACTAAAACATCCATCAAAATCATCTATACTAAGACCTGCAGCTAAGCCTGAGATCTCACCATCGTAGCTTAAGTGCCATACAAGGCACGTTCCAGGTCCCGCACCATCAAAGTTGACAGCAGAAAATGTAGGAGGCAAGCCAAGGATATTTCCTTGCTCATCTGTTACCACCCATTGGCTATTCATTCCTTGCGCATTAGCAAGTGTGATTCCTCCAGCTGGGATATTGTCGGCAACACCGTCACCTACTGTAAAGGCATAAGGTCCACCGATTAACTCACCACCATTAGCTTGACATCCACTTGCGTTTTCTCTAACTACTTGCACTGGGTTAGATAAGCTAAAGCATCCTTGGATATCATTAGCGTTAAGACCCATAGCAGCACCTGTGATCTCACCATCGTAGCTCAAGTGCCATACAAGACAAGTACCTGCACCTGCGCCATCAAAGTTAACAGCAGAGAATGTAGGTGGTAATCCTAAGATATAACCTTCGTCATCTGTTACTACCCATTGGCTATTCATGCCTTGGGAATTAGCAAGAGTGATAGCATCAGCCGGAATATTATCAGCCTCACCATCACCTACTGTAAAAGTGAAAGGTCCGCCGATCAACTCACCACCATTTGCTTGGCAACCGCTCGCATTTTCTCTTATTACTTGCACTGGGTTAGATAAGCTAAAGCATCCTTGGATATCATTAGCGTTAAGACCCATAGCAGCACCTGTGATCTCACCATCGTAGCTCAAGTGCCATACTAA
>CALDEM010000051.1 GCA_937942435.1 uncultured Saprospiraceae bacterium
AAGCCACCACACATATCTCCATAAAGGGTGCCATATCCTACAGCGGCTTCACTTTTGTTAGAAGTGTTGAGTACTATATTGCCAAACTTATTAGACACTGCCATCAATAACATCCCTCGTGCTCGTGCTTGGAGATTTTCTTCTGTGACGTTAAAAGGTAGATCTCCAAATATGGGTTCAAGTTTAGTCATGTATGACTTATAGATGTCCTCGATATGGATGATATCGTAGTGTATCCCAAGCGTCTCAGACAACTTGATTGAGTCATCTACTGAGTGCTGAGATGAGAATTGAGAGGGCATCAGTATCACTCTGACATTGTCTGCTCCAAGAGCTTCGACTGCTAGTACTGTTGTTATGGCAGAGTCGATACCGCCAGAAAGCCCTATGATTGCTTTAGTGAATCCCAACTTTCCGAAGTAGTCTTTGACTCCTAATACCAAGCCGTCATGTATCTCTTTGATTTTATCTTTTGGCTGCTCCAATGATTGATCTTCGGCTAAGACGCTATCCAGATCATATATGGCATATGCTTCTTCAAAGTAAGCCATCTCTTCATATACATGACCAGAAGCAGCCATGACGATAGAACCACCATCAAAGATCACCTCTGTCTGAGCGCCCACGTGATTGGTATAGAAGAGAGGAACCTTATAACGCAGCGCATTTTCTCTTAAGATATCGATGCGGTCTTCTGCATGGTCATAATCAAATGGAGACGCAGATACATTGATAACAAAGTCGGGCTTTTGCTCGATTAGATGATCTAAGGGACAGGTGACATATAGCGGGTTTTCATTACCTATGTTCCAGATGTCTTCGCAGACTGTAAGAGCTATCTTCTTTCCCTTATAGTTAACTACTTGAAACTCTGATCCTGGTTCAAAGTACCTATACTCATCAAATATATCGTAGGTTGGTAACAAAGCTTTATGCTGGACATATAAGATCTTTTGATCGGCTATAAAGTAAGCTGAATTGTAGAGATCCTTTCCTTCAGGTACGGGATTGATTGTCGGCGACCCAACTACAACTGCTATATCTGAAGATGCAAGTCTTATTTTTTCGATGGCTTCATCACATTTCCTGATAAAGTCTTTAAACTCTAGAAAATCACGAGGGGGATATCCGCATATGGCGAGCTCTCCAAAACAGACGATGTCCACTTGATCGGCCTTTGCCTTGTTGATGTATGATATGATCTTGGTGACATTTCCTTCAAAGTTGCCAATGTGATAATTGAGTTGAGCTAAGGCTATTTTCATATTCTTTTGTATCGAGATTCAAAGATAACTTCTTCCTAAAACAGTAGTAATTAAACCTTTGTCCAGAAAAACATATTAAAAAATTATGTAATATGTTAAACACTGTATATCTTTGACTTTACCCATCCCCGCAGTAAAAATCGGCTGTTGTATAGCAGCCACTATCAATCTGTAATTAATTAAGGTTGTACCACGTACATCCTATAACAACAAGATCATACTATTATGATTAAGAAGATAGTATTGGCCATAGTGTCATTTTTACTACTAGGATATCAAGCCGCTCATTCGCAATGTGTTAATGACACGGTATTTACCGATGTGATATATCTCATTGATAACTCGGGAAGCATAGATGACTCTGAGTTCGTATCTTTCTCAAATATCATCACGACGTCAATAGCTGACCTTCAAAACAGTTGTGCAGATGCTCAAGTGGCAGTAGCTCACTATGGGGGGTTTGAAGGAAAGGGTACTATAATAGAGCATCCATTTTCAATGGGCGTGCCCATCTCTTCAGTCAATAGGCAATTTTGCCTTGCGCGAAACGGTTCTGGCAATTGTTCAGATGGAGGAGGAGATGATCTCAATTTTGCCATTGGCAATATTATAGATTCACTCGATAGCGGAGTTTTAACGCATGATACATCTAACAATCTTTCAATTGTGATCTTGACAGATGCATTTGGATTTGATACTAATTGTAATTTTCCTTTTTGTTCTTTGATTTTGCCAACAACTAATATTGATATTCTAAAATCTCAATATGGAGTTGATGTCACGGTTGTTGGCATATCTGCTCAGGCTGAAGAGACAGCACTTGCTTTATATGCTTCACCAGGAGGAACGTATAATGGTGGGCTCTTTGCACCTGCATGTCCAACTTCTTTTGATGGATGTACGCTTCCGCGAAAATATGTTGAAGTAGAGTTTAATAGTGATCCAGATTCTGTAGCAGCTATCGTTACTTCATTTGTTAGTTGTTCTATTATCATTAACACAGGTCTTGTTGCAGAGGCAGGGCCAAATCAATCTATTTGTTCTGACTTAAGCCAATCTGCAACGCTAACCGCTGTGGGTTCGATGGGTGCTCTACCATATAATTACTCATGGAGTACTGGGGCAACCTCAGCTTCTATCACAGTCAGTCCAACTGATACGACAACCTACTTTGTAACAATATCCGATGCCAATCTCTGTATGGAGATAGATAGTGTCACAGTCTATGCAGCGCCTTGTTGTGATAATTTTATGGTCAGTGCTGGCTCAGATACAACTATATGTAGCAGTATGGGTTCTTCAGCTTCTCTTGTCGCTACTGCTTCTGGAGGAATCGCCCCGGTTTCATTTTCTTGGGATAATGGACTTGGAGGAGGACAAAACCAAACAGTCAACCCTGCAGTCACAACAACCTATACAGTTGTTGCTACTGACAATATAGGTTGTACAGATACAGATCAAATAACCGTAACTGTCGAGGCGTGTTGTGCAGGCTTTTCAGTTTCAGCAGGAGCTGACAGATCTATCTGCACGGATCTTGGAGAAACGACAACACTCAATGCTACACCTACTGGAGGTTCTGCTCCGATAGCTTATTCTTGGAGTACTGGAGCTACAACGGCTGCTATAACGGTGAGTCCAAATGATACTACAGCCTACTTTGTGACCATTACAGACGCAGACTTTTGTACTGCTATGGCTAGTGTCACAGTCTATGCGGCGCCTTGTTGTGATAACCTTATGGTAACTGCTGGTATGGATACAACAATTTGTGTAGACCCTAACGCAGCTGCTACACTAATGGCAACAGCGACAGGTAGTGGTATGCCATTTTCATTTTCTTGGGACAATGGGCTTGGAGTAGGTGCTAATCAAACAGTTAACCCAACTGCAACTACTACCTATACTGTCACAGTATTAGATAATATAGGTTGCACAGATACAGACCAAGTTACAGTTGTAGTTGAAGATTGTTGTACTGGATTTACAGTTTCAGCTGGTGCAGATAGAATTATATGTGGAGACCTCGGAGAGTCGACAACTCTTACATCTTCCATTTCAGGAGGTGTTGGTCCTTTTTTAACTGTATGGGATAATGGAATTGGTGTAACAAATAATCCAATAGTCATGCCATCAGTAACAACTACATATACAGTCACAGTTACAGATGCCAACGGATGTATAACGACAGATCAAGTAACCATTGGTGTAGCAATGTGCGCTCCTGATTGCGAACCGGATACAACTTTTACAGATGTCATTTTTCTAATTGATAACTCTGGAAGTATAGATGATGGTGAGTTCGCACAATTTGAAAATATTATAGTCGCTGCACTTGGAGAAATTAGAAATTCATGTAGTGCTTCAAGAAGAAGCGTTGTACACTATGGAGGTGCCAATGGAACCAATACGTCTGTAGAATTTGCTTTTGGTCAAGTACCAGAGATCACGAGTATCGATAGACAATATTGTAACGACCGAACGGCCTCTAATATATGTGTTGGAGGTGGCGGAGATGATCTCAACAACGCCATCGGAGATATCATGACTTTCTTACAAGATGGAAGTCTTAATCGAGATCCACGCAATAACCTTAGTCTCGTCATATTGACAGATGCATTTGGGTTTGACACTAACTGTCAGCAACCTAATTGTTCATTGATTTTACCTATAACCAACATAGATGCGTTGAAAGCTAACTTTGATGCTGATGTCTCTGTGGTAGGTGTTTCTTCGCAAGCAGAAGAATCGTTATTAGGTATATATGCTTCCCCTGGAGGTAACTTTAATAGCCCATTATTTCAAGCAGAATGTGCTTCGTCTTTTGATGGTTGTCAGCTTCCGCGAAAATATGTTCAAATCGAATTTAACACCCCGCCATCTCAAGTGGCAGACATGATCACAGACTTTGTAAGTTGTCAAGTAGAGATTAGGCCAGCGGTTTTAGTAGACGCTGGTGTGGACCAGATGATATGCAGTAACCTGGGAGAGTCAGCTTCGTTAACAGCTACGGGATCATTTGGCACGCCTCCTTACCTTTATCAATGGAACGAAGGTCTTGGTACAATGAGGACTGTTACTGTGGCTCCAACTGTTGCTACAGACTATATCGTCACTGTAACAGATGCTAACATGTGTACATTCATGGATACGGTGACTGTTAGTCCACAGATGTGTTTTGTCTGTGAGGTTGATGCCGGCGATCCGCTTCCTCCTACTGATATATGTATCCAAGATGGCCAAGCTTTCTTACCAACAGAATCAAATGTTGGTACTGTGATACCGATGGGATTTGAAGAGGTATTCTTCCTCACAAATTCCGATCTTAAGATAATAGATTACAGTATTGGATTTAGAAACTTTATAGTTACTGAACCAGGACTTTATAGAATACACACTTTAATCGCTGAGGTCTCTAATCCACTAAGCGAAGACTTTTTTGATCTCAACATCATAGAGCCAGGAATCTCTGATCTTTTTATAATTGTCAATTGTATCACCAACCACGACATCTGTGCTGATTTTGATTATCCAGGAAGGGTGATAGAAGTACTTGGCGAGGATGAGATGATGTGTATGGATATGGAAAATACCATTAACCTTTGTTGGGATGGTTTTGACAATGATGGAGACGGTCTTGTGGATTGTGCTGATCCAGATTGTGTAGCGTTTATCACCTGTCAAGAGAACACGCTTCTTGCTTGTAATGATCTAACAGACAATGATGGTGATGGACTAGTAGATTGTTTTGACTCTGATTGTTTTGGATTTACACTTTGTTTTGAAAGAGGAGATGCATGTAGTGATGGGATAGACAATGATGGTGATGGACTTGTCGATTGTGCAGACAGTAGCTGCGATGGCGCAGCTGCTTGTATGGAGGATTCACCTTTTACATGTGTTGATGGAAGAGATAATGACGGTGATGGGCTCGTAGATTGTGCTGATCCAGATTGTCAGTCATTTATAGTATGTGCAGAGTATAGTGATACGGCATGTATGGATGGTATTGATAATGACTTTGATGGGCTTGTAGATTGTAAAGATCCAGATTGTAGAGCTATATTACCTGTGTTCTGCGAGCCATTTGAAAACACAGTTTTCAAATGCCAAGATGGTCGAGACAATGACGACGATGGCCTTGTAGATTGCGCTGATCCAGATTGTCAGACAGCCCAATTAGTTGAGCTGATGGCAAACTTAGATAGAATACTTGAAGTAACTAATGCTACGTGCAATGGTGGCGATGATGGTATCATTAGATTTTTTGGAATAGCAACAGATCCTAATTTTCAATATAGTATTGATGGAGGTTTAACGTTCATTTCCTCTACACAGTTTACTGCACTTGCGCCAAGAGCATATGTTGTTGCAGTTAAGTCTGCACTTGGATGTGTACAGTTTATAGATATCAATTTGGAAAGAGATGCATGTGCAGAGATCTGTAACAACAACATCGATGATGATGGAGATGGATTAGTAGATTGTCAGGATGATGGTTGTACAACGGTTGATCCGCACAATGCGACAATTATCAATATGAGACCGTCAGAATGTCCAGATTTCAATAATGGATCATTTGAAGTCGCAGGACTGCCAAGTGATGTGATGTTTACCTTGGATGGTGTTAATTTTCAATCATCACCGATCTTCTCAGGCCTAGCTCCATTGGCTTATAACTTAGGTTATAAAGACGCTAATGGCTGTTATCCAGGAATAATTGTAACCGTTGAAGGATCTCCGGACGCCGACGAAGATGGGATCTGTGATGCACTAGACACTTGTCCAGGAGAAGATGACTGGATCATTGGCACTGCCTGTGACGATGGAGATCCATGTACGATCAATGACATTTACAATACAGTTTGTGATTGTGTTGGAACAATGGAAGATAGTGATGGAGATGGTGTATGTAACACAATGGATCAATGTCCTACAGGAGATGATTCTCTGATAGGTACAGCCTGCGATGATGGAGATCCATGTACGATCAACGACGTCTATACTACTGATTGTAATTGTGCAGGAGTATTTTCAGATAGTGATGGTGATGGAGTCTGTGATGCAGAAGATGCTTGTCCAAGTGGTGATGATACCTTGATCGGTACTGCTTGTGACGATGGTAACGATTGTACTATAAATGATGCTTTCACTGCTGCGTGTAATTGCGAAGGAATTTTTCAAGATAGCGATGGCGACGGCACCTGCGATGCAGATGATAATTGTGTAGGTGGAGATGATAGTCTAATAGGTACTGCGTGCGATGATGGAGATCCATGTACGATCAATGATACATATACTACGGCGTGCAATTGCGAAGGTGTTGTTCAAGACAGTGATGGAGATGGTATCTGTGATGTGGAGGATCAATGTCCAAGTCTAAATTTGGCAATCGGATCACCATGTGATGACAATAATCCAAATACGGATGAAGACATTGTCACAACAGATTGTAATTGTGTCGGAACTGAGAGCACGGTTGAACCAGTGGTTGAGATCTGCAACAACGGCATAGATGATGATGAAGACGGAATGGTTGATTGTGAGGACTCAGATTGTCAATCCTCGTTAGTTGTCGATTTTGATATTATTAGTACACTTTGCGATGCTCCTGTTGGTCGCATAGAAGTCATCAGCCCCGTCCTTGAAAGTTTCTCATTTATTTCCGATGTAAATTCTGGAAATACATATCCTATAGAGTTTGATTCACTATCTGCAGGAGAATATGAGTTATATGCATTTAGTGGCTGTGATACGTCTATTCAAAGATTTATAGTTGAGGAAGTGGGTGATTGTCAAGGTATGTTAATTGAAATCTGTGACAATGGTATAGATGATGATGGCGATGGGATGGTGGATTGTGAAGATGGAGATTGTGCATCATTTGATAGAGACGGAGATGGCATCTGTGATACAGAAGACGCATGCCCCGATTTAAATGTAGCAATTGGCACACCATGTGATGATAACAACCCTAATACCGAAGGAGATATCGTAACTACAGATTGTAATTGTATAGGAACAGAAATTACCAATGAAGTAGGAGAAGAAATCTGCAACAATGGCATCGACGATGATGGCGATGGACTAGTGGATTGCAATGATGAAGATTGTCAAGCCCAAGCAACCCATAATGTAACCATTAGCAACGTTCTAAACGAGACTTGTGATCTTAACAATGGTACTTTCACGGGTTCAGGATTTCCATTTGGTTCTATGGTAAGTATTGATGGTATTAACTTTCAAGAAGACAGCATTTTTACAAACTTAGATTCTGGATCGTATGTCCTCACAATTAGAGATGCCGACGGATGTTATGTAGGACCTACTGTAGAAATAGGTTTTGAATGCGAATCAGCAAGTGCAGTCCAATCATCCGCGCTTAACGTTAGTGTCATGCTACAAGGAGCATGTGCCCCTGATGGAGGGCCTATGAGTACTGCGCTCAATGAAGGTGGATACCTACCGGGTCAAAAGCCAGCAACATTTTTTGGAGTAGAAACACCAGCTGGACAACCCTTTGACCAAGCACCTTGGTTCTATGAAGGTTCAGAAGGAAGTGATAAGTCCAACGGCAAATCAAATGAAGATATCTACGAGTCGACTGTTGTCGATTGGGTTTTAGTTAGCTTGAGAGATGGAGTTAAGAAAGAGAATGAAGTATGGCAAGCGGCTGGACTACTACATAATGATGGGTATATAGAGTTCTTTGATAGTGCGATGTTACCAACAGACAATGTTGGAGGATATTATGTAGTCATAGAACACAGAAATCACTTGCCGATCATGTCCCCGCAGAGAGTGAGCATCAATGATGGCATGTTGAGTTATGACTTTACTCAGCAGAATTCTTTCACCTCCCTCTTAGGTGTGGGTCAGATCCAAGATGAGTTTGGCAACTTTATGATGATCGCTGGTAATGGAGAACTCGTTGTAGAACTCTCTTCCGATATAGACATTAACACAAGAGACTTAACTCTTTGGATACAGAACAACGGAGCCAACAGTAGTTACTTCTTAGAAGACTATGATATGAACGGTGATATCAACATTAAAGACCGTATCATGTGGGAGAAAAATAATGGACTATTTACCACGCTTGAAACAAAAGATTAATCCAAAGATTAAAACTTTAGTTTTAGACAGAGGTTAATGATATAAGCACTTACCGATCGATTCATATGATTGAATCGATCGGTAACAAACAAACAAATGTCTTCACTAAAGGAGTTACAAAAGCCCATCAAAGAAGAACTTCGAGCGTTTGAACAACACTTTGGGGCTTCGATGAATTCTTCAGTTCCACTTCTTAATCGCATCACACATTATATAGTTAAGAAAAAAGGAAAACAAGTCAGACCGATGTTGGTCTTTCTTAGTGCAAAATCATTGGGTACCATCAGAACTGAGACCCATGTAGCGGCCTCATTAATCGAACTATTGCATACTGCTTCATTGATACATGATGACGTAGTAGACGATGCACATAAGAGGCGTAATGTCTTTTCTATAAATGCTATATGGAAGAATAAGATAGCAGTTCTAGTAGGAGATTTCTTTTATGCTAAGGGATTTCTCTTAGCCTTAAAACATGAGCAGTATGACATGCTTCAGATCATCTCGGAAGCGGTGAGTGAGATGAGCGAAGGTGAGCTTACGCAAATGGAAAAAGCACGGAAGTTAGACATCACCGAAGAAGTCTACTACGACATCATAAGAAGAAAGACAGCTTCGATGCTTGCTGCCTCTTGTGCTGCTGGAGCGGCAAGTGTTACAAAAGATAAGGACCTTGTAGCTACGATGAAGGCCTTTGGCATGTCCGCAGGGATGGCTTATCAGATTAAGGATGACTTGTTTGACTATGGGTATGCCAATGTCGGAAAACCCACTGGCAATGACATCAAAGAAAAGAAGCTCACCCTGCCACTTATCCATGCTCTTAATCAATCCGATCAATCGGAACGCAAGCACATCTTAAAGCTTATAAAAAAGCACAGTGACAAGAGAAGTACTAGAACAGCAGTCTTTGATGTAGTAAAGAGACATCATGGTATAGAGTACGCCGCCGAGAAAATGCACTTCTATAGAGATAAAGCCCATCAAATCCTAAAGCAGATTCCTTCAAGTGAAAGCCAAATCGCCTTGTCTAACTTGATTGATTTTATGACAACAAGGAAAGCTTAATTACGCTTTTACAAGTGAACTCTTTCGATCTGTGCTCCTAAGACATTCAATCGCTCATCTATCCTTTCATATCCTCGATCTATCTGTTGGATATTATGGATGATACTCGTTCCTTCAGCTGATAAGGCTGCTATAAGAAGCGACACACCCGCTCTGATATCAGGAGACGTCATCTCAATGGCACGTAACTTCTGTTTTCGTTCCATGCCGATAACTGTTGCTCTATGAGGATCACATAAGATGATTTGAGCACCCATATCAATAAGTTTATCTACAAAGAAGAGTCGACTCTCAAACATCTTTTGATGGATCAATACACTCCCTTTTGCTTGTGTGCAGACAACAAGGATGATACTAATCAGGTCAGGCGTAAACCCTGGCCATGGAGAATCATAGATAGTCAATATCGAACCGTCAATAAAGTTTTGTATCTCATAGAGATCCTGCTCAGGTATGATGAGATCATCACCTGACCATTTAAGTTTAATACCTATATTTTCAAATGTTCCCGGTATGATACCCAAGTCAGCCTTTCCAGCTCCAGTGATGGTCACCTCTGATTGGGTCATCGCTGCGAGTCCTATAAAGCTTCCTATCTCTATAAAGTCTGGCATAACGTCATGACCAGTACCGCCCAGTGTATCAACTCCAGTGATCACTAATCGATTGGATCCGACACCTTCTATTTTTGCGCCCATACGATTGAGCATTTTACAAAGCTGCTGCAGATAAGGCTCACATGCAGCGTTGTATATCGTAGTCTCACCAGGTGTTAGAGATGCCGCCATAACGATGTTAGCGGTACCCGTTACAGATATCTCATCCATCAGGATATAACAACCCTTCATATCGGTCCCGCTCAAGTAGTAGCTATCGCGATCCTTGTCAAACTCGAACTTGGCACCTAACTTTTTAAAACCATTGAGGTGGGTATCTATTCTCCTTCGTCCGATTTTATCTCCTCCAGGCTTTGGCATGTATGCTCTACCAAATCTTGCAATCATCGGACCCAACAACATGACGGAACCTCTTATCTTTTTAGCATTGGCTTGGTACTCTTCACTAGCGAGATAATCAAGATCTATATCCTTCGCTTCAAACGAATATTTATTTGGCCCCAGCTTTTCACAGACTACACCTAGTCCTTTCACCAACGCTATTAACTTTCTAACATCAAGGATGTCAGGGACGTTGTTGATCGTCATTTTTTGCTCGGTCAGTAAGACCGCAGATATGATCTGAAGCACTTCATTCTTTGCACCTTGAGGTTGTATAACCCCTCTTAATTTAGCATTGCCGCTTACGCGAAATGAATTAAATTCTCCCATAGAAATTTAGTTACTCAAGAAAACTTGAGTTCAATTGATTGAGTAATAATTAAACTTGGAGTGGGTGGTGGTTATTTTATCGTCTCTTGTTGCGATTGTTATTACGGCCTCCTCGATTGTTTGATCTGTTGTTGGATCCTCTTCTGTTATTATTATTTCTTCCGCCCTTTCTTCTCTTAAATTGATTAGAACTTGGCATAGGTGCGGTAACTATGATGTTGTCATCTTCAGATATAGTGATCTGACCATCAGACATAGTATGAAGATCTTGCTTGATGACATCATCACTGACAAAGTGCTCTCGATTCCACGTGCGATATGCCAGCTTCATGTAAGCTGCTATAATCATAACAAACTCTTCCCGCTTCTCTCCATCTTCCATCTTCATGGCTTTCTCTACTAACACTTGGACATTCTTGCCGTAGTGTCTAAACTTGCGAAGCGTTGGAGGGTATTCTATATCAATCGGTTTGATCTTTACATTTTCCTCAGTAGGGATGTCGCCCTCAGGTGGAGTCACATGTATGTCGTAACCAGCTATCTTAAATAAATGATGCCACAACTTAGTCTTAGCGTCTGGGCTGTTCTTATCCGTAGGGTGCATCTGGTGCATGAGATCTACTATGGCTTCTGCATATTCTTGTCGTTTGATGTAGTCCTTTTCATCTTTGATGGTCAGGATCATATTTTGAATATTTCTACCATACTCAGAGATAACTAGATTATCCATCTGAGAGTTATAAAGCATATTTTCTGTGCTCATTATTCTACGGTTACTGATTTTGCCAAGTTTCGTGGCTGATCTACATCACACCCTCTCATCACTGCTATATGATATGCTAGGAGTTGTAATGGGATTGCTGAAAGTATAGGCGATAGTGCTTCTTTAATCGGGGGTACTTCTATATAATAATCGGCAATGGCTTTGATTTTCTCATCACCTTCATTGATTACGGCGATGATTAACCCTTTCCTTGCTTTTACTTCTTCAATATTGCTAATCAACTTGTCCTGTATGCTTTCATTAGTCGCTATGACGATGACTGGCATATAGAGATCTATAAGTGCAATCGGACCATGCTTCATCTCTGCCGCTGGATATCCTTCTGCATGTATGTATGATATCTCTTTCAACTTTAGCGCTCCTTCGAGTGCCACAGGGAAGTTGTATCCTCTACCTAGGTAAAGTGCATTGTTAGCACTCTTTATCTCAGATGCAATATACTTGATTTTGTCATCTTGAGTCAGAATGGTAGCCGCTTTGGCACCTAATGAATCAAGAGACTGCATGTATCCTTGATAATCATCATCACTGACACGGCCGAGATGACGACCCAGCTGTATAGCCATCATGGACAATACGGTGAGTTGACTTGTAAATGCCTTCGTAGAGGCTACACCAATCTCAGGTCCTGCATGTGTATATGATCCTGTATCCGTCACTCTACTGATACTTGAGCCTACAACATTGACGATACCATATGTCATCGCTCCTTTTTCTTTTGCAAGTGAGAGCGCAGCTAAGGTATCTGCTGTTTCGCCAGATTGTGATATAGCTATAACCAGATCGTTTTGATCGATGATCGGGTTTCTATATCTAAACTCTGAGGCGTACTCCACTTCACAAGATATCCGAGCTATATCTTCAAACAGATACTCCGCCACAAGTGCAGTATGCCATGATGTACCGCATGCTACGAATACAATGCGTTGCATCTGACTGATCTTATCGATGTGGTCTAACAAGCCACCTACAGACAATCTCTGAGCGTCAAGATCAAATCTACCACGCATACTATCTGCGATCGTCTGTGGTTGCTGATGTATCTCCTTGAGCATAAAGTGAGGATATCCTCCTTTCTCTATTTCTTCTATCTGGACGTCTATCTCTTTGATCTCGCCAAGTACAGTCTCATTGTCTAAGGAGAATATTCTATATCCCTCTTTGCGATCTATACGTATGATTTGGTCATCTTCTAAAAAGATAAATTGATCAGTATATTGACCTATGGGCGTTGCATCTGATGCTATGAAGTATTCTCCATCACCTATACCAAATACAAGTGGACTACTCTTTCTTGCTGCTAGTAGAACATCTGGATTCTCTTGATCAATGATCACTATGGCGTATGCACCCACCACTTTTTTTAACATTTGCCTTAAGGCTTCTTCCGTGCTGAGTTCGTACTTCTTCCTAAAATATTCTAATAAGTGCGCAAGAACCTCCGTGTCCGTGTCACTCTTAAAGACGTATCCTTGATCTATTAGGATCTTCTTCCAGGTCTGGTAGTTTTCGATGATGCCATTGTGAACCAAGCTGATGGTCCCATTCTGCGAGTTATGTGGGTGAGCATTTACGTCATTAGGTGGACCATGTGTAGCCCATCTCGTGTGCGCTATGCCAATGGTTGCATCCATATTATCTTGATCGACGATGCGATCTAATTGGCCAACTTTTCCTTTACACTTGTAAGTATCAAGTTGATCTCCTTCGATTACTGATATACCTGCACTATCGTAACCTCTGTACTCTAGCTTATAAAGTCCATCTATTAAGATAGGCGCTGCTTGCTTATCACCTAGATAAGCGACAATTCCGCACATGCGTCGTTAAGATTTAGTGTAAGTCAATTTTAGTTTAGCTGGGAAAGTCGGATGGTTGGGTCCAAAGATAACGACACTATTTGGATTTTGAATACGATCTCGGACAGTTAAAAACAATCTAGAACTCTGAGTACCATCAAATATCCCTTTAACATGATTAGTGATATTCATCTCATATCGCACTATCTCATTCAAATCATCAGAATCTAGACTTCCGTTAAATATACCCAAGGTCTGTCCAACCTCTCGGCCTATGTTGAGATCTACAACTGGTGCTAAGAGTCCACTCGTGTCTAAAGTAAACAAATCAACTGCCAGTGGAAATCCGAATAGAACAGTGTCTATCTGAGTCCTTCGGTCCACAAAAAACTCTAAAGTGGCAAGGTTTATAAATGGATCTTCTACACTCAACACATCTGATATATCCACCTCAATCGTGGCACCAGAGTGACCTTGTAAAAAAAATCGATCGTTAGCACTATTGTCAGCTAAGGCTTGCTCCAGATTGGAGCCACTGATATCATGTGTGAAGTTAGTCGGGTTGTATGTTCCAAAACGATACGGGAAATTTTGATTTATCGTTAGAGAGTCTTTATAGTAAAAGACCATCGAGCTGATTTCATCATTTAAATCAAACTGAGCGATACTATTTCCTGAATTGGATTCAACATAAAATCCATTGATGAGCTCTGCTATTCCTTCTGATGTATTGTTTCGCTCCGTATCCTGAAATATATCAGATCCAAACCTTCTCCTAAGTGTAATCCTAAGAGCATCCTCAAAAAAAGTCACCAGTCCTCTACCGTCTAATAAAGAGATGCTGTCTAGCTCAGACAACACAACCCTTTCCACTGAACCGACAGGTTCTGCAGACCTTAGAAGTACTTGATCTGTTTTTACAGTATCCGTAACTTCATATGGTTGTTCTAGCTCATAGATCGCGACATCATGAAGAGCTCGGGGGTTACCATAGAATCTAGTAGTATCAACCTTTAAGATGATCGCAACAGAGTCCAATGTTGCATTTTCAAAGTTAGGTACTAATGTGCCAGGAGGAAGCTGAGGTCGGATATAGAATGCTGAAGTGATAGACCCGAACTCAGGATTAGTTATACTCCCCAATGAGTGTCTTTGAAAAAGAGGAATATCATCACCTATCTGTGGTATTGCTTGAGGGCCTAACTGTGTCACGACAATGTCAAAATCATCCAAAGAGATGACTTCTAAGTCCTCAGCTCCTAACAATCCGGATCCTACTTCAGTATCATCTGCACAAGATCCCAACCCCAACAGTGATAGTAAGGCTAACGCGTAAAAGGCAACTCTTTTCAAAAATTATTCGCTTGTAAGTGTCTTATAAAAATCAAGGTAGTTCGCTAAAAACTCCTCTTCTTCATGTTTCACCTTAGGTAAAGAAGAAGCATCTATAGACTTCTGAACGCTTTCGTCGGTGATTTCGCTTCCTATGATCAGAGCATCTGCGTAGTTCATAGCTCCTTCATGTAGGGTTATTTTATCTCCGTCCTTATATGCCGCTAAGTCTTCATCACTTAGATCGTTGATCTTCGCTTTGTTGAAAAAATCAGCAGTGAAAGTGTCGCTGTAAGAACCATCGTATACAGAATATACCATCTTGGCATCTTGAAAGATAGGATCTTGCTTATAGATCTTATCATGATACATAGGTATGAGACTTGTCATCCATCCATGGCAATGTATGATATCCGGAGCCCAACCAAACTTCTTAACTGTTTCCATTACTCCTTTGCAGAAGAATACCATCCTATCCGCATTGTCAGCAAATGGCTTTTCGTCCTCGCCGTTAAAGATAAACTTGCGTTTGAAGAACTCTTCGTTATCCAAGAAGTAGACCTGCATACGAGAGCCGGGAAGCGAAGCAACTTTTATGATTAATGGGAAGTCATCGTCGTCGACTATGATATTCATCCCTGAAAGTCTTACAACTTCATGTAGTTTATGCCTACGCTCGTTGATCAAGCCATATCTTGGCATCAACACACGCACTTCATATCCTTTGTTATATGTGTGTGGTGCTAATTGATTAACTATTGAGGAGATTTCACTTAGGACAGTGTAGGGATTCATTTCCTGAGTGACATATAAGACTCTTTCCTTACTCATACAGTATTTTACTTCAAATGGGCGGCAAAGATACTACAATTTTAGCTTTAACACTTAGATGACGACTTATCTAACTTTCTGCTAATGAACACATTAGTACTGTTAGTCAAGTGTTATTGATCATCCTCGGCATTTAGCCTAAGATCTATCTGTCTCTTATCCATATCAACATTAAATATCCGTATATCAACTTGATCTCCGATCCGCCATACTTGACCGCTCTTTATACCTGTTACTTTGATTTTGGCCGGATGAAGTGTCAATTGCTCATCAAAAGTATCTAAGGGTATAAAGCCATCCGCTTGACTTTCCGCAATCTCTATAAACATGCCCCGATCGATTATATTTCGGATCACACCAGTTGTTATAGTTCCTATCCTCGAAGAATAATATTCTACTTGCTTGTACTTGATTGATTCTCGTTCTGCTGTGATGGCATCTCGTTCTTTTAGAGAGATGTAGACACATTGTTCTTCAAGTCCTGATTTAGAAGTTCGCTTGATTTTAGTTAGGTTTTCATGAAGTACCCTATGGGCAAGTACATCACTGTATCGTCTGATAGGTGAAGTGAAGTGACTGTAGTGCTCAAATCCTAGTCCGTAGTGTCCAATATTTTCAGAAGAGTAAGCTGCTTTGGACATACATCGGATGGCCATCGGTTTGAGCACTTGCAGAACGTCCTCATGTTCGCTAGTTTCACTCAGGCTATTAAGCGATTGAGTGATCTGTTTAGGCGAATCAAAGTTTAACTTAATACCGAACTCTGATGCCAACATAGCTAACTCCATAAGACGATCTGGGTCTGGCAGATCATGCACTCGATAGACGTATGGTACTTCTTGAGCCTTATCTCTTTTTGCCATGAACCGAGCTACGCTTTGATTAGCTAACAACATGTACTCTTCTATGAGCTTGTTAGCATCTTTTCTGGTTTTCTTGTAGATACCTATCGGAGTTCCTTTTTCATCAAGCTCAAACTTCACTTCATCAGTTTCAAAATTGATAGAGCCTTCTTTAAATCTCTTTTTGTTCAGAGATTTTGCAATCTGATTGATATGCGTTAGCTCTTCAACTAGTTCTTGTCTTTCGCCATCTAAAACTTCTTGTGCCTCTTCATAGGTAAAGCGGCGGTCAGAATAGATTATAGTTTTACCCATCCAAACATCAGTGACTTTATGATCAGCACTAAACGTAAATACTACAGAAAAACTCCACTTTTCTTCATTGGGTCTCAGTGAGCAAAGTTCATTACTGATACGCTCAGGCAACATCGGGCAGACTCGATCAACAAGGTATACGGACGTAGACCGACTAAATGCATCTTTGTCTAATGCCGAACCTGGTTTAACAAAGTGTGTTACATCAGCGATGTGTACACCGATCTCTACCGAGCCATTTTCTAATTTTTGATAAGAGATGGCATCATCAAAATCTTTTGCATTGAAAGGGTCAATTGTAAAAGTTAAGACCTCCCTCATGTCTCTCCTAAGTGCTATCTCTTCATCATCATACACATCACTGAGCGCTTCGCTTTCTGCAATCACCTCAGGGGGAAATACTATTTCAAAACCATTGTTGATTAAGATAGAGTTCATCTCAAAGTCATTACGATCTTCAGTATTGAGGACTTCTATGACCTTGCCTGTGATTTCTTTGTTTTGTCCTTGACCAAAGTTCAAGATCTCAACAACGACAGAATCGCCTTCTTTCGCAGGACCAAAATTCTTCGGTAGAATCTTAATATCCAAGTTCATGCGAGGCGTTTCGACAAAAACAAATCCATATTTTTTAAGTTCTTGAAAAGAGCCGATGAAATTAACCCGCTTTCGTTTTATAACTTCTACTATTCTTCCTTCAGGCCTTCGACCTTTTCTATGTAAGCTTGCTTCAATTGCGACAGTATCTCCTTGTAGTGCGCCATTGACATACTTAGGGGGGACATATATATCTCTTTCTTGACCGTCTACAATAATATAAGCTCCACCCGAAGCAGTAAGGTCGGCTCGGCCTTGTAATCTAACACTGTTAGACTTTCTATCTGTGTTAACAAATGATGGATGTACGGCGTACTTTCCACTTTTGTCTGTTATAACTTTCCCATCCGATTCTAATTTTTTCAATGCACTCTTTAAGGAGTCTTTACTATTCTTGGTTTTTAATTTAGAGCTTAGGTTTCCAGCAGAATATACTTTTCCTGGTTTTTTTCTAAGTAACTTCAAGATTGCGTTTTGCAAAAACCGCTGTGGTAATTTCTTACTTGTTTTGTTTTTATATTTTTTCATTAATTTCTTCTAAAGTGTTAGTTGAAGTGACGAGAGTAGAATGTTAGTGCGACTATAAAGTAAAAGATAGGGTAGGTAAGGAGGTTGGTGTTAATCATCTTGGAGGCTAAAAATAATTTCTCCATTTGCCATAAGCTCCATCGTCATTAACTTGCTTTTACGAGGATCATATTGGTCATCTTTATTTACTTGCTCGCCGGCTATGATGTTGATGATCCAATCTTTATCTATAGTAGCTACAGATCTTTTTATATTTTGACCATCAGATCTTGTACCTGCTATAACTTTACGACTTATCAAGACGCCGTTAGTATCATATGTAGCCATGATATAGTCATACTCTAATAACTTTCCTTTCCAATATACTACTGCATGAAAATTTTTAGTGTCGGGTATGATATTACAAGCGATAAACTCGGTAAACTCTTCATCATATTCATCCGTCGCTTCTTCTTTTTGGAGAATAAATTGTCTGATTACATCTGAGCCTAAAGGTCTATTCTTCCGATCAAAGTAGCTGACGTTATCATCTGAAAGTGTGAGCGGAAGGTTTTCTTTTGAGAAGTGCTTAAGGAATAGTTTAAATGATTGTACTCTCGTCATTTTGTTGATACAAAGTTACATCAATGTGGCTTATGATGCTTTGTTGGATAATCGATTGTGTTTTTTGACCTAAATATTCTGCTAAAATATATTTCGATGATTTTTCTTTCATCAAATCGTTTTTTGACTATCTCGCGACCTTTTTGGCCCATTTGTAGTCTTTCTTCTATTGGTAGATATAAGAATTGTCGACAGACCTGGACCAAATCATCCACGGACTTTATAGGAATCAATAATCCGTTTTTGAGATGATCAACAACGTCTCGGCAACCTACATGATCTGTAGTAATGATAGGTCGGGACATACTTGCCGCTTCTAATAATATGCGAGACACACCTTCTTGATAATAAGATGGGAATACAATACAATCTGCTCTATTGATAAATGGTCTTATGTCTTCATGAGACCCTAAGTAATTGATCCAACCTTTCTTTTGCCAATCTTCAAGATCAGACAAGGTAACGGACATAGAGTTGTCAGGATTAACAAACCCTACGACTTCAAACTTTACTTTCTTTTCTAATGCAGTAAGTTGCTTAGCGGCTGCGACAAATTCAAGAATGCCTTTGTCCTTCAATAGTCGTCCAGCGAATAGAAAACGAGTGATAATTTTGTTCTCAGAGTAATGAGGTGTACCAGTAAACCTCTTTGTGTTTACTCCTTCTGAAGGCAAAATGAAAGTGTCTTTTTTACTGGTTAGCCCTTCACTGACAAATCGATCTCTATCTTCTTGATTCAAAAACCAAAGATCCGAAGAAGCCACGCAAGAGAGCTTGTAAGCACTCTTGATTAGATATTGTGTGATACCAGAAAATTGAAAGGTTCTTCCCAATCCAGTTACAACACTTATGTTTTTTATACGGAGTAATCGAGCAGCCAGCGCACCATATAGATTCATCTTTATCGTATAGTGAAGCACCAAATCAAAACGATGTCGTTTGTAGATAGAGCGAAGCCTAAAGAAGGTTTTTAGATCTTCAACTGGTGATGTTGAATGTGCTTTTATTTTAATTGGAATATATGTGGCACCAGCTGCAGTCAACTTATCAGAGTAGTCATCTTGTGGAGCGACAGCATAAACTTTATGTCCCGAGCTTATTAGTGCTTTTATAATACCTAACCGGAAGTTATAGATACTCCAAGAAGTATTTGCGACAAGCGCTATACTTTGAGTTGTATGATCTAATTGTAGCTTACTCAAACCGCTTGTCTTTCAACGATGATCGAAGTTGTTTGATCTCTTGTTCATCGTTGCGTGGATATATAAGAAGGACGTCATCTTCGTCAATGATGATATAATCTTCTAATCCTTTTACAACAATTAACTTCTCCTTGTTTTGTACTCTTATTAGATTACCTGAGCTTTCTTGTACTTGACTGTGAGGTGTGAGCGTGACGTTGTTATTTTCATCTTTATCCATGTATGAGTAAAGAGAATTCCAAGTACCAAGATCCGACCATCCTATGTCTACAGGTATTGTGAAGACGTTATCGGCATGTTCGAGTATAGCATAGTCAACTGAGATTTTATCGGTTAGAGGATATACCTCATTGATATAATCTTGCTCGTGAGATGTAGCATATTTAGAGATATCTTTACATAGTACGTCAGTAATCTGTCGAGCTGTTTTTGAAAAATTATTGAGGATGGTTTTGCATGACCAGATGAAGATGCCAGCATTCCACACATAACCTCCTTGTTCTAAGTATTGTTGTGCTACAGCAAGGGAAGGTTTTTCTTTGAAAGAGTTGACTTTAAAAATGTCGTTCTCCTCAGAGGTAGCATCAAAGTCTATATATCCATACCCTGTGTCAGGCCTTGTAGGTGAGATCCCAAGCGTGACAATGGCATCCTCTTTTGTAGCCTTATCGAAGCCTTTCTGCATCGCTGCTACAAACGTTTCTTCTTTTTTAATGATGTGATCAGCTGGAAGAACGGCAAAGACCGCATCAGGGTTTTTAGCATTGAGATGTAAGGCAGTATATGCAACACAAGGAGCAGTATTGTTACGAGAAGGCTCAAGGAGTAATTGATCCTCGGTTAGCATGGGGAGTTGCTCTAAGATCTGATCAGCATAGATAAGATTACTGACGATATACACATTCTCTATGGGAACAAGACTTTTTAGCCTGCTAACGGTCTGTTGAAGTAAAGAAGAACCACTTCCTGTGATGTCCAAAAATTGTTTTGGGGTAGCTTCTCTGCTTGCAGGCCAAAATCTTGAGCCTACTCCACCTGCCATGATGGCTACATATTGGTTTTTATTCATTCTCCTGATTCAATAAACAAAGGCTAAGATACTCTTTATAGCATGACACATTATAAGAGATTAACATATGAATTCTTACTTACTGATTTTTCGATATAATTCTTACTTTCATCGCGTCGTCTTTTTTGAAACTGAAAAACTGAACTATGACCAATAAGAGAAGATTATTTTATGCCAGTTGTTTCGCGTTGATTACAACTGCATTATCCTTCAGCCTAAGAGCAGGGATATTACCAGAAGTACAAACAGAACTAGGATTATCAGGAGAACAACTGGGTTTTATTAACTCGATGTGGTTCTTGGGATTCCCCATTTCTATGATCATTGGTGGATTGATATATCATTCTGTCGGAGGTGCTAGAATTATGCAGTTCGCCTTTTTTGCACACGCCGTGGGTATTATTGGGACTATATATGCTGGAAGTTACGCAGGACTTATGGCTGCTTCTCTTTTGATTGGGCTTGGAAACGGATGTACAGAAGCTGCTTGTAACCCTATGATTGCAGATGCTTATGAGGGAAATATGATGAGTAAGATGATGAATCGCTTTCACATGTGGTTCCCAGGTGGTATAGTCGTAGGAGCTCTACTTTCTCAATTGATGGATGGTATGAGCTGGTCTTGGCAAACTCAGATTTGGGTAATTATGATACCGACGATCATCTACGCTGTTTTGTTTTTTGGACAGTCCTGGCCAAGAGCGAAATCTGTTGAGGCAGAATCAGTAATGGGAAGCATAAAGGGCATGATGAACCCATTATTCATCTTCATGTTTTTTGTCATGGCTTTAACTGCATCTACAGAGTTTGGAACTACACAGTGGGTAGAACTTATATTGAAAGAGAGTGGCGCCAAACCGATGTTAGTCCTGGCGTTAGTGACAGGTTTGATGGCTGTAGCAAGATATTTTGGTGGAGAAATGGTACATGCTTTCAACACAACTGGGGTCCTTTTGGGATCAGCTGTTTTAGCAACAATAGGTATCTATCTATTTAGTACGCAGACGGGCGCAATGACATATGTGGCAGCGATCTTCTTTGGACTTGGAGTGGCTTACTTTTGGCCTAACATGATAGGATTTATAGCTGACTATATACCGCAAAGTGGTGCACTTGGATTATCAATGGTTGGAGCCATGGGGATGTTTGCTAATGTATTTATGCAACCAGTATTTGGTTCTATGATTGATTCTAATAAGACAGAATTAGCTGCATCAGGACTTACTGGTGATGCATTGGAGTTAGCAACTGGTCAGGCGACGCTTTCGACCATGTTATTATTTCCTGCAGCCCTGATTGTTCTTTTTGCCATATTATATTTCTGGATGAAAGGGAAACCGAAGGGACATTTAGTTGCCCACTAAGATGTTTCAGATTAAGATATCATGCGCCGTCTATTCATTTAGGTGGCGCTTTTTTGTTTATATCTATAAATAAGGAGGGAAGCAATGGATGATTTGAGGGGTAGCCATGCTCAGGCTTAAAAAGTGGATGTATAAACTAAATACTTCCTTAGCATACCATTGGGGCTAAGATGATATTAGCCCTTATAGCTCAGCCACTTTTTCACAGGGCTTTAAATCAGACGATTTTGCTCAACTTTATAAAAAGTTGAATGAATAGAACATCTGGAAAAGAACTTGAAGCTCGTTTCAACAGCTTATAATTGAGCTAAAAATGAGGTGAAAGCATGGTGTTAAGAGGCATATAAGCACCTTTAACCATGTTATATATACCGCTAGTAAATATTTGGGTTTAACCCTTATATGACTATCATGTGAAGATATATGGCACAATATTTTCACTGTACGAAGTGTTAATAAAGCACATAATAGATAACCGAATTGGATTTTCTGACCAACACCTTTACATGCAGCACAACTACACGACTAATCAAATTATCAAATATTTATACTGCGAGCTTCCGGCGCTTGAGCATCTGGAGACAGAGTATGCTATAAAGCATAACCCAGAATGGGCGAGCATGTATAAAAAATTGAAAAGCGCACTGAGCGTTTTACCTAAGTTTCAATTCTTTCCTAAGAACTCTGTTGTTAAGTCTATACTTCAGTATAGCGCAACTGTATAATCGGGAAGAACGACTGATACTGATCAAGGCTGGATACAATGTCGAGGGATAGCCTCTTCAAATAGATGAATCAATCTATTGAACAGTGCTTTATTTTGACGGCGTATAGCTCTGCCATCTATCTCTGTGATAGGTGTTAGTTCTCCCATAGTCCCTGTACAGAAGACTTCGTCTGCTGTATATAGTTCTGTTAGAGAGATATTCTTCTCGACCAGAGGGATATCATTTTCATTACATATCTGGATGATCATCCCTCGTGTTATGCCATGTAGACACGCATCAGCATGTGGCGTAATGACCATATCATCTTTGATCATAAAGATGTTAGTCCCATTGAGCTCCGCGGCAAATCCCGCATAATCCATCATCAACCCAGCATCTTTGCCGGCGACATTGGCTTGGATCTTAGCTTGGATATTGTTAAGCAAGTTATTATGGTGGATCTTAGAATCAAGAAATGATGGATTGTTCCTTCTGATCGTAGAGGTGAAAACCGTGATCCCATGATCATTGTCATACACGGGTGGCTTCCACTCTGCTAGTATAATCAAGCAACATCCAGACTGGTTAACACGCGGATCCATACCCGATGTGATCTTATCACCCCTTGTCAATGTCAACCTGATATGTGTATCCTTTTCCATATGGTTGGCAACAAGCGTTTCCTTGATAGCATTTCTGATGTACTTCTCAGTTGGGATGCCTTCAAAAGCCAAGGCATGTGCCGAATCAAACAATCGACCCAAGTGCCTATCAAGTAGCATGATGCCTTCGGGATAGACTCTGAGCCCTTCCCATACCGCATCACCACCTTGTACTACACTATCAAATACTGATATCTTAGCTTCGTCACGATGATAGAGTTGATCTCCTACCCATACTTTTATCTCTTTATTTCGAGGATCAAACTTCTGAAGCATGGTCTATTGTTGTTTGTATACGATACCGTCTTTCATGACAAATGTAATGTCTTGAAGGAGCTCAATGTTAGTTAGTGGATTACCTTTTACAGCTACGATATCAGCCATCTTTCCAGCTTCGAGTGTACCATACTGATCTGAGATTCTAAGAAGATCAGACGCAGCAACGGTAGCTGATTTTATTGCTTCATAAGCAGGCATACCTGCCTCGACCATATACAAAAACTCTTTTGCGTTGTCTCCATGGGGCGACACACCGGTATCTGTTCCAAATGCAATCTTCACTCCAGCTTTATAGGCTTTTTCAAATGTCTCTTGTATCTGCGGTCCGACTTCGATTGCCTTCTTACGGATCATAGCTGGGAAGTATTGAGGATTACGAGTAGCTACTTCGTAGACGAACTTACCAGCCGATATCGTCGGCACATAGTAGGTGCCTTTCTGCTTCATGAGATTCATAATCTCATCGTTCATAAAGGTGCCGTGTTCTATACTGTGTATACCTCCTTGGACTGCTCTTTTCATACCTTCAGGGCCATGCGCATGTGCAGCTGTGACGTAACCATAGTCATTGGATGCTGAGACGATCGCTTCTACTTCTTCAACTGTAAACTGTGGTCCTTGACCATCTTTTGCAACACTCAGTACGCCACCAGTGGCTGTGATCTTAATCACATCAGCGCCATTCTTATAACGTTGTCGTACAGCTTTCTTGGCATCTTCTACACTATTGATGACGCCTTCTTTTGGTCCTGGATCATGCATAAGATCTTTACGGACGCCATTAGTTGGATCTGCGTGACCACCTGTTGTGCCGATTCCTTTTTCGCAAGTATATATCCTTGGTCCAGTTATAAAACCTCTGTTGACCGCATTACGCAATGAGACATTAACACCACTGCCTCCAAGATCTCTCACTGTCGTAAATCCTGCCATTAATGTCTTCTCGCAGTACATCGTTGCTTTAAGTGCTACATCGGCATCATTCATCCTGAAGCCTTCTTCATATCTTTTTGGGCTGCTTTGCCCTTCAATATGCACATGCATATCCATGAGCCCAGGCATTACCGTCTGATTCTTAAGGTCGATCACTTTTACTGTATCGGGTGCAGAGACATAACCTTTTAGTATACTTTGGATGACATTGTTTTTGACGATGATTGTCATCTCTGATTGAGCATCGCTTCCTTTACAATCGAGTACAGAACCACAATAAAGGTAAGAAGTGGATTGTGCCATTGATAGCGTACTCAAGCATAAGGCTATCAGTAGAAAAGTAAGTCTCATAAAGTTAGATTGTTATGTTGAGGACAATGTAAGAATTTTGCATTTATGGAGACCATGCAATGACATGGTTCGTTGATATCATAATTGACAAGATTGATGAAGAACATTAAGCTGCTCTGTTTTGTGTTGGTTGGCGCTATCGCCAATGAAGTATGTGCACAACAATATCATCAGATGAGTTATACCGCTCACCAAGCTACTTCAGAGATAAAGATTGATGGAGAGATCGATACAGCTTGGTACTCGGATCAATGGTCTGATAGTTGGAAAGATATTATCACAGGAGAAGAAGTCCAGTACAGGACTAGATTTAAAAGTACTTGGGACAAAGACCATCTTTACTTTTTAGTAGAGGCAATAGATCCAGACATCCGTGCTAGTATCGATACTCACCACGCACCTCTTTTCAAATATGATTATACCATAGAGTTGTTTTTAGATCCTCATGGCGACCAACGTAACTATTACGAATTGCAAATAAATGCGAAAGGAGCAAGGTGGGAGTTGACATTAGACAAGCCTTATGCAAAAGGCGGCAAGGCTTCTTCTCCAAGTGAATTAGAAAATATGAACTACGCTATCGGGATAAATGGTACGATTAATGAAGCTAGCGATATCGATCAAAGTTGGGTCCTTGAGATAGCTATACCATGGTCTTCTATGGACAAGTTAGATGTTTCTAATGCTTTGCCTCATACAGATATGAGGATCAATCTCTCCAGAGTCTTTCAAGATGATGATGATATAGATACACCGGGCCAGTATTGGTTATGGCAACCTATGGGTGTGTTCAATATTCACAAGCCCCAAGATTGGGGTGTTTTACAATTTAGATAACCGAAGAACTCTTCTTTATAGAATCAATCTACGACTTGAGATATTAGCCCGAAGACCCAAACCCCAATAGTTAGTTTTAGAGCTATTAGCGTCTTGAGTACTTTGACTGCGATTGATAAAGGTAAAGTCTGCGAAGTAGTTTGGAAAGAACTGCCATGATGCATTTAGATGTAGCGCTGTTATGTCGTTTGCTATTCCTTGTCCGGTTATATTGCCAAAGTCAGACTCGCGGTTTTCATAATTTTCTAAAATGTTTCTACCAATATCGACACCATCTCCATAATTGGAATTGAGCAGCAAACCTGAAAATGACAACCTTTCACTGGCCTGATACTTTAATTGAAATATGAACTCTCTAAAGTTAGCACCATATGGATGAGCTAATGGTTGGTTGAAGTGAGTGTAGCTTGTAGCTGGTCTCTTTGTGATATCATTATCTCTATGTCCATAGGTGTAGGGTCGAGCACTGTTGATTTCTAATTGAAGATCTAAGTTATCAATGCTGAATAAATCGAACTTCTTAAATCCAAGTTGATACCCAAGCTTATTGCCCCACCAACCTCGACCTGAGAAGATCTGATCTGTCCTTAATTCGTCAATCATCAACTGTCCATAGAGTTGATATTTTAATTTGGGAATCCATTTGAGATTGAGGCCCAGTAGTGCATTGTCAGGACTGTCTAAGAATTGTTCAACTGTCCGATAGAGTATAACGGGATTAAGGTATTGAAACTCAAAGTTATTCTCTCTACTAAAGATAACTGACTCATATAATCCGATAGACAGTCTATCTGTGACTTGGTAATCAAGATAGTGACTGGCCATATACTTCTTTGGTATAAGCTCACTACCCGTATTGTCTCTACTTGAAAAAGAACTGAGCTCGGCAAAAGTGTTTTGATAGTGCAGCTTCCAAATTTTAGTATTCAGTTGTACATAGAAGTAGTTGTTACCATAATCACTGAGCAACATAGATCTGATGCCGTCACCTATGAAGTGTCTACCGTGACCTATCTGTAGATCGATAGATTTGGAGATTTTTAACCCAACATAGGCTTGAGCATTTAGAAAGTCCCAACCATTAATTTTGTCTATTACTCCGCTTTGATATATTTTAAAAAAACCTTGACCTGGGATAGCATTAAGACGTGTGATCTCATCTTCTTCATAATTTAGAAAGCTCTGTTGATTTTCCAAAATACTTGAAAAGAAGTAAACCTTCTGATCTATCGTGCCTCTGAGCTTTAGGCCTCGCGTATTTTGAAAAACAAAATTGTCATCTTGGACGTCATCTCCTAATCCAAAATGTATAATCGGATCAATCTTCAAAAAGAATTCTTCCGTGTCAATAGTATAGAATGAGTAGGGGGTTTTATAAAAAGTATGGAAGACGCCTTTTTTAGTCGCTTCACTGATGTCAGTTGTATCGGAAGTATAATATTTCCGTTCAGGAATAGATCTTAGAATTTGATCCCAATTGTAAAGGTCAAGTGCATGGATTGATTCTGTACGGATATTGGATTGAAGGATGTCAAGTAGACTCTGATATCGGACAGATTGATGTTTTAAATCAAGATGACCTGAAGTCTCAAGTCGATCCAATATATGAGTTACTTCAGGATTATAATCGAGATGAGATATCTGGCTCTCTAACTCATGCGGAGTAAGGAGTATGCTAATCAGTAAGCTTATCGATATGAAGCGTATCACAACATAAAGGTGCAAAAAGAAATCTTGTATTATGATAATTTATATATGTCTTTGTCCGCTGCTCCGTCTTGCGTGAGGTTATATCTTAAAATCCATCAAGAAGTTTTTCATCTCTTGATTAAAAAGAGGGCCGTCATCATCTAAAAACTCTACTTGAAGCGGGAGTACCATGATGGGCAGCTGATGTTGCTTGATATAGCTATGATGAAGGATCAAGCGAGTAGCATCCTTCTCAGTAGTGATGATGGCTGTCCGGTCATGTCCTAAGTGATCATACTGTTGCTTTAGGACCGACACTTCATGAGGGCTAAATGCATGATGATCTTCATAAGTCATCGTATGTACTTCTTCGACATTTTGCTCGATGTAGTCAAGTAAGTAAGATTCGTCAGCAATGGCCGTCAATAGGATGGCCCGATCAAAGTTCTGCAGTGGATGTCTTGAGCCATTGATCAAGTGATAGGGTGGTCCATAGACATACTTAGAGAAGAAGAGCTTTTGATGATCCGATAGATCCAACCGCTCTCTCATCAACTTTTTGTCAGATGGGTCTAAATGATTAGGGCATTTGGTGACAACCACGATATCTGCTCTACGTGCCCCTGAACGCCACTCTCGCAAGCGCCCCGCTGGCAATAGTACGTCATCGCTATAAGGCTTGTTGTACTCTGTGAGTAAGAGATTGATGCCTGGAGTAACAGATAAGTGTTGATAGCTGTCATCCAGAAGGATCGCTTGGATATCGGGATGACGATTAAGGATCATCGGGATACCAATAGAGCGGCTCTCTGATACGGCAACCTTGATCTGCGGGTATTTAAGAAAGTACTGTAGTGGCTCATCTCCAACCACTAAGGAGTTGTCCCCCCTCTGGACCATCTTAAACCCCTTGGTCTTCCGCTTGTAACCTCGACTCAGTGTGGCCACTTTGAGGTATGGACTGAGGAGTCTTATGAGATACTCGACATGTGGTGTCTTACCTGCGCCACCTAGTGTCAAGTTGCCAACGCCTATGACAGGTAGATTGAACGCTGCGGACTTTAGCAAGCCCCATTTATACAGACTGTTACGGACGAGGATACTCAGTCCATAAACAGCTGAAAAAGGAGCCAGCAATATTTTAAATAAGGTCTCTCTCATATATCTGTAGAAATGATCTTATGACCTATGGGGCAAGCCAGACACTGATGTTGATCACAATTTGCCTTTTTTAACTCTAATAGTGCTTGCGAATCAACGGCATTGTCATGAGACATTTCTAATTGAGACCAACGCTTTGTGATACCATTAAGTTCTGACGGATGACTTTCAAGTAAGTATAGAGCCTGACCTCTATGTTTTTCTGATTGGCGATCTACGCTATATAAGTCGAGGTTCCCTTCTTTATGATAAGCACGGCACTTATCATTTCGTCGGTAGACGAACCATTCAGCCTCCAAAACTTAAACGTTTTCACCAAAATCAAACACACTGACCTAACTGATTGTATATCAGTGATTTAACCACCCTCCACTCGCATGCGATGCGAAAATAGTACAAGGATTTTTTTCCAAATGACAGTATAGTGCTAGGATTTGACAGAATAGTGCAAGCCTCTATGACGCAATCAGTCCATTTTGCGAAGACAAGTGAAAGTCAAAAGTGACTGACTCACATCAATCAAAATCAATACAACATCACCACTATGAAACGCAGCAAAACCATGAGGCATGACCTATCCACACTCTGCTGTAGCCAGGCTACACTTTGGGTAATAAATACCAGACTTTGAACGATTAGTCCAAGTTTTTTGATGGTTTCTAAGCCCAATTTTGACACAACCTAAACACAGATCATGACCACAATCAAATTGACTAAATGGGAAGTGCAATTACTCCGTGTGATTGCTTTTGAAAATATCATGCTGGATATTGCTACTCAATTGTTCATCAGCTACCACAAGGTAGATTCCCATCGTAAATCAATACAGCAAAAGTTCAAAGTCAGGAACACTGCCGGGCTGATCCGCAAGGCATTCGAACTGGGTCTGCTACACGTAGAGTGTACCTCACGTCATGATACCTCACAAGTCATGCCTAACGCCCAAGTTACCTTAGCCAAATGCATTCTGTTGCTTAATCATTAAAAACCACCAACCATGAAAAGAAATACCAATCCAAATCATTTACATAAAACTGCAGCCATGAAAAGAATTATTCTGCTATCATTTTACCTTTTTCTGATAATCAGTCATGTGAATTCGCAATCTCAAGTCGTATATCAAACCACAACTACTGGATCACAAGTCTTATTATTCGATGATGAAGCTACTGTGGGCAATAGCATTCAGTTAGCTGGCACGAATAGAGTTATTTCAGAATTTCAATTCACATTTGCTGTAACGAGTCCTGGAGTTACTGGGGTTTTAGAAATAGATGTTTATTCTGATTGCCCTGTTAATGGTAATATTTGCGGTGGAAATGTAACGCGTTATGGAGGAGCATCTGGCCAAATAGACTTGAATCAAACAACCGGTGCAATTATTACTCTTCCATTGAGTATTCCAATTGATGTATCATCAGATATGGACGGCATCATACATGTGACAATGCGATATGTCCGCGATTCTAATAGTCCTGGAGGATTCTTGGGCTGGAAGACGGATCAATCGAATCTCATTGGAAGTCGGCCCAATAATCTTCATTCAATATGTGGATCTTCCGCACTTACAAACAAGTGCGATTATGTAGTTGGCACCTCTTCAACTAATGCTATGAGTATAACAGCAATTCCTTGCATAGTTGGTGGAGCTTGTGATGATGGTCATGCCAATACAAGCAATGACATACTGGATGGCAATTGCGGGTGCTTAGGCACAATTATTAATGACATCTGTGATGATGCGATAAGCATAGGCTGCGGTGACACCTTCACAGGCACTATGGCTGATGCAACTTTGACCGATGTAAATCTTTGTGGAATTTCAGTTATTAATGTAGAAAAAGATGTCTGGCACTCATTTCAAGGTACAGGCGGCATAGTAGAATTCAATCTTGACTCTCCTACTGGTGGTATTTATTCCAGTGCTATTTTCACTTATACAGGAGATTGCAATAACTTAATTTGTGTGCCTGATGGATCTAACTCAAATTCAAATGGTGCAACTAGAACGAGGATCATCACTTCACCAGGAGTCACTTACTATGTTAAGATTGAAATAATACCCTTAGCTTTCTCTTCAAATAATTATCGACTGACTATGGACTGCTATCCTGTGGCAGTTCCAGTAGATGTCATCGCTTGCTCGGACGATATGTCCACTATCCCATTAGCTGATTATCTGCTATGTGAGCGACTGGGAGGTACTTGGTCAGTGAGTCCTAATGGATTGACCCCTGGAGCTGGATTTAACTCTGGTGGCACCTTTATCCCTGCTGGTAACCCTGCCGGCGATTATTACTTTGACTACATCGTTGGGTCTGATGTTGACGCCACAGTTAAAGTGACTCTCGAAGATAGCGGTGTTGGTGTAGCTAATCCACCACTGAGTCTTTGCGAACTCGATACTTCAATCATTAACTTGTTTAATCTACTCACAGGCGAACTTCCCGGAGGCACTTGGACGCTGAATGCTGCTAGTGATTCACCCCAAGCTGGTACATTTGATGCTGCAGGAGGGACATTTACAGTAGGATCTAATCTGGCTGGATCTTATCTATTTGACTACGAACAAAGTGGAACTGTGATACCGGGTGTTCCAGCACTCAATTGTAATTATTCTGGCACTAGCGTGACTGATAATGTGGGTCCAAATCCAGCTCAATTTCTGGGTATACAGCATTTCGCATGTACTCCAGATAGTCGAGTGATGGGTTGTCTTCAAGGCACCTTGGAGATTAACATTACTGGCAATCCAACCAGTGATCTAAGAATCGCTTTTGCAGGTATTAATGGTATGGGTGTGTGTGAGCCACTTAATCTACTTCCAGACTTTTTTCCAGGAGCAGGCATTTACAGTTTCAATCTTGCTGATTATCCCTCACTGGATTTATCTAAAGGCATCTGTTTAGCGGTCTTGCCAACTAATGGCATCAATACTAATTTTCAATTTACCGCAACTGTAAATATCGACTATGAAGAAATCCCAGCATCATCGGGTTGTGGTATCAATTCATCGACGGTCCAGATTGATGTCAACTCATGTTGCACACCTGCCACTAATGCGACTTGCAGTCAAGCCATAACACTCAGTTGTGGTGATGTCGTCTTTGGCAATACTGAATGCGAAGCTGTAGAAGCCGTACCTGACTGGTTCTTTGGAACCATTGACGTACAAGGTGTATGGTATAAATATGTAGGTCAAGGAACGCCAATGCAATTAACGACTTGTTCGGCAAATACAGATTTCGACACCCACATTGCCATTTTTGCTGATCAATCAGGACAAGCATCTTGTAGTAATATTTCCAATCTCATCTTGGATAATGATAATGATCCTAACTGTACCAGTACTACGTCTGGTGCATCTTCGATTGAGATTTTCGGGACGCCAGGGGTGACTTTTTATATTTTGGTCAGTTCAAGTACCGCATATGGAACAGGTGGTTCCAATCTCCTACCCGGCGGTAATTTTCAATTGACATTCACTTGCATCGATGAGTGTCCACCAAATTATAATTTGACAGGTAGCCAAAGTGTCGATACGACATACATGACTCCAGGTAGCATTACTTCAGATCAAATCATTCAGTCAAATGCTATTGTCAACTACAGCGCTGGATTTTCTGATGACATCAATTTAGAAATAGGCTTTGAAGTGCAAGTAGGCTCCATCTTTCATGCTTACCTCGATGGCTGTAGCAATTAGGCGCCTCTGATAGCCATAAAAATACAATGTGTTCAGTAGCTCTTCCAAAGGTGGGAAGAGCTGCTTTTTTACTCCTTCTTTCCGATACCATCAGAACCAGTCAATCACCCGCCAAATCTCACAAGAATGTGACTTCTTAAATAAAGTTGCTCTCATATATCTCCAGAAACAATCTTATGACCGATAGGACAAGCCATACACTGATATTGATCACAATTTGCTTTTTTAAGCTCTAATAGTGCTTGCGAATCAGCGGCATTTTCATTAGACATTTCTAATTGAGACCAACGCTTTGTGATACCATTAAGTTCTGGCGGAAGGCTTTCTAATAGTTCAATGGCCTTCTCTCGATGGCTTTCTGATTGTCGATCTGCGCCATACATATATAGGATCGGTACTATGGCATTGATGATAATAATCGACTGGGTGCCAGCACCTAAGGTCTTTTTGCGATTAGTTGAAGTACGTTCAAATCGATAGTGATTTTTCCAATAGCCGCCTAATTCTATATGGAGAGATTGTTTGATCTCTTCTAGATTGTGATTAAAGATTAGCTCATCCAGTCTTGGGATAGCATGTAAGAAAGCTGCAAACTGTGCGATCCTGATGGTTGGGAAAGCAGGTGGTCTGAGTTTAGAAAACTTCCATTGTACAGCCGTCATGGGCGACAAATTAAACTTGGCCTTTAGAACCTTATATTCTCTGATTAACTCTTCAACATAAGGCTCTTCTGTTTCCTTAGGAAGCAAACCTGATTGCCCAAATAGCAACGCTTCTATCTGTAGCTTTTGGTCCTTGTGTTTGGCAATGATTGAGTAGGGTATTGTGCGAGTTAGCGTTGTCATTGCATCAGCATTGACCTTTAATCCAAATGCCCAAGCCAGTCTTAGATAAATCAATTCGTTTAGATCTTGATTGAGATTAGATAACTCAGAGCTGAGCAGCTTAGCTTTTTGGGTAAGTCGTTGAGCGATTGCTCTTGACTTAGTCGCTTCGCGTATGATCTCTGACGTAGAAGTGATAAGATCTGCGCAAGGTATCCATGACTGGTTGTTTTGAAGATATTGATACTTGCCGATCAGTCGATGGTTGATACGACCTGTCAACTCTAAACAAGGGATCTTCGTTCCATCTTGCAATTGTATAGGACTATCTGCCTCCATGACTACATGCAGAATGACATTCTGATATGCGGGATCATTATCATGACGATGTCTGAGCCAATCAGATGCTTTCAGATGTATCTCGATATGACCAGCCCAGAGGGTGCCATTGATTTCAACTTTAGCATTGAGAAAGTCTGGACCTGCATCATGATTGTGATGACCATGATTTAAGATATGCACAGCTTGTCCATCAGTAGTCTTAAGATTGGACTGGTCGAAACTTTTAGTTTTCCAGATGTAATGGATGAGATCTTCGCGTATCATATGAATCTTACTAACAAATTAGTACTTCTTTACGATTACAATCTGTTTTTTGATAAACATTTACTTATTAAATAAAGGGTAGAAGCTTGAGCTTAAAATCTTAAACCTTTGTACATCAATTGCCCTTATCTTAGCAGATTAAGTCAAAATCAAGAATATTGAAAGACAAAAAGGGAATCGGCATCGTCAATGAGATTCATATCAAAGGCGCCAATACCAATAACCTCAAAAACGTAGAGCTCAAACTCCCCAAGAATAAGCTGATTGTTGTAACAGGTGTGTCTGGCTCTGGGAAGTCTTCCCTTGTTATGGATACCCTATATGCAGAGGGTCAGAGACGCTACGTTGAGAGTATGTCATCTTATGCTCGTCAGTTTTTGGGCAGAATGAAGAAACCTGAGGTTGACTTTATCAAAGGTATCTCACCAGCGATTGCCATCGAGCAGAAAGTATCATCAAGCAATGCCAGATCTACTGTAGGTTCCTTAACTGAGATATATGACTACTTGCGACTGTTGTTTGCTCGCGCGGGCAAGACCATAAGTCCAGTCTCTGGAGAACTGGTGAAACGACACCAAGTAAGTGATGTGGTCGATCATCTCATGAAGCAAAAAAAAGGAACAAAGGTGGCCCTATACGCCCCACTGTCTCCATATGATCCAGAACGATTGCTCAAGAAAGAGTTAGAGTTGTTGATGCAGAAGGGATATACAAGGATCTCTTGGAAAAGAGAGTTGACATACATAGAAGAGTTTTTAGAAAGCAAGACTAAAGAACTAACCAAGCCAGTTGAAAAATCAGCAAAGCATGTCAATATTCTAATTGATCGATTTGTTGTCAATGAGGATGAAGAAAATCTCAAGCGGATTGCAGATAGTGTTAACACAGCATTTTACGAAGGCGGGGGAACCAGCATCCTTGATATCATAGATAAAGAGAAAGTAGAGTTCAATAATAAGTTTGAGTTAGATGGTATCACTTTTTTAGAGCCGTCTCCACAACTTTTTAATTATAACAATCCTTATGGCGCTTGTAAGAAGTGCGAGGGATATGGGATGGTCCTTGGGATAGATCCAAAGAAAGTAATTCCTAATCATAGTTTGTCTGTTTACGAAGGTGCGATCGCATGTTGGAAAGGAGAATCGCATGGTAGATGGTTAGATCAGCTGACGTATGCAGCAGATCACTTTGATTTTCCAATTCATGAGCCATATAAAAACTTATCAAAGGAACAACAAGAGGTGCTTTGGACTGGTAACGAACACTTTGATGGTATCGATGATTTCTTTGAAGCGCTGCAGTCTAAGAGTTATAAAATCCAAAATCGAGTATTGATCGCTCGTTATCGAGGGCGTACGGTCTGCGCCAAATGTAATGGAGGCAGACTCCGCGAAGAGGCATCATATGTCAAAGTTGATACTAAGACCATCAGTGAGTTGATCCACATGCCGATCAACGATCTGAAGACATATATTGACGATATCAAACTTTCTAAATACCAAGAACAAGTATCAAAACGAATCTTGTTAGAAATTAGAAATCGACTTAATGTCATGAATGATATCGGTCTGTCATATCTCACATTAGATAGACAGGCTTCAACACTAAGCGGAGGAGAAACCCAAAGAATAAATCTGACGAGAACATTAGGGAGTAACTTGACGAGCTCGATGTACATCCTAGATGAACCCAGTATCGGCCTTCACCCCAAGGACACCAACAAACTAATATCCGTCTTGAAAAATCTGCGCGATATGGGTAACACTGTAATCGTCGTTGAGCATGAAGAAGAAGTCATCACAAGTGCCGACTATCTAGTTGATGTTGGGCCTCAAGCAGGTGTATTCGGAGGGGAGATTGTGTACAATGGTGATTATAAAGATTTAAAAAAGAAGGCAAAAGGAAGTCTCACTGCTCAATACTTGACAGGCAAGAAATCTATAGCACTCCCAGAACTAAGAAGAAAAACTGTAAATAAAATACAAGTGAACAAGGCTGCTCAGCACAATTTGAAAGGTATCGATGTGACGATCCCACTTCAAGCTATGACAGTCATAACCGGGGTGTCCGGATCTGGCAAGACTTCACTTGTAAAGCACATTCTTTATCCAGCGTTACTAAAGGAACTACAGATCAGCCATCCATCTAGTATCGGGAGCTATGAAAGTATAGTCGGTGATCTTAAAACAATAAAGGGGATAGAGTTTGTCAATCAAAATCCGATCGGCAGATCATCGCGATCTAATCCCATCACATATATAAAAGCGTACGATGAGATTAGAAAACTACTGGTCAAGCAACAGCTTTCTAAGATACGGGGATATAAGCCCAAGCACTTTTCTTTTAACACAGAAGGAGGCCGATGTGAGAATTGTAAAGGAGACGGGCACAACACTGTAGAGATGCAGTTTCTTGCTGATGTAAGGTTGATATGTGAAGATTGTAATGGCAAGAGATTCAAGCCTGAGATATTGGAGGTAAATTATAAGGGCAAAACTATTTTTGACATCCTCAACATGAGTGTATCTGAAAGTTTAGAGTTCTTTGAGGCCATTCCAAAAATTGTAGATAAAATAAGACCGCTCGAAGATGTTGGATTAGGTTATGTTAAGTTGGGGCAAGCCTCAAGTACTTTATCAGGAGGAGAAGCACAAAGAGTTAAGCTAGCTTCCTTTTTAGGAAAAGAAAGAACGAGTCATCAGTTTTTCATTTTTGATGAGCCAACAACAGGTTTGCATTTTGATGATATAAGAAAGTTGTTGACGGCTTTTCAAGCTTTGATAGAGCAAGGTAATACGGTACTCATCGTAGAGCACAACATGGAGATCATAAAGTCAGCAGATTGGATTATTGATTTGGGTCCAGTAGGAGGAAAGGATGGAGGCCACCTGGTTTTTCAAGGCACACCTGAGAACCTTGTCAAAGAAAAGAAGTCATACACAGGCCAGTACTTAAAGAAGAAGTTATAATGGATCTCAATATTGTAATTCTTGACGGACAGTTGGCTAACCCTGGAGATTTGTCTTGGTCACGTGTTGAAGAGCTAGGCCACTTGACACACTATCCATCTACCAGCAAGGAACAAGTGATAGAAAGGTCGCTTGAGGCTGATGTACTGATACTCAATAAAATTAGACTGGACAAAGAGCAGTTTGAACAATTACCAAAATTGAAATTGGTCTGTCTACTGGCAACGGGCTATGACAACATCAATATCCAAGATGCCAAGTCACATGGTGTGACGGTGTGCAATGCTGTAGCTTATGGTGTAGACTCAGTGGCACAACATGTCTTTGCTTTGATACTTGCTGCTACCAATCACATCGCCATGCACAATGCATCCATACAAGCGGGAGAGTGGCATGACCAACAATGGTCTTATACACTAAGTCCGTTAAGGGGCTTGGCCGGCAAGATATTAGGTATCTATGGTTATGGAAAGATTGGAAAAAGAGTTGCTGACTTAGGACGTGCTTTTGGCATGAATATCCTAGTCAATAGCCGAAGCGCTCAAACGTTTTCAGATAATACAAAGCAAGTCTCTTTAGAAGAGCTTTTTAAAAATAGTGATGTTATCTCTATGCATGCACCTCTTTCTAATCAGAACGAAGGAATTATTAATAAGCTACTTCTGAATCAGATGAAAGGCGATGCCATCCTGGTCAACACAGCAAGAGGCGGCCTAATAAATGAAAGAGATCTCAGAGATCATCTTTTAGATCATCCTAACTTCATTGCTGCACTTGACGTACTAAGTCAAGAGCCTCCGAATAAAAGTCACCCATTGTTAGGATTAGAAAACTGTATCCTTACGCCGCACAATGCGTGGGCCAATATTGATGCACGCAAACGATTGATAGAGATAGTCGCAGATAATATCAGAGCTTATACTTCTGGTCGACCTATTAATGTTGTTGCAGTTTGATAGCGTTTTTTAAAAACTCCCGCTGTCCACATCTTTTATAAACTTGATCAATCCATTAAAGAAGTTTTCTTGATCGTCAAATTGTGACAAGTGACTACCATTAGGACAGAGTAGGAATCTTCCATTTTGTACTGTTTCTGAGATCCACTTCATATGCTCTGGGTCCATTGTATCATGAGTTGCACCGATCGTCAATGTAGGAACCATTAATTCTGGAAGACGATCTTTAACATCCCAATTTTTCAAAGTAGCATCTCCTTTTATTCCAAATTCACTTGGTCCTTGCATGGTCACATAGACATCAGGATTAAGATGTTTAAAGCCTCTAACGATGGGATCAGGCCAATCTTCAGGCTGCATCCTGATGACATGTCTTGTATAGTAGTGATTGGTTACAAGTTCGAGATATCTTGGATTGCCATAGTCCTCTTTGTTTTCATATGACATGATCTCTTCAAGCACATCTGCAGGAAGTTTAGGTGCGAGGACTTCATCAGAATAAGCCATGTAGTCTGGTATCGACGCAACCATGTTAGAGATGATCAGACCTTTGAGGTTCTTCTGATATTTTAGTGCGTACTCCATCCCTAGAATGCCTCCCCAAGACTGACCATAGAGATAAAAGTTATCCTTATCGAGACCCAGAGCGATTCTTACTTGCTCTACTTCTTCGACAAAGCGTGGTAAGTCCCAAAGACTCAAGTCATCGGGCTGATCACTATAGTATGATCCGAGTTGATCATAATAGTAGTATTCGATATTCTCTTGAGGGAAGTAACCATCAAAACATTCGTAGATCTCATGCGTCATACCTGGTCCACCATGTAGTAGTAAGACTTTCATAGTTGGATTATTGCCTACTCGCTTTGTCCATACTTTAAATGTTCCTTTAGGTGTTTCTATATCAATCATCTTCACACCACCCATAAATCTATCTTCTTTACCAGAGTTGTCCAGATATGTTAGCGCATCTGATAGATCTGTTACAGAAGGTGTGGGTGCTTGACAATTAGAAAAAATAAAGCATAGAATGAAAGTATATAGAGAACACTTCATAGTAGAGTTTCTTTTTGTATCACTCAAGATAGCCTTATTCTCTCTATGCCAACTATATTTCAACATTCTTCCACTTTCCTTTTTTGAAAGTGAAAATAGCCATGCCGGCTAAAATTGTAGAAGAAACAGCAATGGATACAAATATGCCTGTTGATTGTAAACTCGTGTAATGTGCTAGATAATATGCCAGCGGCAATTGTATCAACCAAAATGCTATGACATTTAAAAAGGTAGGTGTATAAGTATCACCAGCACCGTTGAATGCTTGGCCAATCACCATCTCATATGCGTAGAACACATAGCCTGCGAAAATTATTCTTAAGGCAAGAACACCATTTCTAATTACTTCAGGGTCCTCGGTAAATATCCTCATCACTGGATGAGCGAAAATTATAAAAACAATAGAAATCCCTAATAACAAAAGCATGTTATAATAAGATGCTTTCCAAACAGTTTGCTCAGCTCGATCTGGTTGTCCTGCACCGAGATTTTGACCAACAAGTGTTGCTGCAGCCATCGCAACACCCCAAGAAGGTAGAATGGTGAATGCGATGATTCTAAATGATATGGTATAAGCCGCTAACATCTTGCTACCAAAGGTGGCAACAATTGTAATCATCAAGATCCAACTAGATGACGTGATGAGGTGTTGACCTGCAGAACCTCCTGTCACTTGGAGTAGTCTCCCTATAGTCGACCATATCACTTTGACATTAGACCAAGTCAATGTGATGATGGCTTTACCATTGATGAGATGATAGACCTGATATAATACACCCATCCCACGACCGATACAAGTTGCAATTGCCGCACCCTTAAAACCTAACTCAGGAAATGGCCCTAAACCAAAGATCAAGCAAGGATCAAGTATGATATTGATACCATTGGCAAGGATGAGCGTGCGCATGGCGATGGCTGCATCTCCTGCACCACGAAAGATGCCATTGATGGCAAAGAGCAACATCAGGACGACATTAAATGTCAACATGATTCGTGTGTAAGGAGTGCCCTGTGCCACTAACTTCTCAGACCCACCAAGAAGTCTCAACAAGTCAGGGGCATAATAATATCCACTCACTCCAATAAGAGCAGAGAAGAACAGTGTAATGAGTAAAGATTGAAATGCAGCATCACCCGCTTCTTTAGGTTTGCCTTCACCGATGCGACGGGAGACCATAGCAGTAGCAGCCATGCTGATGCCTAAGGCTAATGACATAACTACAAAGAGAGAAGTCTCAGTTAGTCCTATAGTAGCTAGATATTCTTCATTGTCAAGCCGTGATACGAAGAAAGCATCGCAGATAGCAAATAATGCTTCCATCGACATCTCAAGGACGACCGGTATAGATAGTAAGAATAGCGCGCGCTCCAATGAACCAGAAGTGAAGTCTTTTTCTTCACCTTTAACAGCTATCCAGAAATATTCTATAATCTTCTTCAACTCAACTTAATGTTATCATTGCGAAGATACTTAGGTTATGATGCCACGATGTTTATTAATTCACTTTGCTACCTTGTCTCTTGATGAAAGTGGCTGTTAATGGGAGATTTTTGTTGCCTCGATTAGAAGGGATCGGTCATTACACATATCAGTTGTTGGATCATATGTCTTTGCAACATCCAGAGGATGACTATCATGTGATTGTCGATAGAGATATCCGCATGCCTTTTATGGATCGGCCTAATGTCATTCGCCATGTCTTATCGCCACCAACTAGACATCCATTGTTATGGTACATTTGGTTTGAGTGGAGGATTCCTACTTTACTTAAAAAGATAGGATCGGATGTCTTCTTTTCTCCTGATGGGTTTTTGTCGCTCAGCACAGATTGTCCAACTGTACTGACGATACATGATCTCGCATATCTTCATTATCCAGAAGGTACACAGCGATCACATTTGACATATTTACGTAAGTATATGCCACAGTTCATACAGCGGGCAGATGAAGTGGTAGCGGTCTCACAGTTTACCGCTGATGATATCAAGATGCAGTTCGCTGATCAGTCATCAAAGGTCACTAAGATTCATAATGGCGTCTCGGATGATTTTGGTCCGTTAGACGAAGCAACACAGATCGCTTGCCGCAAATATTATACACAAGGAAAGCCTTACTTCATCTATGTTGGGTCGATACATCCTCGCAAAAATGTAGGTTCTTTGATTAGGGCTTTTAATCGATACATCGAGAAGACTGGAGATGATACTTTTCTTGTTTTGGCTGGAAGAATGGCGTGGAAATCAGAAGATGCGACTAAAGCCTTAGAGAAATCTCCATATGCTGATCAGATCATACGGATATCAGATATAGATGGCAAAGTGCCTGAACTGATAGCCTCTGCAGAAGCTCTCTGTTATATATCCTTGTTTGAGGGATTTGGTCTGCCCGTATTAGAGGCTATGGCCTGCGGCACGGTAGTCATAACATCTGAGGGTTCTCCCATGCAAGAAGTCTGTGGTGACTTAGCCTCCTATGTGGATGCCGAGGATATTGACTCTATATGTGATGCTATGATACATGTACAATCTCAGGACAAGGAGTCCATCAAAGAAAAATTAAGATTGAGGGCCAGTGAGTTTTCGTGGGAGAAAGCGTCTATCTTGCTACACAAGCGTCTGTCTCACATAGCTCAGGCGTAGTAATGCCAAGTGTCCTATGATGCGATAAGCATATTGTCTAGATAAGTGTTGGTTTGCCCCCGATTGGTGAGTATATTACGACCTACATTTTTAAGTTGGTTTTTAAATGATAAAAGCTGATTTTTGGATACCGACGCGGAGTTAAAAAAACAAATGACAGAGCAGCTTTCAGAGTTTTACGAGTTGATGGATCAGAACATCGAGAGATCTTGGTCTTTTAGTATAGCCGACGATCACTTATCTGCTCTTTCTGAAGGCCTTCGATCACTTTGTGAGAAAGCTGTAAAGATAGGTGCTAATGAAGAGCAAAGACTGACCATCGAAGGGGTCACTCTTGGAGACACTTGTGATAGTACTATCATACATTATGATTGGTTAAGAGAAGTTAAAGGTGTTTTGGTGTTGTGGAGAGACATCATCTTTCAATATCAAAAGGCATCCATCTTGGCTCGGGAGGATCAGGTTACACAAGAGCAGATCGATCGACTCTATCATGAATCAAAAGAAAGAGTGGTTGAAGCTTCAGATTATATCAAAGCGTCTTTCGACAAATCTAAATCAGGACTTAAAGATGAGCAATCTCAAAACGATTACTTAGAAAAACAATCGCTTAAGATCAATCCTTGGCCAGTCTACAAAGAGCAAATAGAAACCTTGAAAGAGCAAAGTAACTTGCTTATAGAAGAACATGACCAGATAGTAAAAACTAAAGAAGACTTAGTCAAGTTAGAAGGCTCTATACAAGATGTAGTTAATTCTTTCAAAATAGAAGTAGAAAGAATAAGGGAGTTGGGTCATCAGACGATTACTATCGTCAATGAAAATATAGAAGAGCACCCACAGAAGATTGTAAAACATGTAGATACGATAGACCAACAGGTTTTGGCTGCCAATATTTATAATGCTTACTCTTTTATCGCAGATCAGATCACATCTGATATGGTTGAGTCCATGGAGGTGCCTACAAAAATTGAAAATAGCCAGATACAATATAAAGAAATCAATTTTTCTAATGTGACTAGACATTGGTTAGAAGGAGAAGTACAGCCGAGCATCATCGAGGCTCAAGAGATTCTGGATAGTGTTGGCAATAGTATGAAAATGGCACTTGTCAATGTCCGTAACAGAATCGCTCTTGCAACAAGTGATGGACAAGAGACTGCACAGCTTAACTTAGAAAGCACCGAAGTGTCTCAACCGATCAATACGGCTTTAGAAATTATAAATGGAAGATTAGAATCTCTGCAAGAGTTTCAAGACCTGGTAAAGCTAAGAATGGATGAACACTTGCGCATCAACCATGTCTATGATGAAGACCATAGTTTTCTACATGCATCGCAGCAATACCTTGTAGGGCAGATTAATCTGGAGCAAACGGCATGGATACAAAAGATTAAAAACTGGATATTTGGCAAGGGTCAGATACTCAAAGGTTTTATGGCGGGTGTTGCTGAAGAAGAGTCCTTGAGTAGCGCAGAGAAGATCGTACGATTCGTCCAGAGTAGAAGCATGCATGAGGATAATAATCAGTATAATAACATCTTCTCGGCTCATGGATATATAGGAGAATCATTCTGGGTTGGGCGAGAGCGAGAACTGGCACATATGATACAGTTGATTAAAAACTGGAGAAGTGGATTTAGAGGGTCTGTGATCGTAAGTGGCAAGAGATTTAGTGGCAAGTCAGTATACGGAGAGCTTATTGCTCATCGGTATTTTCCACAACAGACAATTAGAATAAGACCGCAAGGAGTTATTAAGATAGATGGTAGGATATTTGAGACAACTGAGGATCTTGGACCGGCGTTGGAATTTATAAAAAAGAATTCCATCAATCATTCTTACTTGGTATGGATAGATGACTTAGAGTTATGGCAAAGCCCGACCATAACGGCAAGTCAAAATGTACAAACACTTTTGAGACACATAGATGATCTCTCAGCGCAGCATTTCTTTATGGTATCTATGAGCAACTGGTTTAGGAATCATTATAACCAGATGTTTAAACTTGAAAAAGTTTTTCAAGCTGAGATCAATATGGATGTGATGTCTGAAGATGAAGTGCGGCAAGCCATCATCATTAGACATGGCGCTACACATAAGCTACTTGTGGATGATGAAGGAGAACAAGTGCCTCCGCAAGCATTTGCTAAAATGGTGCAGCGCGTCAATAGCCTCGCTAATTATAATATCGGTCAAGCACTTAATCTCTGGTCCTATTATACGGAGCGAGTCAATGACGAGCAAGTCATACATCGCCCTGATCTGACATATCAACTCCCAGACTTTATAAATGACGAAAACAGTATACTGCTTCGGGCTATCTTAATGAACAAAAGAACTAACGAGTATAGACTTAGAAAAACACTGGGCCAATCATTTACGACAAAGTATAAAGCCATTGTACAGCGACTCATCAACCTTGGAGTCTTAAATAGACACATAGATGGTCTACTAGAACTCAATGATGGTATAGTCAATGATGTAGCTGCATTGTTAGAGCAAGCAGGATATATAAAGTTTAGACACAAATGAATATAGATTTAGAAGACATATTCAATATAGATTATAATTGGGTGGACTTGATCTTCTTGTCAGTGGTCTTGGTACTTGTCTATATGCTACTCCTTTTTCTGAGAAAGATCGTTTTTAATATTTCATTTTTAGGCGGAGCCAGATCAATTGTCAAGCGAGTGTTAGATATCATACTGATACTGTACGAGCCGCTGTTTATCTTAGTTATTATCAGCGCCTTTGTTATGATCAAGCCTGGGATCCATGGTTTGATCATCGGAGTGTTATTGATTATGGGATTTAGTCATATCCGTAATTACTTTCATGGTAGATTATTTATGTCTGATAAGTCTTTAAAGGCAGGCAGAAGAATAAGAATATCTGACCAAGAAGGCATCATCACTCAGATGGGTAGGATGGGCCTCCAAGTGAGAAGCGATGACGGTCTCCACTATGTACCATATCACATCCTTGTGACAGAGGGATATGTTATGTCATCAGGAGAGAAGATCGGGGGCTACTATAGATTGAGTATCTCAAAAGAGAACTCAGATGCTGGCCAAAGCTACCTGAGCGAGCTATCTAACATATTAATATCAAGTCCTTATGTGGACGGAGATCATAAACCTGAGATTAAGCGTTCTATAGATGCTCAGGATACGATAGATGTGCGGTTGTTGGTTAAAGAAGAGCAACACCTTAATGATCTCATCGCACTCTTGAGTGAATATGGTTATCAATCTAAGATTACAAAATCCAACTAATGGAAACATTAACTTCTTATTCATTATTACTTGCTTCAACAGATCTATTTAGCTCTTATAATCTGATTATAGGATCATCGATCGTCATTATACTTTCTTTCTTTTTTGGAGAGCTTTCTAAAAAGACCAACATACCGTCCGTATTGATGCTGATCATATTAGGTATCGTTATCAAGATTGGATTGGATAGTGTCACGGAGACAACGCCAGACTTCCAAGCTTATCTCGAAGTGCTGGGTATCGTCGGGCTGATCATGATTGTTCTAGAAGCCGCTCTTGAACTCAAGCTGGAAAAAGAAAAACTGATACCTATTGCAAAGGCATTTACAATTGCATTGATAGGGTTGATTCTATCTGCTTGGGCAGCTGCGGCCTTACTTCATCAGTTTGTGCCTGAGATGACGATGCAAAAAGCATGGATTTATGCAACGCCGATATCGATATTATCGAGTGCCATTATTATCCCTTCTGTTTCAAGTCTGAGAAACGATAAGAAAGAGTTTCATATATACGAGAGTACCTTCTCAGATATCTTAGGGATCATGATGTTTTACTTCTTAGTAGCGCCATTTGAAAATGGAGGAGAAGCTACTGGCTTCTTGGCATTTGGAGGTAATGTCATCTTAACCATAGTTCTATCACTAATCGCTAGTTATGCCATTGTGATCATTTTTCAACGTATAGAGACACATGTGAAGCTGTTCTTGTTGATAGCCGTACTATTGCTGTTGTACGCGATAGGTAAGAAGATGCACTTGTCATCGCTGATCATTATCCTCGTATTTGGATTGGTGATAGCCAATATGAAGCTATTCTTCAAAGGAACACTGAGTCACTTTCTGGATAAGGAGAATGCCGATCATATATACGAAGGCTTGCATGTTGTTACGATGGAAACGGCTTTTGTAGTTAGGACCTTCTTCTTTGTGGTATTTGGTCTTACGATTGTCTTGTCATCCTTGGCGAGCATGAAAGTGGCGATGATCAGCTTGTTGATCATCTTCTCGATCTATGCGATCAGATACTTGATCCTTAGGCTGTTTATAGGTAAGGATATACTGCCACAGTTATTCATAGCACCGAGGGGATTAATCACAGTCTTATTGTTTTATGCGATTCCGACAGGTGCAACAGTTGCGGGTTTTGAGTCAGGGATTCTATTATTTATCATTATTGGCACAAGTGTGATTATGACATTTGCCATGATATCAGATAAAAGAAGGACCAATAGTGCCGTGCGAGAAGCGAAAAGCCAGCCTGTTGGCTATGTAAAGTGGGAGGCACCTTCAGTTGGTGAAGGTCCAGTTGCAAAAGAGTCGCAACATTGAGTTGACTAGAAGAAAAAGAATACCATATATTTGCAATCCTCTGAAGCCCGACGGGGTGGAGGAGTTTTAAGGTCGGGTGGCCGAGCGGTTAGGCAGAGGTCTGCAAAACCTTGTACGGCAGTTCGAATCTGCTCCCGACCTCAATAAAGAAAGCCTCTTGATGCGTAGCATCTTGAGGCTTTTTTCATGCCCATAAGCGTCAAGCTTGCTTGAACGCGTATGGGCATGAAAAAGCCATTTTGAGTGCAACTATAGACGAAGCCAATCTGATCCCGACCTTAACTATATGAAGCGATTCTTCTAGTTAAGATCGAGAAATAAAAGTCAAGTAGATGGGCGAAGCCATTCTGCTACTAATCTCAATGTTACAGTGACGATGATTTCTAATCGCATCCCAAAACGTACACCACCTGACAAAATCCACCCAACTTCAACCCTACGGGAATTAATCAACCCCATATGATGTTACCCACATCGAGCGTTCCATAAGTCATATGATCTTGAGGCCCTGCCTATTTCTTATCTTCTGCCTAATGCCACAACTGGTTAGCGCTCAGTCCGATTATTATATAATCACGGATCTCTCACTATCGGGTAATAAAAAAACCAAAGACCAAATCATCTCTCGAGAGTTAGATCTACACGTCGGAGATACCCTCTATGTTGATGAGATCGACCAGCTCTTCTTAGAAAATGAAAAACGAATACTAAGCACCGGCCTCTTTACAGATGCATCTATTGAGTTACGCAATATAGACTCAGAACAGAAGAGAGCTGGTGTTCAAGTGGTCTTACAAGAGAACTGGTATATCTATCCCAACTTGACATTTGAGTTAGCAGATAGAAACTTTAGTGTCTGGTGGAATGAACAGGGCAGGTCACTTGACCGTGTAAACTATGGATTTGGTCTAAACCATATCAACCTCACAGGACAGAGAGATAACTTAAATCTGAAGGTGCAGTTTGGTTTCACAAAGAAGTTTGAAGCAGAGTATAGTTACCCCTACCTCAACGAAAGCCAAACCTTAGGGATAGCGGGCAAAATCACGTATACAGAAAATCGTGAGATAGGATATATCACCGAGGCCAACAAAACTTTATTTCATAAGGAAGAAGATGACCGTGTCTTGTTAAGAAGGTTTCGAGTGAGCACATGGCTGAATTATCGGACCAACTTATATCAATATCATAGACTCAAGTTTGAGTGGCATCGCAACAGTATTGATCCTTTTGTTGCAACAGAGCTCAACGCTGATTACTTTCTCAATGAAGAGGAAGCGATCCGCTTTTTCAAATTAGAATATGACTTTAGTATCGATCGACGGATATTTAGTTTTTATCCGGAGGGTGGATACCTGATAGGCGCCAATATTAAAAAAGAAGGACTGGGCATCTTTAAAGAATATGATAATCTCCTAGTTGAGCTAAGAGGTGAGTATTACGCCAACTTTGGAGATCGCTTGATTTTTGCCAATCAAACAAAGTTAAAAACTAATATCAACAGAAGACAGGTCGCTTTTGCAAATAATACTGGCCTTGGCTATGATGGCAATATAGTCAGTGGATACGAACTGTATGTGGTGGACGGAACTGACTTCGTACTGCATAAGTCATCTATTAGATGGAAGGCAATTGATCACATATTTAATCTTAACAAGGCGATGCCGATGCGCCAGTTTAAGTTGATGGACTTAAAGTTATATCTCACGTTTAACCTTGACGCTGGCTTTGTTAATGAACCCACGTACAAAGCATCCAATTTTCTAAATAATCAATGGATAGTTGGCTATGGTCCGGGCTTAGATCTCCTACTATTTAACACCTATTTGTTTTCTTTTGATTATAGTTTCAATGAACTGGGAGAGTCAGGACTCTTCTTTAGCCATAGAGTTTCTTTTTAGAATAGAAAATTAGTAAGGTCTTTTTTGTTCCCAGTCCCAAGCTGTACGCATGATGTCTTCTACACCATATTGAGGATTCCAACCTAAGCGATCTTTTGCTTTTTTGTAATTAGAATATATAGCGATAACGTCTCCAGGTCGTCTTGGTCCGATTTTATAATTTAATTTTTTGCCAGACACTTTTTCAAATGCGGTTATGGCTTCAAGAACACTTACACCTTCTCCTATACCGAGATTAAAAACTTCATAGGAAGAATTGTTTTTACCATGGAGTAGATACCCTACGGACAGTTTGTGTGCATCGGCAAGGTCCATCACGTGGATATAGTCACGTATACAACTTCCATCACGAGTGTCATAATCATCACCAAAGACAGTACATTCTTTTCTTTTACCAGCTGCGGTTTCTGTTATCACAGGCACAAGATTTAGAGCAGGAGTTCTTGCAGATTCACCGATATGCGTTGTCGGATGAGCGCCCGCAGGATTGAAGTAGCGAAGGGATAAGACATTTATCGTAGTGTGAGTGGATAGGTCTTTTAGTATTTGTTCTCCTATTTGTTTGGTTCTGCCATAAGGGGATTCGGCTTCTTTCATCTCGGTTGTTTCAGTAACAGGGAGATCGACTGCTTGGCCGTATACAGTGCAAGAAGAAGAAAAGATAAAGTTTTTAACACCTGTATTCTGAGCACCTTTTAAGACATGAAGTAGACTATCCACATTGTTTTGAAAGTAGCGCAATGGTTCTTTGACAGATTCGCCTACGGCCTTCAGTGCCGCAAAATGGATGATCGCATCGATATCATCATGTTGACTAAAAAATGCATCTACTGCTGGGCCGTCACATAAGTCGATGTTGTGGTTGATCACATCTTGGCCCGTGATTTTCTTGATACCCGCCAATGACTCTATATATGAATTGACTAAGTTATCGATGGATATGACCTCATGTCCTTCATTGAGTAAACTTACGATCGTATGACTTCCGATATATCCACAACCTCCTGTGACAAGAACCTTTGACATGATTATTATACTTTTGACCAAAAGTAACATAAGCATGGAAGAGTTGACTAATGAAGTGGTGTTGATCGCACAGAGAGCAGGCGATAAGATATTAGAGATCTATGCTGATGAGTCAAGATTTGGCGTGGAAACCAAGAGTGATGACTCACCATTGACCCAGGCAGATAAACAAGCCAATGACGTCATTATAGGAGGGCTCGTCAACTTGAGTGTGGACTATCCGATCATCTCAGAAGAGACAAAGCTACAACCATATGAGGAGCGCAAGGATTATCATCGGTTTTGGTTGGTTGATCCTTTGGACGGAACCAAGGAGTTTATAAAACGCAATGGAGAGTTTACTGTCAACATCGCTTTGGTAGAAAATGGGAGACCGATCATGGGTGTTGTTTTTGTACCTGTAAGTGGAGATAGTTATTGGGGCATGAAAGGACTGGGTGCATATCATAAAGGCGCTCATGGAGAGATTAGAAAATTAACTGCCAACCGATATCAGCGTACTGATAAAGGCATAAGAGTAGTCTGCTCCAGATCGCATATCAATGAGGAGACGCAGTCATTTATTGATGCACTTGATCAGCCTGAAGCGGTATCTAAAGGAAGCTCACTCAAATTTTTATTGATCGCTGGTGGCGAAGCAGAAGTCTATCCAAGGATGGGCCCAACTATGGAGTGGGATACCGGCGCCGCTCAGATTATACTTGAAGAGTCGGGTGGAGAAGTGTTGCATGCTGAGACCATGCAACCACTTAATTATAATAAAGAGAATCTGCTCAATCCATACTTTATAGCACGTGCCCAATTGAGTTAATTTATGATATCTGCAGTCATCATCACTTACAATGAGGCGCAGCATATCGCAGACGCCATCAACTCGTGTAAGGATATTGTTGATGAAGTGATAGTCATAGATGCAGAGAGCACTGATGATACTGTGATTAATGCTGAGCAGTCAGATGAGAAGGTTAGGACTTTCGTCAAATACTGGGAGGGCTATGGTGCTGCGCGCAATTACGGTGCTGTAAAAGCTAAGCATGATTGGATCTTCGCTATAGACGCAGATGAAAGATGTTCTCCAGAGTTGAGTGAAACTATAAAAAGTCTACCATTAGTAAAGCCACTAACTTATCAGGTAAGAAGAAAGAATATTTACAATAGTGAGATTATAAAATACGGCTTCTTAGCACCAGAGTGGAAGGCCAGATTGTACAGCAAGTCATTAGCAGCATGGGATGATAAGTCAGTGCACGAAACACTTCAACCGATAAACTCCAAGTTGGAATATCGCAAACTCAATGGCGCTTTGACGCATCATGCCTATCAAGACCAATCCCATCACCGTGAGCAGCTCAATCATTATGCAAAGTTGTCTTCTCAGTCAGCTAAAAGTAGTTTAAGCGCTTATCTCTTGGATAGATTAGCGCCGAGCTATCACTTCTGTAGAGCACACTTCTTAAAACTGGGTTTTCTACAAACGCCATACGGCATAGAAACGTCAAAGAATGCATACTACTATAGCAAACGAAAGAGACATTACCGACAGCAAGTGAAAAATTGATATAGAGTCTGACCTAAGATTAATTGTAGATGATCACCCCATCTGCCATCATACGTATCTCTCTTTCTGGTTCTGTGATAGCGGCGATCTCTTCTGCTGAACTTCCTTTGTCCTCAGCATAGTGTCTCAACTCATCCACAGATGTTATACTTGCATAAAGCTTACCACTTATGATAGCGTCTTTACCACTTGCATCTTTTGGTACGAAGAAGGCATAATCCTTAAACTTGATGAAAACTGAGCAATCACTGTCGTCACTCTCAAGGGTCATCCAACATCCTTTAGCTTGGCATACTTCATTGATATGTCCTTTGAGTTTTATGTCTAAGGTGTCAGTTTGAGCATTGGGCAGGTCAACTTGTGCCAGGTTGGTGAAGCCCTGGTCGGAGATCTTAGCACCAAAGAAGTTCGCTCCTTCAGTTGTAAACTCAGTCTTTTGACCATTGCATGCCATAGCAAAAACGAACAGACTGACCATGATCGTGAGGTACTTATACATATCGATTTATATTATGAATGATAACCGTAAAGATATACCATAATCAGCTCTGGATCAGGACATTTGCTCCAATATTCAGGTTATCATAACCGCTTTTGCAGTTCACAAATAAAACCTATCTTTGCGCTCCATTTTTAACAAGAGTGTTTTAAATCATTTTATGAGACAATATGAAGTCACTTTCATCGTAGATCCAGTTCTGTCGGGCGATGAAATAAAATCGACAGCTAAGACCTATAGCGACATGCTCGAAAAAGAGGGTGCCAAAATCGTCAATGTAGACGAGATGGGTCTTAAGCAGCTCGCTTATTCTATCAATAAGCGATCTTCTGGTATTTATTTTTGCATTGAGTTTTCAATTACTGAAGGATCGGTTATCCCTGGCTTAGAGCTTGCTTTAAGAAGAGATGAGCGTATCATGAGGTTCTTAACAGTTCGTCTTGATAAGTACGGCGTTAAGTACAACGATGATAAGCGTAATGGCTTAATCGGGAAAGTTGTGAAGGCAAAAGATAAAGAAGAGAAAAAGGAATATAAAAAGGGACGTGCTAACAAGCCTGTTGCGAAAGCAGCGCCGGCTCCTGCCCCAGTTGCTGCTCCAGCATCATCTAAATCCGAAGAAGAATAATTATGGCATCTAGAGACGATATTAAGTTTTTAAGTAACCCAAACATTGGTAGCAAGGCTAAGAAGTATTGTAGATTCAAGAAGTTTGGGATTAAGCACATAGATTATAAGGATCCTGACTTTTTGATGCAATTCATCAATGAGCAAGGAAAAGTGTTGCCACGTAGGATAACAGGTAACTCATTGAAGTACCAGAAACGTGTTGCAATTGCTATCAAGAGAGCGAGACACCTAGCTTTCTTGCCTTATGTAACAGATTTATTAAAGTAATAACCTAGATAACTCTATCACCATGGAGGTCATATTATTAAAAAATTTGAGAGCCTTAGGAGACAAGCACGATGTTGTCTCTGTAAAGAATGGCTACGGACGTAACTACCTTATCCCTAAAGGTCTTGCAGTATTGGCTAACAAGCCTAATATGGCAAAGCTTGATGAACTCGTCGCTCGCGAAAAAGCAGAAGAGGATAAGAAAGTAGAAGAATACAAAGTAACACTTGCTTCCATAGCAGATAAAACACTTAAGATTGGTGTTAAGTCTGGGACAAGTGGGAAGATATTTGGTAGTATCACTAACATCCAGATCGCTAATGCACTTAGAGATCAACTGGATCTAGATATACCAAGAAAGAAAATTGTAGTAGATGAAGAGATCAAAGAGATCGGAACTTATAAAGCTACACTTAACCTGCACGAACAAGTATCAGGTGACATCCAGTTTGAACTTGTTAAAGAATAGATAGCTTAAGAGGCCATCTCTACAAACCGTTTAAAAGGGAAATATTCGTAAGGATGTTTCCCTTTTTCTTTTAATCCCCTTCTTCTTTTACAAGTTAGAATATGGTCTATCCGAGATGTGAGTGATCTGACTTCATCGCTACTAGTCCTCCATATTCTAAAGCTAAGGATCTGTCTTGAGCTGCTTTTTGATATTCAGGATTGGCGATCATATTGAGAAAGTGAGATACCGTAGGATATGTAACTAGGAGCACCATATGAGGCTGTTTATCTTCTGATCCGACGACTGTCTCAAGGACTTCACCTTTCCAGATTAACTTGCCCTTGGCTGCCTTAAGATGTTCTACGACATTTGCACTGTACCGCTTGTAGAGTTCTATGCCGGACTTACCTTCGCTTTCTACATGACCATTAAATCTAAGTATATTCAACATCGTCACTTCTTGATCTTGTGGAAGCTTAGATAGAAGGCTCTTTAACTTTTCCCCTGTTGGATTAATCTGATTTGATAACTCCATATTATAAACTATCTAAAAATGTTATTGTCTCTTCAGAAGAGGCGATTACTTTAACTCGGTCTTTGTAAGTATCTTCTATATGCACTGATGAAGGTGTTAGTCCGCTCATCAGAAACTTTACATCATCTATGCGTTTGCATAATTGACTCACGTAAGTACGATATGCTTCCTCTTCCAAAGAATCATTGATGATGGTAAATATGTAATCAGGTTTTCTAATCTCAACGACCTCAAGGATGTCCAACAGACTTACATTGTGACCTACATTTATAACCCTAAAACCTTTGGTCCTGATTAGAAAATGTAAGAACTGCAGACTGAGACTATTACTTTCTCCTTCAGGCAGATAAATAAGAAATGTTTCATCTCTGGTAATCTCAGTTTTATCTATTTCAACATTACACTTGCGCTCTATAAGGTGTGAGACAAACCTTTCGTGAACACCTTTGATGCTGCCTGAGATCCACATCAGAGCTAACTTATCTAGCAACGGATAGATGACTTCAAGCATCGTTTCTACACAACCTCGTTGCTCTATGTTTTTGTCCATCAACTTGACAAACTTCTCTTCGTCAAGTTCTATCAGAGATATGGTAAGGGAGTCGAGCTGACCCTCAAAGCTTTCGTCTACGTCGGTTATTTCAGCGACCTTCTTTTGGATGGCATTAGGGTCCATCTTAGCGATCTTTGAGATTTTGATGCCATTGCGATTGAGTAAGGCGATGTTTAATATCCTTCTTAGATCGTCATCAAGGTAGTACCTGATATTAGTCGGGGTACGTTGTGGAGAAATGATATTATATCTCTTCTCCCATATCCTCAAGGTATGGGCTTTTACTCCGGATAATGTCTCAAGATCTTTGATGGAGTAGATGACCATTATAAGTGACTTCTTGTCATATCTTGAACTAAACGCTGATTTTGAGTATTAGTTTACTTTGAGTAAAGATGACAAAATTTGTTATTAATTATCTCAATCTGTACAATACAAAGAGTGCCATACAGTTTTGGGTTTACTAAGTGTATAATATGAAGATCGGAATAGTGTGTTATCCTACATTTGGCGGAAGCGGAGTAGTAGCTACGGAGTTAGGCATAAACTTGGCTGAGCGTGGACATGAAGTTCATTTTATCACTTATGAGCGTCCCGTACGTCTTGATGTCTTTAGGGGTAACGTGTTTTACCATGAGGTTTTACCATTCAAATATTCATTGTTTAAGTATACACCGTATGAGACGACACTGGCAGGAAAGATGGTCGATGTTGCGATCAACGAGCAGTTGGATGTCTTACATGTTCACTATGCGATCCCGCATGCTTCTGTTGCTTATCTAGCAAAACAGATACTCAAGAGCAAGGGCATCACGATGCCGTTTATCACAACACTACATGGCACAGATATAACCTTGATCGGTAAAGATCCGGCTCTTAAGCCAGTGGTAGAGTTTAGTATCAACAACAGTGATGGGGTTACAGCCGTATCCAACTTCTTAAAGGAAGCGACTCATGAGAACTTCACTATTGAGAAGGAGATTGAAGTGATCTACAACTTCATAGATTTTAACAAATTTGCCAAGTCAGATAAGGATCACTTTAAGAAAGCCATAGCACCGGACAATGAAAAGATCTTGGTGCATATATCTAACTTTAGATCGGTTAAAAGAGCAGAAGACGCGCTTTATGTATTTCAGAAAGTAGTGAAGGAGATTCCCTCTAAGTTAATGATGATCGGTGATGGACCAGAACGTGCTAAGCTAGAGGTGCTGTGCCGTGAGATTGGACTTTGTGATCAGATTAGATTCTTAGGTAAGCAAGGTGCTATAGAAGAGCTGTTGTCGGTGTCTGACTTGTTCTTACTTCCATCATCTAACGAGAGCTTTGGTCTTGCGGCCTTAGAAGCGATGGCGCTTGAAGTACCTGTTGTTAGTTCTAACGCTGGAGGTATACCTGAAGTTAATGTAGATGGGTTAACAGGATACTTATGTGAAATAGGAGATGTGGATTGTATGGCTCAAAAGGCCATTCATATATTATCTGATCCTGAAAGACATGCTACTTTTAGAGCGAGTGCATTTGCGCAAGCGCAGACCTTTGATGTAAAGAAGATTACCCCACAGTATGAAGCTTTATACGAACGCGTTATTGTCGCTGCGATGCCCGCATAAATCTTCCAAAACTCATCTTCTTTTAGTGATGGCCTTTTCTCACAGCCATTGTTCTTCGGTTCTGTTACATTTGTGATAATTCATATATGATATTATCGTTCAATCCTTATCAATACAGATACAAGTAAGATAAGCGGTAGCCGTAGCACATGAGACAAGTATTAAAAACAGAACAGAAGGCCTTAGAGATTAATCTCAATGATCGTATTTATGGCACATTTGCTGAGATCGGAGCAGGGCAAGAAGTGGCGAGACACTTTTTTCAGGTTGGTGCTGCTGCAGGAACAATAGCTAAAACCATGTCCGCTTATGATAAGACGTACTCAGATCGGATCTATGGTTCCGATGGCAAGAGTCGCTATGTCAGTGAGAATAGGCTCTACAAGATGCTGGATCATGAGTATCAACTCATCGAAGAGCGACTCATGGGGACTCGTCCAGGCAGTAATTACTTTGTATTCGCCGATACGGTATCTGCTATCAATTACGCTAGGACAATCAAAGGAAATGGTTGGATAGGGATGAGATTTCAACATTTTCCTGATTCTGAAGCCAGTGATGTCGTGATGCATGTCAAGATGTTGGATAAGAACAATCGACAGCAACAAGAAGCCATAGGTATCTTGGGTGTCAACCTAATCTACGCATGCTATCATGCTCGAGACGATCAAGAAGAGTTTGTACAATCCTTACTTGATGGGCTCAAGAGTCGAGTGTCTATAGACATGATCAGAACTAAGGGCCCTGCTTTTGATAATTATGATAACCGCTTGTCCTGCTTATACATGGTTAAACATAAGCTTACCGAGGTAGCCATCTTCAACAAGCAGAAAGTGAGTATCCATGCATCTGAGTTTTTATATCGTAAAGATGTGATGGTAGTACGTGGGCACTTTAGGCCGCCCACTTTGGTAACTCAAGATGCATTTGAAAAGTCGTTTGAACAATTTAAGCATGAAGAAGGGTATGACCCCGAAAGTGGTCGCCTTGTCGCTGAAATCACAATGGATAATCTCTTGAGATTTGGCCCATTAGATGAGAAGGATTATCTTGATCGGACAGAGATGCTTTGTGCACTCGGACTGACGGTCATCATCTCTGATTGTAGTAATCATCAGAAATTAATTAACTATCTCTCAGATTATAAAATAAACAGACTGGGTATTGTCATCGGTGTCTACGAGTTACAAGCACTGATCAAGGAGAAGTACGAAAACAATAAGGACGGCAGATTGCTAACGGCATTTGGAGAACTATTCAGTCGCAATATAACGGTATACGCCTATCCAGCATTAGAAAGAGAAGATGACACACTGGTCAATATAGTAGAACTGCCAGTGCCCGATGAGATCAGCTTTTTATATCAACACTTGTTGAATAGTAGGCAAATCGTACAAGTAGAAAATCCTGATAAGAAGTTGCTGAACATCATCCCTTATAAGGTCTTTGAAGATATCAGTAATGGTCAAGATGGTAGCTGGGAGTCCTGTATGCCCGACGTTCTTCCTCCGATTATTAAAGCTAACAAGAGCTTTGGATATGGTAGAGACGAAGATCCATTTGAATATGACAAGACAGATGGTAGAGATGCCGAATATTATAATTAGAAAGTTGTAATACTGCCATGCTGAACAAAATGAAAAAAAATAGCCATATCAACTTTGCATTATGCATGGTTATACTGTGCTTTATTACATCTGCTTGTCAACAAAAAGAAAAATCAGTGGCAACTCCCGAATTAGAAAAACCTGAAGTATCACTTCCTACATGGATAAACAAAGATTATGTGATGGGCAACTTTGAGCCTAAGAGTCACGAAAATTTTCAATTGATAGACACCAAGTACGCTGATAGAGAAGGGTTGTATCTGCGAAAAGAAACACTCGAAGATTTTATAAAAATGTGGGGAGCTGCAAAAACGGATGGCGTCAACCTAATTATAAAAAGCGCTACTCGAAACTTTGATTATCAAAAAGGTATCTGGGAGCGAAAGTGGACCGGTCAAACTGAACTCTCAGATGGCACCAAAGCCAGTGATGAAGCCGATAGTAAAAAGAGAGCATTGAAAATCTTGCTATACAGCTCCATGCCTGGCACCTCTAGACATCATTGGGGTACAGATATAGATCTCAATAATTTTAACAATAGCTATTTTGAAGCAGGCGTAGGACTAAAGGTTTATGAGTGGTTAAAGGAGCATGCAGCCTCTTTTGGGTTTTGCCAACCATATACCGACAAGTCTGGTGGGCGCTCAGGGTATGAGGAAGAAAAATGGCATTGGTCCTATATGCCTCTTTCTAAGGATTTGACACAGTTTTGCAAGCAACAATTGACCAATGAGGATATAATCGGCTTTCAAGGGAGTGAGGTAGCTATATCGGTGGATATGCTTAGTAACTACGTCTTGGGTATAGCGCCGGATTGTCTTTAGATTTATATGAAACTTCAATTTAAGATATGAGCTCATTTACAGTAAGTGTAGAAGTCGAGGTTGATGTCAATCACGCTTGGGAGTACTACTTCAATCAGATAGGGTCTTGGTGGCCCAAAGATTACTATACATCGACTAAAACAAAGAGGTTTATCATAGACACGTTTATAGGCGGCAAGGCTTATGAAGATCATGGTGAAGGTGGTGGCTTGATCTGGGGAGATGTGATCGGTGTTGATTATCCCAATAGTCTACAGCTTAAGGGAAGCTTGACCAAAGAGTTTGGCGGCCCAGCTACTACATATGAAAAGTTCTCTTTTGAAGAGATCAAGGGGGGCACGAGGCTCTCTTATACCGCAGACTTCATAGGAACCACCACTGATAGGAGTATCAAATCACTAAAAGACGGATGGAATGACCTATTAAAGGTGCATTTTAAGGGATATTGCGCGGATAAAGGGTAAGAATACACTCCGACTCTTTCAAGTATCATCAAAGCGTATTATCTTTGCGCTCCTTTTAAACGAGATCTACAATGAAAAAAGATATCCATCCTTCTAACTATAGAAAAGTAGTATTCCAAGACTTGTCTAATAATGAGACTTGGATCACGCATTCATGTGTGAACACTAAGGATACAATCACGCACGAAGACGGTAACGAATATCCATTGGTAAAGTTAGAGATATCAAATAAGTCGCATCCTTTCTTTACAGGTAAAATGAAGTTTGTAGATACTGCAGGACGTATCGATAAGTTTAACAAGAAGTTTGCGAAGTTCGCAAAGAAGAAAGCAAAGCCCGCGGAAGCAGAGGCTGCTCCGGAAGCTACTGCAGAAGCAGCTCCAGAGGCACCAGCAGAATAATCTAAAATCAAAAAATATCAAGAACCTCGTCTTTATGGCGGGGTTTTTTTCGTTAGACTCATATCTATGACGCCCAAACAGGTTCATTTAGTCTTCTTCGATAGTCACGAACGTGAGCAGTTACTGCCACTCACATACTTGAGGTCTACCGCTGACTTGATGGTGGGTATGAGAACGATCAAGGAGAAATGGCTTGATGTCTTTGATCAAGGACATACGATACTCACCCCAGACTATCTACAAGGCATGTATCCCAAAAGTGATCTTGAAGCTGACAGCTTGTGCCTATATATCAATGGCGCATGTCTCCCTGATGATCAGTTGATCGCAAAGATTAGAGCCCTCAACACTGGGGAAGGACTTAATAATGGAGATCAACTCTTAGCTGTTAAGGCTCCGATGAAGCAGGGAGTAGGTCTTGATGATGTCTTTAAACTATTTGACGAAAGTCAGCTCCAAGAGACGACTGCAACGCTGATCAATTACCCAGAAGATATCTTAAACCATTGTCGCCCCGAGTTTCTAAAAGACTATGCTAGTAAGACCAATGACAGAATCTCAATGGCTCTTGATCCATCTTCTAAACATAGAGGTAACGATCTTTTTATCGGATCCAACACCAAGATCTATGATGCGATCATCAATACGGAAGAGGGGCCCGTATACATCGATGATGATGTAGAGGTCATGGAAAACGCGGTTATCAAAGGACCTGTCTATATAGGGCGAGGTACCAAGATCCATGTAGGTGCTAAGGTCTATGCCGACACCATGCTTGGAGAACATTGTCGTATCGGTGGAGAGATCAAACGTACTACGATCTTTGGATACTCTAATAAGGCGCATGATGGTTACTTGGGAGATTCGGTACTCGCTAAGTGGTGCAACTTGGGAGCAGATACTAACAACTCTAACTTAAAGAACACATATGGTCTCATCAGTCTTTGGGACGCTTCCGCAAATGCTTTTAGAACGACGGATCGACAATTTTTAGGGATGATAGCTGCAGATCACACGATGGCCGCTATCAACACCTCATTCAATACTGGTACGGTCACGGGTATCTTTGCTAACATATTAGATCGATCGCCCGATCGATTTGTACCCTCATTTAGCTGGGGAAAGGTTGCAACTTATAAAGTGGACAAGGCCATATCTGTTGCTGAGACTGTCTTAAGCAGACGATCACTAACCATGTCTGAAGCATATAAATCTGTCATCCGATATCTCTCAGCGCTATGATAGATATGGTCAAGCGTCTGCTTAGTTATCTTTGGGATATACAAGTGGATTATCGCCCATCTGAGATCAATGGAGATCTCGTCGTCTTTCTGTCTAAAGGTCGCTATCAACTCTGCACAGCCAATGCTATTTATTCATTTGAAGATCGATATGATAACTTTGGAAACATCTTTAGAGATCAGCTTGATTATAGCCGCCTTAAAGGAAATAAAGTCCTCGTCTTAGGACTTGGACTCGGCAGCGTACCCATAACATTGGATATCGTAAAGCCCAATCATTGGGACTTCACAGCTGTTGAGATCGATGAAGCAGTCTGTGAACTAGCCGCACTGTATGGTTATCCTAAGATTAAGTCACCAATCGATACAAGAGTAGGAGATGCGTTGGTATTTGTAAAGACCAATCAAGAGTCTTATGATTTGATCTGTTTAGATCTTTTTATAGATGATATCATGCCAGAAGCGAGCATGGAGCTCGAGTTTATAGAAGACCTAAGGTCAACACTTGCTCCCGGTGGGGTAGTGGTAGCCAACACGTTGGCATTTACAGAAGAGCACAAGGCAAAGTCAGAGGCCTTTTTTAAAGAAAAGTTCTTAGCCACATTCCCGGAAGCAGTACTCCAATACACTCATCTCAACAATATGTTGATCAGTGATAAAAATTATCTCCGGTCCTAACCAACATGAGGTGACAGATGAGCGTATAGTAGATAAGAAGATGTACAATGAAAATCATAATCCCTATTCTTTTTGCTCTGCTAATTGTCTCTTGTTCAGACTCTACTCCAAGCTGTATAGATGTGATGATGGATGAGTTCATCACTCAAAACTCCGAGCGTAACTTCACTTTCATATATGAGTTTGAGCAAGATGGAGAGCAGTTATACATCTTTGACAATGGCGTTGCTTTCGATGCTATCGCGGTTGTTGTCAATGAAGACTGTGAGACAGTCTGCTCTTATGGCGGCTTTAGAACAAACAATCCTAATCCATGTACGGATTATCAAGATGGTATCAATAGGTCTCGTCAGATATGGCCTGAGTAAACCTAAAGTATCATTCAGTGTTTTGATTTTATCGAAGTGTCTGCTAAGTGATTAGACATCAAGTCGTCTACTAATTAGTTGAGCGCTCGATTAAAGTTTCTATACTTTTACAAAAACAATGATGGTAAGCGAACGAGAATATGATATCATACTTTGGGGAGCCTCTGGCTTTACAGGTAGACTTGTTGCAGAGTATTTCTTATCCCAATACAAAGATCAAGATCTCAAATGGGCCATGGCTGGCCGCAATCAACAAAAGTTAGAAGAGGTAAGAAGTTCTATCTCAGGAGATCATATACCTATCGTCATAGCCGATAGTATGGATAGTGCATCACTTGATGCGATGACGCAAAGTGCAAAGGTCATCTGTACAACGGTTGGTCCATATGCCAAGTTTGGTTCTAAGTTAGTAGCATCTTGTATCGCCCATAAAACTGACTATTGTGATCTCACAGGAGAGGTGCAATGGATGAGAAGAATGATCGACAAGCACCATGCAGAAGCAACTGCCAGTGGGGTAAGAATCGTCCATACATGTGGCTTTGATTCGGTGCCATCTGATATGGGTGTTTACTTTTTACAGCAAGAAATAAAGAAAGATAAAGGAGTATATGCTGAGCATGTAAAGATGAGAGTCAAGGCCATGAAAGGTGGCATGAGTGGAGGCACATATGCAAGTCTCAGCAATGTCATGGAAGAGGCGTCAAAGGATAAGTCTATTTATAAAATCCTTTTTGATCCTTATGGACTCAACCCTACAGACAGCCCAAAAGGAGAGGATAAACCAGACCTTGCTAAAGTGCTTTATGAAGAAGAATCTAAATCTTGGATAGCACCATTTATAATGGCCGGTATCAATACAAAAGTGGTCAGAAGAAGTCATGCTCTTTCTGGTTATCCATATGGTGCATCTTTCAAGTATGACGAAGCGATGATGACCGGTGGCGGGTTTTCTGGCCGAGCAAAAGGCTTGATGACAGCTGGTGTGATGGGCATCATGATGGCAGGTAAGCCAGGGTCGCTTTTGAAAAAAGTTACGGACAAGGTGTTACCTGATCCAGGAGAAGGCCCTAACAAACAAGAGCGCGAAAATGGATTTTATAATCTCAAACTATTTGCAACCTTGCCTGATGGCTCTCAAGTGCAGGGTAGAGTCACTGGAGATAAAGATCCGGGTTATGGATCTACAAGTAAGATGCTTGGAGAAGCGGCAGTTTGCCTTGCAAGAGATAAAGACCAATGTCCTGATGTAGCTGGCATGCTCACGCCTTCGACAGCGATGGGAGATGCTTACTTAGCAAGATTACAGAATCATGCAGGCCTTTCTTTTAATTATTTTAAATAATACTAATAATTGTAATTATAAAAGATTGACAATGAAACAACTTAGTTCATACTTGTTTATAATTTTACTCATCTATGTCGAACTCTTGAATGCACAAAGAAGAGAACCATTGGATATCACGGTTGACTTTGAGGCATATGATCCCCCATCGACATTAGTAGTGCCTGAGCATCCTGTTGTGAGAGCAAAGTTTCCATTTGTAGATGTACATAGTCATCACTGGGGGCTAGCAGAAAAAAACTTGGATGAACTAATCGCAGAGATGGATGAGCTCAACATGCAGGTAGTTGTAAATCTAAGTGGACGAGGAGGAGAGCGATTAAAAAAAATGATGGACAACATCAATAAGTATGGCCATAGCGACCGTATCATCAACTTTACAAATATCAATATACAAAGCATCAATGATCCCGACTGGACTGAGAGCACGGTGAAGCAATTAGAATATGATCATAGCATCGGAGCAAGAGGTCTTAAGATCTATAAGAGCCAGGGCATGACCAATACGGATAGCGAAGGCAATCGAGTAAAGATCAATGATCCACGTATCGCACCAGTATGGGAGAAGTGCGGAGAACTGGGCATACCAGTGCTTATACACAGTGCTGACCCTAAGTCTTTTTGGGCTCCACACGATAGTCTTAATGAAAGATGGTTAGAGTTAAAACTACGTCCTGGACGTAAAAGAGATGCAGACAATCCTGCGTCATGGGAAACTATTATTGCGGAGCAGCATGATATATTTAGAAAGCATAGCAATACTACTTTTATAAATGCTCATATGGGTTGGTACCCAAATGACTTGGGTAAACTTTCTCAATTACTTGATGAGATACCCAATATGTATGTTGAGATAGGAGCTGTAATTGCAGAGTTAGGAAGACAGCCTAGGATGGCTAAGAAGTTTCTTACTAAGTATCAGGACAGAGTTATGTTTGGAAAAGATAGTTATCGACCAGAAGAATACCCGACTTATTTTAGAGTATTGGAAACAGATGACGAGTACTTTCCTTATTATAAAAGATACCATGCCTTTTGGAAAATGTATGGCCTGGATCTCACGGATGAGGTTTTAGCAAAACTATATTATAAAAATGCCGTAAAAATTATCCCAGGTTTAGATGCCTCTATGTGGGAGTAGTTGAAGTTGCGATTTACAGTTATGATGAATCTCTTTTAATTAGTTCTGAAGAGAATACTTTTTGACGGATGACTTCTGGGCGAAGGACCATTTCAATTAAGTATTCTTTGGCTAGTTGCCCCATTTCAAAACCATCTTGACCTACTGTAGTCAGTTTGGGTGTGACATTTTGAGCAATCTCAGAATTACTGTAACCAACTATAGATAGTTCTGCTGGTACCGAGATCTTATGGTCCTTAGCATACTCAAGGACACCAACGGCTAGCTGATCAGTGATACAAAAGATGGCATCAGGTTTGATAGACTGTGCGAAGAGTTTTTGAGCTGCACCATATCCTTCTTCTTTGTTGGCATTAGTGCAGGAGATAACAAAAGCGCTATTACTTTTGAGGTTTATATCATTGAGAGCCGTTTTATATCCATCATATCTTGTCTGAGACAAAGAGCAATCATGACCACCTTTTAACATTGCGATTTTTCTTTTGCCTTGACTGATTAAGTGGTTAGTTGCATCATATGCACCTTTAAAATCATCATGCTGAATATAGGAGCCTTGGTAATCATCAAATGTTCGATCAATGAGAATCATGGGAGTCCCTCGGCGTCCGATCATCTCGACATTCTCTCTTGAGTCTTTATTTCTAGTTGGAACGAGGATGATCCCCGCTACATAATGATCATCAAATTGATTAATAATTTCTTTTTCACGCTTTACATCTTGATTCGACTCACCTATCATAACCAGATAATCATCTCCATGACCAGTAGTTGTTATACCTCGAAGGATGGTGGAGAAAAAGTAGTGATTGACACTTGGGAGCACCACGCCAATGACTTTTTCAGAAGTCTTCTTGCGAAGAGATATAGCAATGGAGTTAGGCTTATAATCAAGGAGTTTTGCAACCTCCAGGACCTTTTGCCTCATCTTATCGCTGATATCATCTTTATCATTAAGCGCTCGAGATACGGTAGTCGTTGAGACATTGAGATAGTTGGCGATATCCTTGATGGTGGTTCTCATAATTTCAGCTGAGGGCTCAAGTTATTAACTTAATCGATTCCGTAAACGATTAAGTGAATGATTTTCAAAGGATTTGTTTATCTAAAACTCACAGCAGTCGCAACTAAATCGTTAAGTTTGACCATAGCAAGGCATGTCGATGCTTAGCTTAAGATTATTATATCAACAACAAATAAGTCGTATGAATAAACTATTTACTTGGGCCATACTGGCCTGTGCTACAGTTTTGTTTTCTGCTGCGCAACTCAACGCTCAGAGAAC
>CALDEM010000052.1 GCA_937942435.1 uncultured Saprospiraceae bacterium
AGCTATTAAAATGGGCTTGTCTGAGACGATCCTAGATCGACTCACAGATAAGATCAGTGCATCGTACATGTTGGATACACAGTATAGGATGCACGGAGATATTCTATCGTTTAGCAACGAGCAGTTTTACCAAGGGAGGCTTAAGTCTGCAGACTTTGTAAGTAAGCGAAGCTTGCAAGATGATGATGAGATCGTCACTTTTATAGATACAAGTGGTTGTGGTTTTGAAGAAGAGCGAAGTATCCATCATCGCAGTCTTGCTAATGAAGGTGAGTACAACATCTTAAGGGAGCATGTACTTTCTATACCTCATCTACTAACACCGCAAGTGAGTATCGGCATCATCAGCCCATATGCGCGTCAAGTCTCCAAGATCAGACAGTTGATCAGCGATGACGAAGTCATGCGATCACTGGACATCCAAGTCAATAGTATAGATGGCTTCCAAGGCCAAGAGAAAGATGTTATTTATATATCTCTCGTTCGATCTAATGACAACAGTGAGATTGGTTTTCTAAAAGATTATAGAAGATTGAATGTTGCCCTAACAAGAGCACGATTCAAATTAGTGATCATCGGTGACATGAGTACGCTTGGCAATGATCCTATGTATATGAAGCTCGCAGAACATGTTGAGAAGGTTGGAGCTTATAAAAGCGCTTGGGAGTATATGCTTAGTTGATTAGTCGATGCTGTGATGAGCTAATTAGCAAATGACATTTTTGAAATTCTGTTTACACTTATTGACGTTTTGATTGATATTTTATTTCTAATTGTCTACCGCATTAATAACACAGTACCTGCTTTTCGATCAGAAAAAGTAGATCCATCTTCTAAAAATCCTTCATATTCTAATTGCCAGATGTATTGTCCTGCAGGTGCTTCTCTATCTTGATGTAGGCCATCCCATTGCTGAGACTCTTCTTGTGATTCAAAGATTAATTCTCCCCAGCGATTATAAACTCTTAATGTGAATGAGATGATTTCTATTCCTGATATTCCAAATTGATCATTGACACGATCACTATTAGGAGAGAAGACATTAGGGATGTAAAAACGAGTAGGGCATTGTCTCAAGACATTGATGGTGTCCCTTCCCATACAGCCGTTAGCATCCTCTACCAGCACAGAGTAGATTCCTTCCATGTCTACATCAAAAGCCTCCCCTAAAGAGCCATCTTGCCAAGTGTAGAAACTATAATTTCCACCCTGTATCGTTAACTTATCTCCATCAAGTGTACAGAGCACCGTGTCTTGCCCTAGGTTGGGTTGTGGGTTCTCCCAGACTTCAACACCAACGTCGACAGGGATGGTCCTACAACCTGATATATTGCCTACTACTTGATAGAGTCCAGCTTGACTAAGGTTTATATTTTCAATTTTCGGGAACTGCTCTTCTGCTTCATATTCATTTGGGCCAGACCACTCAAACCTTGCTCCTGCCAGATCAAAAGCGCCTAACTCGATTGTTGAGCCCTCGCATCCTGATTGATCTTCAATGGCAGAGATGTCTTGTCGCAGGGTGACCATAAGCTCTCTATTGATGGTATCGATCTCATCAAAACAGACATCTTCTACAATCAATTGTAATGGATAAGATCCAAGATCGGGATATATATAATCAAACTTATGTTCTTCTGAAGTGGTACCGTCGCCAAGGTTCCAAAAGACGTTATACCGATCTTCTGGAAGTCCCGAATCAAATTGTATTGTATCGTTAAGACATCCGCCTTCTGGTATTGGATTGGCATTGATATCTGAAAATGATGCGCCGCCAGAATAGGCATAGGATTCTACATCTCCATAACCATAAGCCATCGCTATTATACCACATCCTTGGGTAAATAATGTATGAGCTCCTGCAGTTGTGGGTATGATGGCATAGACAAAATCTCCCTCATCACCTAAGGTGTTAAAAGATACGCCCATAGATGACAACTGTTGATTATCAAAAAAGATAAGATCCTTATCCTCAGTTTTGCTGATGACGTTGATGAACTGACTTCTAATATCAAAAAATCGTGAATTGAAAAGAGTTACCGTATCTCTGATTTGTTCTACTGTGTTGAGCACTACCATAGACGGATCACCAACGCCACCATTACAATTAGAACCAGTGATATACTGCGCTACAGATATGGGTTTTGAGGATTCTATAAAGGCTCCATCTGAAGCTTGAAAGTCAAAAAATGCTCCTGCATCTAAGTCGATCTCATTTACAAAACCACCTTGAATATCAACCGACGTGTTGTCCTCAGAAGCAATGATACGATATAAGTCACTGCTTGTATTAGCAAATGGAGAGGCTACATATCTTGTACCCCAAGTGCTGATTGGAAACATCTGTTCTAACAGATTGTCCATGGCCGTGCAACCACGTGGCACCTGCGACCATGATGTACCAGCGAATAATGAAAAGTCCTTATCACCTGATACAAAAGAGCCTGTAAGGTCATCAAGTGGATCATCCGCTCTGACCTGATATACATCTCCTTTGTTTAACGTCACACTTGTCGTTGTTCCTGCTCTTTTTCCATTTTGAGATGATGCCTTAAGCGTATATTCTACGGTCGTCTCATCTTCATTGGCGACAATTAAAAATTCTGATGGAAACTTGCCAGGCCCAAAAACATTTTCAGGTACTCCAGTAAAAGAAATCACATAATAAGAGTTGCCAACAGAAGAAGTAGGTAGAACAACAGAAGCCTCCGATCTCATACCAAAGTACTGATGCATGTATACAGATATGTCATCATTGGCTTGGATGTTGATCGCGTTATTACTGATACGCTCAGAGCCAACCGTCTCTGCAAAAGTCGGAAGATTGATAACTACAACGTCATTAGCACTTACGTCAAATGGGGCTATAAAATCTCTACCTGGTATGGTCAATGTGCCTGAAGTATTGACCCTTGATGTGATCATAACTACCATGTCATTGTTACCTACATCACGATGCTCCATAAAGCCCAGCCAGAAGTCTTTTCCTTCATTAGACTGGGCGTCAGCAACAATAGGAAATGACAAGGCTACAAGAATAAATATCGCAAGTAGTCTGCCCAGAGGATAGTATGTGAGCCGCTTACACATGTATAAACAATGTATCACCTTGTTATCAAAACCCCTAAGGACACCTTGTGTAATTAGCGCATCCTAATTATTAACATGTGTTATAGTCCTTAAGATTACAATAGAATGCGTGACGACTACATAAGATTGGATAGGCTTATACAAAGCCTTCATCATCTATAAAGGGAAGATCGCTTTTACGTGTATAGAAATCATCATTGACCTTTTTCTCAAATATAATTTTTGTGACAAACTTGGTCATTGAAGAAGTTGGAGTCTTCGGAACTACTTGTAGCAATCTCCATCCCATTGAAGCGTACTCTTCTATTATACTTTCTATATTTTCTTTAGCCTTACCTGTCCAAGGGCTGTGGTTTATATCGACAAATTTGTAAGTATACATAATCAAGATGTTTAGAGAAAGATAATATATGCCATTGTTATCATTATAGACTTACTCGTCTAACATAAATAGAATATCGACGAGGAAACATCTACTCATCTTCATACATGTGAGATTTAAAATCATCAATCTCTCTACGTTCTCTTTTGGTGGGGCGACCCATCCCTTTTTCTCTTATCTCTGGTTTTGCCTTGCCGACGAACCAAGAGTTGTATTTGTTGAGTTCTTCTTCCGAAGTATGATTTTCATAATTCTCAACTGCAAGCGGAGCGGATACTCGTTTTGTGATGATGCCGGTCACTTTATAGACCATATTAAATCCATTCTTCTTGACTGTTAGTGTCTCTCCGACAGATACGAGATAAGATGGTTTTACAGTTTTGTCAGCGGCCTTTACATTGCCACTTTTGCACATATCGGTGGCAAGACTTCTTGACTTGAAGATTCTTACACTCCATAGCCATTTGTCGATTCTGACCTTTTCAGAAGCCATTTCTATTTTGAATCTTTAGATAAGGTAGGAAGTGTTACTTCGAGTTTGTCAAGTGCGTCCATAACCTTTGAGGCTATGAAGTAGTCTCTATACCATCTGCTGTCTACAGGAGCTATAATCCAAGGTGCAGCATTGCATCTGTCGATTGCATCTTCATAGCAACGCATATACTCATCCCAGTGTTCTCGCTGCTCCCAGTCTCCGTCATTGTGTTTCCAGTTTTTAGCTGGATCATCTTTACGTTCTTGGAGTTTTTCTAATTGTCTCTCTTTGGAGATATGCATGTAAAATTTTAGAATAGTAGTATTGTTATCCTCCATCAGTAAACGCTCGTAAGCGTTGATAGCATCTATCCTTGTATTGACTCGATCTTTATCTATCCATTTATGTACGCGCTGTATTAAGATATCCTCATAGTGTGATCTGTTATAGATGACAAATTGTCCTTTACTAGGAGCTAGTTTATGAGCCCGCCATAAGAAGTCATGAGCAAACTCAAGGTCCGTAGGTTTTTTGAATGCATGCGCTCTGATTCCAGAAGGGCTACAATATTTGAATACCTTTCTAGTAGCTCCATCCTTACCGCTTGAGTCCATCCCTTGAAAAACGATAAGCACTGCCTTTTTTCCTTCAGCATAGATGAGCTGTTGCTTCTCGGCGATACGCTTTGCTAGCTTAGCTGTTTCTTTTTTGATTTTATCTTTATCGAGGCCTTTGGGTGGCTTAGTTGATATCTTAGAGAGATCCATTGTTCGTTTGTGTTTCTAATTTGAATTGGAAGAATTTACAATTTCAAAATGGCGGATTACGAAATCTTTGCACGCTTGACAAGGTAGTTTCTCAATATGGGGTAGAACCCCGCTCTGATGTCTGTCGGCACATAATCTATCTTATACTGATTACACTTTTCTAATATGCTTTTTTGATGTGCGGTTATCTTTTTAGTATACGCTTCTTTGAGTGAGTTAGATTGTAATCTTATCTCTTGACCTGTCTCCATGTCAACAAAAAGATGTGGTCTGTTTTCAAATTCAAAATCCAACTCCAGTGACTTGTCCGTCACGTGAAACACAACAACCTCATGCTTATTATAATTGAGGTGTTGAAGTGCGGAAAAGAGTTCTTCTTGATCGGCTCCTTGATCAAAAAAGTCACTGAAGATAACTACCAATGATCTCTTGTGCACCCGATCTGCTATCTGGTGTAATACCTCAGGCGTTGAAGTAGATCTGTTTAAGGTTTGATCTGCCAATTGATTTTCAAGATAAGACATCAAGAGCTTATAGTGTGTACTACTTGATCGAGCAGCAGTATGGATGTTCAGCTTATCATCAAACAATGACAAACCAAATGCATCTCTTTGTCTCTTTAATAAGTTCATCAGTGATGCTGCAGCGAGTGCACTAAACTGAAGTTTGTTGATCTCCAAGTTCTTAACTTTAATGTCCTTGGGAAAGTACATCGATGAGGACGTGTCAACGACGATCTGACACCTCAGATTGGTTTCTTCCTCATACTTCTTAACGAAGAGCTTATCAGTTCGAGCGAAGACTTTCCAATCGAGGTTTTTCGTACTTTCTCCGGGATTATATAATCTGTGTTCTGCAAACTCCACAGAGAATCCGTGAAACGGACTTTTATGTAGTCCAATGATGAATCCCTCAACGACTTTTTTTGCCAGCAACTCAACATTTTCGATTTGCTTTAAGTCATACACATCTAATACACTCATATGGTAATATTACGCCTTATTTATCTTTAATCATAGCAAGTTAGTTGTGGTACTAACTTATGTCAAGGCAATAAAAAAGCCTTATGACAATAACGTCACAAGGCTTTGTTTTATGGTTCAAAACAAGAAGGCTATAGGATAGCTTCGAGTTTATTGGCTAAAGTCTGCTTAGTGGCTGTGCCGACATGCTTATCAACTACTTCTCCATTCTTCAAGAATAGGATAGTTGGTATACTTCTAACACCGTACTTCATTGATATCTCTGGGTTGTTGTCAACATTTACCTTACCTACTGTTGCTTTACCTTCGTAATCTTTAGAAAGATCATCGATAACAGGACCTACGAGTCTGCATGGGCCACACCATTCTGCCCAAAAGTCAACAACTGCTACTCCTTCCTTATCTAAAGCTTCTTCTTTGAAGTTGCTATCTGTGAATTCAAATGCCATTTATATTACTTTTATTGTTAATTCAAACTTACTAACATAGACTGGCTTCAAAAAGTTGCACTATGTTTTGTTTTATTTTTAAACGTCATTTGTAGAACAAAACGACCCTGTTTATTGTCTAAATGCGCAATATTGTCGAAATACATATGAAAAAAGGAAGTCATATACGTAAACCGATCGTGTTGCTACCAGTAATGGCCTTGGTTACTTTGTTTTTATTTTGGTTGCTTCCTTATCAGTCGACCCTCGTAGAAAACGTATACAGCAGAGGCGTTTTCGCAGGCTACAGAGTTGTATGGGATCATACGATATCACTTCTGCCATTTGGTGTGATATATGTTGTGATTCTGTTTGCTTTGCTTTATCCGCTCTCTTCTTTTTTTAATAAGTCGTCGTTTAAAACGAAATGGTGGCTTCTTACCAAGCGACTGATCATGTTGGTGAGCTTAGCCATCCTGATGTTTTACTGGTTGTGGGGTTTTAATTATAAGAGGCAATCATTTAGATCCATTGTAGATCTATCTTCGAGTCGACCTGATGTGACTTATGTTTTGGACGAATATTGTCGCGTGACTGACTCACTTATTGCTATACGCACTGAGTTGAATGTCGCTGGGGTAGATTCATTTTACGTAAGTGAACAACAGCTAAAGAATGATCTCAAGCGTGCCTATCAGGTCATGGGGCTTCCTACATATGGTAATGTCCGTGCAAGAAAGATCAGGCCAAAAGGAAGTCTCCTACATATTAGTACGGCTGGTGTATATCTGCCATTTGCAGGTGAGGGGCATATAGATGCGGGTTTGCATCCGATAACTCATCCATTTACGATGATGCATGAGATGTCTCATGGTTATGGTTGGACGGGAGAGGATGTATGTAATTTTTTAGCACTTATGGCAGCTATCAATAGTGAAGATCTGCAGGTGCGATACTCTGGATATTTTGGATATTGGCGATATCTACGTTCTCAAGTGTTTCAGATCGATAGAGCAGATTTTGATCTCTTTTACAGAGCTGTGCCGCCAGAAGTATTGAAGGATTATCAAGATATCAATACTTATGCACAGCGCTACAAAGATATAATGCCAGAGCTCAGAGATCTTTTTTATGATCGTTACCTCAAGTCTCATGGTATCTCTTCCGGACTGATCAACTATAGTCAGATGATAGTGCTCACACACGAATGGAAAGCACAGCATGGAGATCTCTTATTAGAACGCATATCCGACACTCAGCGCCAATGAGTTGCCCAAAATAGGGTGCGTGTTTATACCTAATTGTGCATTGAGTCCGCCATTAAGATGTAATCCTACGCCTAAGCTAATCGCCTCAGGATCAGTATCTGTAGAGGCATATATGGTCAGTATCTCATGAGGCTTATAAGCTAACCCTGGTCTAAGTGATGGGCCCCGATCCCAAGGTTTGTCCATAGCCAAGTATAGCGTCAACTGATCGGATATGATGTATCCTAAGCCGATATCGGCCTTGCCAAGGACTTGTGGCTGATCCGAAAGCCCTTGAAGTGGATTCTTGATATAGGTAGAGACGATGATCCTGTTATCTATGAGCTGCCAATATCCCACAGTGATGTCAGCAACGCCTCTTTGCCCGAGTTCATTAATCTGTAGTTGGTTGTAATTGGCCTGGATACCGAGATAAGCAGATTCACCAATAGCTCTAGTAAAACTCAAGGCTATCTGACTTTGCTTAAACCCTTCTATACCATAAGTGCCCAGTCTGATGCCCACTGCGGCTTGATCAAAGCTCTTTACAGCAGATGCGCCCAGCGATAGGATATCGGTATTAAATCGGTTGCTAACGGCAGTTGTAAGGTCCCAATCATTGTTGTCTCGTTTTGCTGCTGCTGGATTGGCAAATAACGCCGACGCTCCAATCAAGACAGCACTATTGTCAGAAGAGGCGATTTGTATGGCATGCTGTTGTAGATGTTCAGTCTGAGCAAAAGATGCTTCATACAACAAGAGCAAGGCAGCTAGAGCGAAATATCTAAGATCTATAATCATCCTGTCATCTTAAAGAAACTCAATATATAGAGTCTAAGGAGAATAGATCTATGATCAGTAGTAATTGTAGTAGCGTGTGTGTAGGGTCGCTTATAAAAAGCAAAAGCTCTGAATTGACTCAGAGCTTTATACTAAAGGTTTTAACAGTTGCAGTTTTAAAGACTAAGTTTGCAACAGTAGTCTTCGTATTGTTTATATCTCTTATATGACAAATAGTGTACCAAACCATCGGATTGATTCAATTACATTCTTGGGGAGTTTCCCCAAAGTGAGTATCGCTCCTAAGCACGATCTACCGGAGTTCGCTTTTATAGGCCGATCCAATGTTGGGAAGTCTTCTTTGATCAATTATTTATGTGACCGCAAGAAGTTAGCTAAGACTTCTAGTACACCCGGTAAGACGCAATTAATCAATCTATTTGAAGTAGATAAAAAGTGGGTGTTAGCAGATCTTCCTGGATATGGCTATGCCAGGATTAGTAAAAAAATGAGGGCCAAATGGTCAGTAATGATAGAAGCATATTTGCAACAGCGAGAGTCTTTGATCACAGTTTTCTTGCTTGTCGATAGTCGCGTCTCTCCTCAACAATCAGACCTCGATCAGCTCACATGGTTGGGAGAAAACCATATCCCGTTCAGTATCATCTTTACTAAAGCAGATAAACTAAAACCCACTGAACTCGACCACAACATCGGCATTTTTATGAAGGCATTGGATGATCTCTTTGATGAGGAGCCTAATCACTTTATCACTTCTTCGGCTGGACGAAGAGGAGCTGATGATGTGCTTGATTATATCGATTATGTGGCTAACTTAGATTGATCTAAGTGCATGATGTTTAATCAATTGTGCGCGCAAGAAGTATATTTGCACGCTCGACGATGAAGATATTTTCGCACATCATACCTAAACTTGAGGATTGGCCGATAGCTTTGTTTCATAGCGATCGACAAAGAGTAGTGAAAAAGCTAACGGCTGAAACCGTTAACGCACTAAAGGACGATCCCGAGTTAGTCAATTATCTAAATCAGACTGTCTACGGAGAAAAATTAAGGACCAAGTCAAGTCCGCTCAAAGTAGATCCTCCTAAAGAATATGGTTACTGGAAAAAGATAGAGTCAGATCTGGGTGAAGCCGTGAGAGAAGAAGTAGACTCGTCAGAGGTGCATCTCGATCTGCTTCATAAGATCGTCCACCGATATGCAGAAGAGATCGTAGGCGACTTTAAGCCAAAGACTTTCAAGTTTGTCAGAAAGGCTACCACTGCGATATTCAAGCTGTTGCTCAATCCATTTAAAGGTAAGGGAGCTGGATTCTTTTGGGGAAGCAAAGAATCATTGCTAAAGCGGATCAAGATGAGAGGGCCGATAGAGGATATACGCTCATTGTTTGATAAAGGGACAGTCTTAGTCTTACCGACGCACTTCAGCAACTTGGACTCGCTGGCTGTGGGCTACTCCATAGATATGTTGACTGGATTGCCCTTCTTTTCATATGGAGCGGGACTTAATCTTTATGATAAAGAGCTGTTTGCTTATTATATGAGTCGTATCGGTACATATAAGATCGATAGAAGAAAGAGAAACCCGATCTACAGAAAAACGTTAAGCCAGTTTTCTACAGTAGGGATCCAAGAAGGGCTCAATAGTATCTTCTTCCCAGGTGGTACGCGATCAAGAGATGGTAGTGTCGAAAGAAGCTTGAAGTATGGATTGATGAATACGATCATCGACAGTCAAAACGAGTTTTATCAACGCAACTTCGATCGTAAGATCATCATTGTACCATTAGTGATAGGCTATCACTTTGTGTTAGAAGGTCGCAGTCTAATCGATCAGCACTTACGTAAAACTGGTAAAGAGAACTATATCGACAGACTGAAGAAGAAGAGTGTATCGATGCTTAGGATTAGGTTGTTACGAAGGATTTTTGCTCGGGGATCAGAGATCACGATGTCTTTTGGGCATCCTATCGACATATTTGGTAATAAGTTAGATGGCGAAGGTCGAAGTATAAAAGATGGTCGTGTGATTGATATCAAAGACTACTTTAAGTCAAAAGGACAGTTGACACAAGATCCTCAACGCAACAGAGTCTACAGTAGATACCTTGCTGATAAAGTAGTCAAGAGTTATAAGCGAGAGAATGTAGTGCTTACCAGTCATGTAGCATCTTTTACTGCTTTTCAAATGTTTGAAAAGCAATATCCTAATCTCGATCTCTATTCGTTACTGGCCCTGCCTGAAGACTACTTTCATATAACCGAAGAGGACCTGTGTGAACAGATAGACAAGGTGCTTAAGCGACTTAGAGAGCTGGAGGTAATGGGTGAGGTGAAGCTTAGTGAAGAAGTACAAAACCACTCTGCAAAAGATGTCCTTGCAAACGCCATCAAACATATCAACTCTTATCATTTCTATTCTCCTATATCGATATCTAAAGGGTATGCTCGGTGTGAGGATCTAAAACTGCTCTACTTCTATCACAATAGACTCTTTGGCTACAAGCTTGATCGGATCATCGCTGTAGGGCGTAAACAACCGATAAAGCTCAGAAGAACTCTTTATTGATGGCTGCTTAGTCTGCCGAACGATAAAAGAAGGTCTGATTGTTAAAATTTAAGTGTTACGTAATAGCTATATTTACCAGAACACAAGAGTTTGTAATTCTCTAAATACTGATAGAGTAACATTGATGATAAAAAGCGACAACAGGTTTTGCGTTATATAATCTACGATCTTGAAGCCACTTGCTGGAGAGGTCGCCCGCCTAAGGGGATCACTGAGGTTATAGAGATCGGTGCGATAATGGTAGACCGCTATGGAGATATCAACAGCACATTTTCAAAGTTCGTTAAGCCTATTGTTAATCCTCATCTAAGTGGCTTTTGTAAAAAACTAACTTCTATATCTCAAGAAAATGTAAATGGAGCCCAGACCTTTGAAAGAGTAGTGAGAGACTTCAAAGAGTGGGGAGAGATGTTTGATGACGAGTATATATTGCTGTCATGGGGTATAGATGATAAAAGATTGTTGGCTAATGATTGTAGACTACACAAGTTAGATACCGATTTTACAGAGCAGTATGTAGATCTCAAAAAGGCTTATCGTAATCTCAAAGGACTCAAGAACGCATCAGGCTTAAAATCAACAGTTAAAAAGGAGGGCTTTGATTTTACAGGTCTACATCATAGAGCCATCAGTGATGCAGAAAATCTTGCCAAGATATTTATTAAGTATCTGGAAGATTGGGATTTATACTATCCACAATAAGTTGTAAGGATGAGCAGTGCATTAATCAAGCTGTCTAAAGCGATCGATATGCTCATCGATAGACTGGGTCGCAGTGTCTCCTGGCTAACAACTATTCTGATGGTTATCATCTGTCTGGATGTTATCATGCGCTATCTATTTAGCCAATCTGAAAATTGGATAGTAGAATTAGAGTGGCACCTCTTTGCAATTATCTTTTTGGTCGGCGCATCATATACTTTACTTCATGACAAGCATGTACGAGTGGACCTGTTCTATGAGAAGTTTAGTTCTTCTAAAAAAGACTTGGTTAATTTCTTAGGCATCTTGCTATTTCTGGTGCCATGGACAATGGTTGTGATCTACTATGGCTGGGATTATACCGCTAATTCTTTTTCATTTAGAGAAGCATCATCTCAAGCCAATGGCCTACCGGCTAGATACGTCATCAAGTCTTTTATAGTTGTAGGATTTGCGCTGCTCTTGTTGCAAGGAGTCTCAGGATTAATAAAGCACTCTATCAAGACAGATCAATAGTGGAAGTAGTTGCACTCATACTATTTATATTAATATTCATCTTGATCTTATCTGGAGTGCAGGTTGCTTTTGTTTTAGGTGGGCTATCCGTGATATTTGGGATGCTCTTTGTGCCTGACTTTTTTAGTTTGCTACCGCTAAGGATCATGGGTACGATGCAGAATCAAGTGTTGCTTGCAGTCCCTCTTTTTATCTATATGGGGCTGATGTTAGAGAAGTCAGGTCTTGCGGCTTCAATGCTTCATGCGATGTCAAAACTGCTGGGTAACGCAAGAGGTGGATTGGGGATATCGGTTATACTTGTTGGTGCACTATTAGCAGCATCTACGGGTATCGTGGGAGCGACAGTTGTAACGATGGGCTTAATCAGCTTACCGACGATGTTAAAGAATAATTACCAAGTAGAATTGGCCACAGGAACCATCGTATCTTCTGGTACGCTGGGTCAGATTATACCACCTTCAGTGGTTTTGGTCTTATTGGGTAGTGTGCTCAATGTGTCTGTAGGAGATCTGTTTAAAGCAGCACTATTGCCTGGGCTTGTGCTTGTTGGTGCTTATGTGCTCTATGTATTTGTGATCAGCCGATTAAAGCCTGGTATAGCACCGCCTATCAAAGTATCAGAAGGGGAAGAGACATCTATGAAGGATATCATTATGGCTTTCTTTCTTCCGTTTGTTCTAATTATAGCGGTACTTGGGTCCATTTTTGCGGGTATCGCAAGCCCTACTGAAGCGGCGGCTGTCGGAGCATTAGGAGCTAC
>CALDEM010000053.1 GCA_937942435.1 uncultured Saprospiraceae bacterium
TAAACCTTACGACCATCTTTCAACTCTTGCATCTGAAAGTCTGCACTTCCTTTATTAGAAGTGAGGCCAAGTATGATCACCCACTTGTCATCATAACCATAGAATGGCTCCAGCGAATCTTGTCCCATGTATGGAGAAACAGTTATAGAATCAAAATTATAAGTTTCAAAAAAAGTGCGCGCATACAGATTAGAAGTGTTGCCGATATCTCCGCGCTTAGCATCTGCAATTGTAAATATATCTGCAGGAATAAGGCTCAGTGATTTATCTAAACTCTCCCACCCTCTTGAACCTTGTGCTTCATAGAACGCGATGTTGAACTTATAAGCAACACAGATATCTTTAGTAGCTTCGATTATCCTTCTATTGAACTCATAAATCGGGTCATCGTAGTTGTCTTTTATAAATTGTGGTATCCTTTTGATATCAGTATCCAAGCCAACACTTAATAGTGATTGCTTCTTTTTGATCGAATTGATTAAATCTTGTTTCTTCATTCGCTCCTACTTACTCACTTTTACCATAGCAGTTTGATCATAGAGCTCATGGCGCAACGCGACTTGTTGCACAAACTTCTCTGCTAACTTGGCAAACATATCGGCTTGACCATTATCATTATTCAATATTGCTGGCTCACCACTATCACCACCTTCTCGGATCGATTGTACTAATGGGATCTGCCCGAGTACAACTGTTTTATACTTCTTAGCTAATTCCTTTGCTCCTCCTTTTCCAAATATGAAGTACTTGTTATCAGGCAACTCAGCGGGTGTGAACCAAGCCATATTCTCTACGATACCTAGGATTGGCACCTTAATGCTATCTAAAGCAAACATGTTAGTTGCCTTAACCGCATCTGCTACGGCTACTTGCTGTGGCGTTGTTACCACTACAGCACCTGTGATGGGCACACTCTGTACAAGCGTTAGTTGTATATCTCCAGTTCCTGGAGGAAGATCAATAATCAAGAAGTCTAACTCAGGCCAGATGCATTCGTTGATAAACTGCTTGATGACACCACTCAATCTTGGACCTCTTAAGATCACCGCTTGCTCAGGCTCTATGATAAAACCAATAGAAATCACATGGATGCCATGCTTCTCAATTGGGATTAACTTAGGCTTGCCATAGACATCTTGGATCTTTGGCTTAGCGTCAAGTAGTCCTAACATTGTCGGTATAGATGGGCCATACAGATCTGCATCCATTAGACCCACTTTGTATCCTTGTTTCTGAAGTGATAAAGCAAGATTAACAGACACAGTAGACTTACCAACACCTCCTTTTCCTGAACCAACTGCTATGACATTCTTAACCTGGGGCAGAATCGTCTTTGCGCCACCACCTGACTTGTTAGCAAAGTGGATATGAATCTCGGCTTCCTTAAACCGGTCTTTCAACAGTGCATAGCACTCTGAGTTGATGGCAAACTTGGCCTGTTGACCTAAATCATTCACAGAAAGGGTAAACATGATCTGCTTATCGTTGACCTTAAGATCACTCACTCTTTTACTAGAGATCAAGTCTACTCCCGTCGTTGGATCCTTTATCGATCTTAATACATCAACTACTTGATTATTGTCTATCATATAGCTGCAAATTTGACCTTATTTCTGAGGGATTCAAAATCATGAGGGTATTACTATGAAGTCAATCATATTTCTTTCTATTGGTTGTGCATTTTGAGCTATTTCTGCGTCTAAAGGGTATATGTCAATTATGAAATACACAATTTTACTCTTATCTCTAATGATCGGACTCAATATGAATGGCCAAGGCCTTGGTGATTTTAAACTGTCTACAGCCTTATCCGATGGTGGAGGTAAGACATATGGTTCATACTGTGGCATAGCTGGTCAGCATCCTCCTACAAGAATTGCTGTAGAAGAACTAATAGCTGATGAAGACTTAGAGACACTTGAAGAATGGTTGAATAGCCCAAATCTTGTGGTACAGACATATGCAGCTGAGGCGTTTATCAGATTATCTGGAAGACTTGATATATCAAGTGAATTATTGATTCTTGTTGAAACGATACGCAGTAAGGAAGAAAACATACCTACATGTCGAGGTTGTATATATGACAAACTGACGATCAAAGAATGCTTAGCAGGCATAGATCCTGAACAGCAAGATTTAAAGAGAAAGACAAGAAAGTAAGTTCGTTCGATAGGTTCTTGTGTCCTTATGAATTTATGTTGACTCTCGCTGACTGATCACTCTTATGTTTAGCGAAGATCTTAGTGCTCTATGTATATATCTCCGTGAGATGAGAGTTGATTTTCTGAAACCCAAATACCTATACAACAAAATGCATTAACTTTATCTAACTTAATTCAGAAATATGGAAGGGATACTTTATCTCTCAGATGAACAAAATAAGAAGAGATTTATACAAATAGATCTAGACAAGTACGGCTCTATAGTTGAAGATGTTTTGGACAGAATAACAATAAATGCAAGAATGCACGAAGAGTCTTACCCTTTGGAAGAAGTGATCGAAGAATTAGAAACCAAGGGCAACCTTAACAAATATGTACAAGGTTCAGATCAGTAAATCGGCTTTAAAAGAACTTGCTAAACTTCCTTCTAAAGAAGCACTTCGTCTCACTCTAAAAATTAATGGTCTAAAAGATAATCCACGTCCAAAAGGATGTGTCAAATTATCTCGGAGTGAAAATGAGTATCGGATACGAATAGGAAACTACCGTGTTCTCTATACTATAAGTGACAATATTTTACTCGTTCATATTTTCAAGGTTGGAGATCGTAAGGATGTATACTAATCCATTTTTCATCTTAAGAGGCATACTTTATCTTAAAACAACCCCACCGATGTTATTTAAGGCCTGAACTCAGCACTAAAGATTTGTTGCTCTATCCCAACCCCAATGCTATCACACTACACAACAACAGATATCGATGTTCATCGTCGATACATTCAAATCCATATTTAGACATGTCATCAGTGAGTTTAGGATGTGCTCTTGCTACCCTTCTGAGCTTTCGATAAATATCGATGGTATAATTATCCATTGATCCTTTGATTCTAAACTCAGCGCCAGTTGCAGCACTTCTGATAACTAGCCGCTTAGAGAGTAAGACACGCTTTTTGAGTATCGTACCGATCACTTGATTGTCATAATAAATGTCATAGCCATGTTTTGAAAAACCGTTTTTCTTTAAGGCTCCAATCTCAACATGATAACGATCGTATATGATGATTTTCTTACTGAATATTGATGAAGATTGTTCTAGTCGGATAGCAATATCACCCACCTCAGTTCTCACTTCGGTTTCTTTACCATCACGCCACAAGTCTTTATCTATCAGATAGATCATAGAGGAATATTGCCATGCTTCTTCTTAGGCAAAGAAGCGACCTTATTCTCTAACATTGAAAAGGCTCTGATAAGTTTCCTTCTCGATTCTCTTGGAAAGATAACTTCATCTACAAAGCCGCGCTCTGTTGCACTATATGGATTAGCAAATAACGAAGCGTACTCAGCTTCTTTCTCTTTAAGTTTGGCTTCTGGATCAGCTGCGGCTTTGATTTCTTTTTTGAAAATGATCTCACTTGCTCCTTTAGCGCCCATCACTGCGATCTCCGCACTTGGCCATGCATAGTTTACATCTGCGCCTATGTGTTTGGAATTCATCACATCGTAAGCTCCACCGTATGCCTTTCTTGTGATCAGCGTCACTCTTGGTACTGTTGCTTCGCTAAATGCAAATAACAGCTTTGCTCCGTTGGTGATGATACCATTCCATTCTTGATCAGTGCCTGGTAGAAATCCTGGCACATCTACAAGTACTAAAAGTGGAATATTAAAGCAATCGCAAAAGCGAACGAATCGCGCCCCCTTCTTAGAACTCTCGACATCCAGCACACCTGCGAGGCTCAACGGTTGATTAGCAACTATGCCGATACTTCTACCTGCCAATCTTGAGAATCCAACAATGATGTTATCCGCATACTCCTTATGCACTTCCATGAATGAATCTTCATCCACAATACCCGCAATAACATCTTTCATGTCATATGGTTGCTGGGCGTTTTCCGGGACGATGGTTTCTAACTCCTCTCTATATTCTTCCTTAAGATCAAAAGGAATCTTAGGCGCTTTGTCTTCACAGTTTTGAGGTACATAGCTGATGAGTTTTCTAATTTGGCGTAAGCACTCTAAGTCGTTATCTGCTGTAAAGTGAGTGACTCCTGACTTGCTCGCATGGGTATGAGCACCGCCGAGTTCTTCAAATGTCACTTCCTCATTAGTCACAGTCTTGACGACATTGGGGCCAGTGACAAACATGTAACTGCTTCCCTCTACCATCATCGTAAAGTCTGTCATCGCGGGACTATAGACAGCTCCTCCAGCACATGGCCCCATGATCGCTGAGATCTGTGGGATCACCCCTGATGCCTGGACGTTCCTATAGAAAATATCCGCATACCCACCAAGTGAGCGCACACCTTCCTGGATCCTCGCGCCACCAGAATCATTGAGCCCAATCAAAGGAACGCCGACCTTCATAGCCAGATCCATGATCTTGCATATCTTCTCTGCATGTGTCTCTGATAGTGATCCTCCAAATACAGTGAAGTCTTGCGCAAATACATAGACTTGTCGACCATCTATAGTGCCGTAACCTGTGACCACTCCATCACCGTAGTATATCTGATCTGCCATACCAAAGTCCTTGGTGCGATGCGTAACAAGGGCTCCAATCTCTTCAAATGAATCAGGGTCTAACAACTTCTCTATACGCTCTCTTGCAGTTAGCTTTCCTCCTTTGTGGTGTTTATCTATTCTCGCTTGTCCACCACCTTGCTTAGAGAGTGCTAACTTTTCTCTGAGTATATCTTGCTTCTCTTTCATGTCTCTATTATCGATTAAAGTAAGGGATCATAATGTCTAATATCTCACTAGCTGCTTTTGCAATCACAGTGCCTGGCCCAAATACTCCTGCCACACCTGCGTCAAACAATTCTTGATAATCCTTAGGTGGTATCACACCTCCTGCTATCACAAGTATATCTTCTCTACCTATGTCTTTAAGCGCTTGTATCGTTTGTGGCACCAATGTCTTATGCCCAGCTGCCAACGATGATATACCGAGTATGTGAACGTCATTGATAGCAGCTTGATGGGCTGCTTCTTCTGGTGTCTGAAACAATGGCCCTATATCCACATCAAATCCTATATCTGCAAAACTTGTCGCTATGATCTTAGCACCGCGATCATGACCATCTTGTCCTAACTTGGCAACCATGATACGCGGACGTCGACCGACCTTATCGGCAAATTTATCTGCCAAATCACATGCTTTCTTAAAATCATCATCCATAGCGATCTCTCTTCTGTAGACACCTTGTATAGAACGAATCGTGGCCTTATATCGACCGAAGACTTGCTCCATGGCATCAGATATCTCTCCTAATGTCGCTCTTTCTCTCGCAGCTATGACTGCTTTCTCTAACAAATTATCACTCTTATCTCCTGCTGCTGTAGTAAGGGCAGCTAAAGCTGCTTGTACAGCTTCTTCATTTCTATTTGCTCTTACGCGTTGTATGTTTTCTATTTGTTGGCGTCTTACCTCAGTATTGTCAACTTGGAGTACATCGATGTCAGGTTCGTCTTCGACCTTGAACATATTTACTCCTATTATTGGCTCTACTCCACTATCTATCCGAGCTTGTTTTTGCACCGCTGCTTCTTCTATCCTCATCTTTGGGATACCTTCTTCGATAGCCTTAGCCATACCACCTAACGACTCAACCTCTTCAATCAGAGCCCATGCCTTTTGGGCTAATTCATGAGTGAGATACTCGACATAGTAAGATCCCGCCCAAGGGTCGACAACCTTTGTGATACCAGATTGCTCTTGAAGATACTTTTGTGTATCACGAGCGATCTTAGCAGAGAAATCAGTTGGTAGTGCCAGAGCCTCATCTAATGAGTTAGTATGTAAGGATTGCGTCCCTCCCAATATAGCAGACATAGCTTCGATGCATGTTCTGGCTACATTATTAAATGGATCTTGTGCTGTCAAACTCCAGCCCGATGTCTGACAATGTACACGTAACATCAACGACTTATCTTTCTTTGCGCCAAACTTGTTGAGGATCTTAGCCCATAACATCCTCGCTGCGCGCATCTTAGCGATCTCCATGAAGTGATTCATCCCAATCCCCCAAAAGAAAGATAGTCTTGGAGCAAACGCATCCACATCAAGGCCTGCTTCGATTCCAGTTCTGATATATTCCCAACCATCTGCCAGTGTATAGGCCATCTCCATATGTGCTGGAGCACCTGCTTCATGCATATGATAACCGCTGATACTGATGCTGTTAAACTTAGGCATCTTAGCTGCGGTATATCTGAAGATGTCACCTATGATTCTCATGGAGTGAGCCGGCGGATAGATGTAAGTATTCCGCACCATGAATTCTTTCAATATGTCGTTTTGTATTGTACCGGTCAGTTGCTCTGGACTAACGCCTTGCTCTTCCGCAGCAACTATGTAGAATGCCATAATTGGAATCACAGCGCCATTCATCGTCATCGATACAGACATCTTATCTAAAGGAATCTGATCGAACAGCATCTTCATGTCTTCAACTGTGTCGATTGCAACACCTGCCATCCCGACATCTCCGGTCACTCGAGGGTGATCACTATCATAGCCTCTATGCGTTGCCAAGTCAAATGCCACAGAAAGTCCCTTCTGACCTTGTGCTAAGTTCTTCCTGTAAAATTCATTACTCTTTTGTGCTGTTGAGAAGCCGGCGTACTGTCTGATCGTCCAAGGTCTTCCTGTATACATAGAACTGTACGGGCCCCTTAAGTATGGTGGCAGCCCTGCAACAAAATCTAGATGCTCAGCATCCTCTATATCCGAAGCATTGTAATGAGACCGTAGTGTTATACCTTCAGCAGTAACATATCCTTCTTGTTCGGTTTCCCTTTTCGCTTTCGCAAATGAAGTCTTAAAAATATATTTAGAAAGATCCTTCATCAATTTTCTAATTTCCTAATCTTCCATTCCAATTGGAAGATGAAGCATTAGCTATAGTTAGATTTTCTTTTTTGTCAAGGTAAGCTTGCAATGCAATCATAGCAGCGATCTTCTCATCATTATTAATCGATGCCTCTTTAGCATCCAATGAAGGTATGTAGTACTTCTTTACAAAGTGCGTATCAATCTTGCCGCTAATAAAAGCATCATGCTTACACACAAATGCACCAAATGGCAATGTCGTCTTTATCCCTACTATTTGATAATCATTAATCGCCTTAGACATCTTTGATATAGCTTCCTTACGAGTCGCTCCGTATGTGATCAACTTTGCAATCATCGGATCATAAAAGATCGGCACATCCATCCCTTCTCTAAACCCATCATCGACTCTTACTCCTTCTCCATGTGGCGCTTTATAAACCTTCAGATTACCTATGCTGGGCATAAAGTTCTCTTCCGGATCTTCTGCATATACTCTGAGTTCTACAGCATGACCTGTGATCGTAAGATCTTCTTGCTTTATAGTCAGGACTTCTCCTTGCGCTACTTTAATCTGTTGTTCGACGAGATCCAATCCAGTTATCAACTCAGTGACCGGGTGTTCAACTTGAAGGCGAGTATTCATTTCTAAAAAATAGAAATTATAATCATCGTCAAGTAAAAACTCGACTGTTCCAGCTCCTTCATAATCACATGACCTTGCAACATCAGCTGCCGCTTTTCCCATTCGCTTTCTAAGCTCTGGTGTTAACACTGCTGACGGTGCTTCTTCTACGACCTTCTGATGACGACGTTGTATACTACACTCTCTTTCAAAAAGATGCAACACATTACCATGGCTATCCGCCAATACTTGAATCTCAATATGCCTCGGTGAAGTGATGTACTTTTCTATAAATACAGAACCATCTCCAAATGCTGACTTGGCCTCGCTGATGGCTCTCTTCATCTGCTCCTCGACGTCTGAAGCAGACTCTACTACTCTCATGCCTTTACCTCCGCCACCAGCAGAAGCTTTGATTAATATTGGATATCCTATGGACTCTGCAATTGTTATAGCTTCTGTTGCATCTTCAAGAGCATTCTCTGTCCCTGGCACCATGGGTATATCATAGTTCTTAACAGCTTCTTTGGCAGCTAACTTACTTCCCATCACTTCAATAGCCTTAGTAGATGGGCCAATGAATATTATATCTGATGCACTACATGCTTTTGCGAACTCTGAGTTCTCGCTCAAGAAACCATAGCCCGGATGAATAGCATCTGCTCCAGTTTCTTTAGCAGCACCTATGATTTTTTCAATTATGAGATATGACTGTGATGCAGGAGATGGACCGATATGAACAGCCTCATCCGCAAAGATAACATGAGGTGCGTCTCTATCTATATCAGAATATACTGCCACTGTTGCAATATCCATCCGCTTTGCTGTCCTCATCACCCTAAGAGCGATCTCACCTCTATTAGCAACCAATATCTTTCTAATCACCTTCTTACTCATGCTTCATGATTTTTAATAAACTCCTTCCAATTACCACTTGCCAAATCTGCTGATACTTTGTCAAACAAATAACTACCATCCGTTGGAGATTGTACACGATTCATGTGAGCCTCCATTGTCATTAGATTATAAATATTGCGACTTATCCTTCTTGTGTCTTCTTTGCCTTCATGATTAGACAAGACATCTGATGGTGGCAACATGATGATATCTGCTCCTCCCGATATAGCACTCATAGCCATCTGAGTCAGACTGATCATATTGTCATAATGAACAGATGATAAAACATTACGAGACACAAAACAGACGATGATTAAATCCACATCATCATGTGCATGACCATGAGCTTCTAAAAGATTAGCCCATAGCAATCTTGCTGCTTGTATCGCACAGATGTTTTCTATATAATTATGTCCTATGGTCAATTGAAAATAGATGGGTGCTTTGGTCTTGTCATCTGTAATTGCATCGGCTCCTCTTTTTAGTAAGTGCTGCAAGGAATCACCAATCGGTCCATCAGAAGTTATAAAATAGCAATCTTGGTCTTTTATAGAAAAATCGAGAAGTTGTTGTTTGTAAGTCTCTTCGATATAATCTTTGCATATCACTATAGCATCTTGGTCATCAAACTGAACTATCACTTTTATAAGATCGAGTAAAACTCCATTAAATAAAATGTGAAAATCGGGAATGTCAATTTTGATTTTCAAAAAAAGAAAACTAGCTCCTCCTTCTAATGACTCTAAAATTAGTTGATTAGCATTTTTTTCATCACTGACGATTAACTCAACACCTAAAAGGGATTGTGCTATGGTTGGACTTGGTATATCTACAGATTGATGGATATCGTCTTTGTGAAAGAAAGGAGATATGATCTGCCCTCCCACTGTTGCGATAGAAAGATCTTTGATATCCTTTTTTCCCTTTAAGTCAGAGGTGACTTTCTCAAGCCATTGATTTTTTGATACGGGTTGAAACTCTTCGAATAACTTCATTCTTTGATATTACTCGATTTCAATTAATAATTGTCCTTTGTCTACTGCGTCTTTTTCTGAACAAGAGATCTTTTTTATGACGCCATCAGCGCTCGCCTTAAGCACATTCTCCATCTTCATTGCTTCTAAGATCATGAGTGCATCACCAGCAGCGACTTGTTGACCTTCTTGTACATCAATCGATAGAACGAGCCCAGGCATATTGGATATGAGATTTTTACTTTTGCCTTTTTTGGACGTGCCCAGCTTCATAGACTTAATCATCAGATCTAACTCATCACTGATGCTGCATGATATAAACTTACCGTTGACCTTAAGATCCACTGTCTTATATGTTACATCAACTTTTATAATCTCAACTGTGTATGATTGATTATCAGATATGTTGTTGTAGTGATTATCACTCATCTTAATGATGTTGCTCTTAGCTAAGTCATCTTCAGAAAGTGTGATGGCTGACCGGCCTATGGTTACTTCATAGTTCTTCATATTGTGATTATACTGCTCAGTTAAGAATGATATCATTTAAACACCGTAAAGATAGTCACATAGATAACTGACCGTAAAACTATAGTTAATCTTATTTAGCGAATATCGCAAGAATCCTGAATTAGTTAACTTCATTAACTAATATTTTGTTTCAACTATCGATCTTAGGTAAAGAGATCTGATTATGATGGTTTGGATGAAATAATAATGTAGGTGTTTTGCGACATTTTGTCGAATCATCACTCTATATCGTCTATGAATACCATGGTTATGGGTCATACCGTATAACTTCAATTCGTATTGTCAGATAATCTTAGATGATAAGTTGTTGAAGGTTGTCTATAAAGGCACAAATTGTACCTTTGCGCGGCTTTTGAAGCACTTACTATAGCCAATGGAAAGAAATCAAATAATAGGATTCGGTCTAATCTTCTTAATACTCCTCGGATGGAGTATCATGAATCAACCTACTCCGGAAGAAATCAAGGCTGCCAAAGAGAAGGCTAGACTTGAGCAGGAGCTTCAGGCTCAAGAAGAAGCGCCAGATGAGTTTGCGCCAGTTACCACCTTTGAGACTCCAACAACGTCAACTACGCCAACGAATCCAGGACAATTTGGAATATTTGCGTCAGCGGCATCTGGAGATGTAAAAAACTATACTCTTTCTAATGATCTACTCACTATATCCTTATCAAACAAAGGAGGCAGAATAAACTACGCAGAGCTTAAGGAGCACTTTAAGATCTTATCTCAACCTAAAGAAGAAGAGGTAAAAGAATTGGTAAAGCTCTTTGAAGATGAGAAGAACAAGTGGGGATATGATATACAACTGACAGATCGAGTTGTCAATACAGAAGATCTTTTCTTTGAAGCGCGTCCTTCTGGTAACAGCATCTCATTTAGAGCGACGACAGAAGAAGGTGGGTATATAGAACAAACGTATACGCTCTTACCAGGTAGTTATGAAGTCGCTTACAAAGTCAACATTGTAGGGCTTAGTAACTATCTACGTAACGAGGACGCTGTCACATTACATATCGAGAATTATCTCGACCCAATCGAGCAAAACAGGTTCTTTGAGAAGACCTATTCGGCTGTTTACTTTAAGGAAAAAGAAGAGAATCCAGAGGACTGTGGTTGTCGTGGAGATGATTCGGAGGTGTTGGAAGGTAACCCAATAGAGTGGGTTTCTTTTGTTAATCAGTTCTTTAACACGTCACTTATGGCAGCTGGTGAGCCTTTTAAAGGTATCAATACCAGCGTAAGCCAACCGACGGATGATCAGCCAGATCTCAAGAAGATCAATGCAACGATGATTGTCCCAATATCAAGAGGCAGTAGTGACGCATTTGACATGAAGCTTTATCTCGGCCCTAACGAATATAAGCGACTGGTGACTTTTGACAATGACCTTGAAGAGGTGATTCCTTTCGGAAATAGCATATTTGGTGATATCAATAGACATATCATTAGGCCTTTCTTTAATTGGCTTTCTGGATTCATCGGAAATAAAGGTATCGTGATCATCGTGTTGATTTTCATCATCAAGATGGCAGTATATCCTCTGACCTACAAGATGTTGAAGAGTCAAGCTAAGATGGCTGCTTTAAAGCCGCAAATAGCTGGACTAAAGGACAAGTTTAAAGGTGATGCTCAGAAGACCCAAGTCGAGACGATGAAGATCTATCGAGAGTACGGTGTGAGTCCATTGGGCGGATGTATGCCGATGATTGCGCAGATACCGATCTGGTACGCACTCTTTAGGTTCTTCCCTGCCTCGATCACATTTAGACAAGAGTCTTTTTTGTGGGCTCATGATCTATCATCTTATGACGTCTGGTTCAACTTGCCATTCTCCATACCATTGTTGGGAGCTCACTTGAGTTTGTTTACGGTGCTTTATGCCGTATCACAGGTGATCTATACGTACTATAACTCCAAGCACATGGACATGTCTGCTAACCCTGCGATGAAGTATGTGCAGTATCTGATGCCTCTGATGTTCTTTGGCTTCTTCAATACTTACGCATCAGGTCTTACCTGCTATATGCTTTTTAGTAACCTTTTTACTATTAGTCAGACGATCATCACTAAGAATTTTGTCTTTGATAATGATAAGATACTTGAGAAGCTTAATGTGCAAAAAGCTAAACCTAAAAAGAAAGGTGGCTTCCAAGAGAAAATCGCAAAGGCTATGGAGCAACAGCAGAAGCTAAGAGATCAGCAGAATGCTCAGAAAAAGAAAAAGAAGTAAAAAAGGCTATCTTCAAGCAAGACAGCATAGATCATGAATCCAGAAGAATACGTAGGTGTCGTCGGTGGCGGCAAGTTTGGCTTTGCACTAACCAACTTGATGTCGCAAAATACCAATGTTATACTCTATAGCAGACGGTCTGAACTCGTAGATAGTATCAACACACAGCACGAATACAAGGGTATCAAATTTGGCAGCAATGTCAAAGCTACCACTTCAGTCGAGGAGGTTTGCTCCAAGTGTGCGATGATTTTACCCGTCATTTCTTCGATTCACTTTCGGAAGGTGATCCATAACATGGCTCCTTTTTTAACTCCAGAGCACATGTTGATCCATGGCACTAAGGGATTTGATGTTTTACCGGGAGAACTTGAGTCTGGGTTTAAGTTTGAGGGATTTAAGCGGCGAGATGTTAAGACGATGAGTGAGGTCATTTTTGATGAGACCGATGTCATCCGGGTTGGTGCTTTATGCGGACCTAATCTCTCTTCTGAGATCCTTCAAGGACTTCCTACTGCTACTGTTATAGCTAGCGAATTTGATGAAGTAATCAAGTCTGGGCGCAAAGCCTTGTCAGGCGATCGATTTTTTGTCTTTGGTTCTTATGATATGAGAGCTGCAGAGCTAACAGGCGCTCTTAAAAATGTCATAGCTCTTGCATCTGGTTTGATCGGTGGTAAGAACCTAGGTAAGAACTCAGAAGCTATATTGATTGTAAGAGGCTTACGCGAAATGGTTTTACTTGGTGATCTCATGGGTTCATCTACAAAGAGCTTCTTTGGTACCGCAGGCATAGGTGATCTGATAGCAACAGCGACCTCAGATAAAAGTCGAAATTATAGCTGTGGCCGTCGGATAGCTCTTGGAGAAAAGATAGAAGACATACTTGCTAATGCAGATGAGGTGGTGGAAGGGATCAGATCGTTGCACATCGCTCATTATCTGGTCAATAAGTTTGAGATACACGCACCGATCATCAAGACGATCTACAAAATCATCTTTGGGCATAGGAATATAGAAGAAAGCATAGGTGACTTGATGAGAATGCCTATGGTCAGTGATGTTGACTTTGTATAAGCGATGTATCAAGTCATTTTATCTATAGGTTAGAAGACTACATCTATAATATTTTAATAATTTGTCCTTTATATATTTATTAGCCTACAAAAATAACTACTCAATATGTCTGAATTTTCATCAATAGATAGTGTCTCAGCAAAGACTAAGTCGTTTTGGTCGCGTCCAGAAGGTAAGACGGGGCTTCTTTTTATAGTTGCAGCAGTTGCGGCCATCGGTTTATTAATTGTCCCTAATATCGGGGCTATAGTCGGCTTTGCTTCCAGTATGGTTGGACTAGTCGCGACAATCGCTGCTTTAGGAGTCATCGTATACATGGCTCTTGACCCAAAAATGAGAGCACTTGTAGGCTATATGTATAAGAGTGCGATGCGCAAGATCACAAGCATATTTGTCACTATCGACCCTATAGGCATACTCAAAAACTATGTAGACGACTTAAGTGGCAACTTAAAAAAGATGGGTAAGCAGATCGGTGGGCTGCGTGGACAGATGAGAAAGATCAAGACGATGATGATCGACAATACGAAGGAGATCGAGCAGAACCTTAAAATCGCACGTAAAGCAAAAGAGCTCAATAACAATCAGCAGTTGATGCTATCCAGCAGAAAAGCAGCTAGGCTTAAAGAATCCAATGCTAAGTATGAAAAGCTCCATAATAAGATGGGCTTACTCTATAAAGTCCTGACTAAGATGTACTCTAACTCTGAGATCCTACTTGAAGACACAAAGGATCAAGTAAAAGTGAAAGAGCAAGAACGTAAAGCGATTAGAGCATCACATGGAGCTATGAAGTCAGCTATGAACATCATATCAGGAAATTCTGATAAAAGAGCGATGTTTGATCAAGCTATGGAAGTTATCGCAGATGATGTAGCTAATAAGGTTGGTGAAATGGAGCAGTTCATGGAACTCTCCGCCAACTTCATGGAGTCAGTAGATCTGCAGAATGGGATATTTGAAGAAGAAGGGATGAAGATGCTCGAAGAGTATGAGAAAAAGAGTACGCTACTACTTCTGGGTGGTCAGGAAAACGTCAATGAAGACAGTCTTGATCTTAATGAATACCAAGCTGAAAAACAGAAGATTGAAAAATCATCTGATTATAGCGGGTTATTCGATTAGATACATAGCGCATCTTAAAACTAGAACAAGGATAAGAGTTTCTTAGACTCTATAGACCAGTTGTGTTCAAGTATTACTGAGGCACAGTTAGATTGCATAGCTATAATTTTAGCTGTGTTGTCCTTTAGTCGAACCAGTTGATCTGCGATCGTTTCTACATGATCATCAGATAACAGAATACCACAGTTATAGTGATTAACTATCTTTTTGTATTCTGGATAATCCATAGTTATAACAGGTAGTCCGTGATTTATATAATCATAGAACTTGTTGGCTAGGGAGTAATAATAACTCTTGCTTTTGTTGTCTAAGACATTCCATCCAAGATGGTGTTTAGAAAGCTCTTTGGATATTGCTGAGGGTTGAAGAGCACCTGTGAACTTTATTCTATCTCGATAATCTTTTGCAAGTAATTCTAATGACAATCTAAGGGGACCATCTCCGATTATGGTCAACTCTACCTCTTTAACATTTGCAACTGCTCGAATGATCGATTCTAAACCACGTCCCGGATTGAGCACACCCAGATATACTGTCTTTAGTGGAATTGAAATATCACAAGATCGCTGATCCATCGGATCAGGCAGATTTCTAATTACAACAACCTTTCGATTATATTGCACACTAAAGATATCAGCGAGGCTTTGATTAACAGTGTACATCACATCGATGGATGAGTTGCTCTGCTGACCCACTTGTGACCAAATCCACTTCTTAATATACTTTCCAATTAGCTCTGGTGTTTCTTCAAAATATTCGTGTAAGTCACAATACACCTTAACATCGGTGTTTTTATATGATCGCGCCACTAATGCTGTATCAAGATCTGTCACGACCAAATTAGAAAAACTCACTCCTTTCAGATATTTCTTTAATCTACGGATCAACTCAGCATAAAACAAAGGGCCTCGATTATACTTACAACTTATACGATCTACATCAAATGAGTACGAGTCAAGTGCTTTAGAATCAGGAAGCTCCCGTCCGATCAGCAATACCTTCTTACCTGCATCAGCAAGTGCTGAGCAGATCCTAATCATCCGCCTATCATAAGTGATGTCATTAGACACCAAGCAGACTATATCATAAAAGGCAGACATGCTTATTGGGATTTTTTAGAAGACCAGCCAAGCCCTGCTTCTTCATTCAAAGCTTGTTGATTAGAAATTTCTGATTTTCCATAATGCCTCACACCATTAGAAAGACAGTTATCACAACTACCACAAACTTCGCTTGGGGTTTCATTAAAGTACTTGAGGATGCTATTCATCCTACACTCTTTTGTTTGTATTAACTGCTCCACTCCTCTCCATCTGTCTTGTGACATTTTCTTGAGTGCATCGTATTTTAATTTGAAGGGACTGAGGTATTTATTAGAAACGCGATCTTGGATAAAGCTAATCATCTGACCAGGTTGCAGTTTGTACAATTTTACAATGCCGTGCTCCGCTAGTTCATCTAAAGCGTCTTTATACTCAGAAAGAGGCAGTTTTAATCTCCTTCTATCTTTATCTAAATCTAATTGTATCCATCCTTCAAATAGATGTTCATACTGTCTCATGAAGTAGTCCATGATCGGGTATAAACCTTTATGTCTATTTTCTTCTTTCCGGAGTTCTTGTGGTGTCATCACAATATTGCAATAGATACGTGGTCGACTGTCATACGAGAGTTCCCATGCGCCGAGTCGCTGCCAGAGTTTTAGGCCATTCATTAATTTTCGTGGGCCTAACCCTATCGCTTCTGAGATCATTTTAGGTTTACAAGGTTTTGAGATACCGATGCCTTCATGTATGCCTACATTATAAAACACATGAACAGACTTATAGATCTTCTTTGCATTTTCAAATTCTGGAAAGTCCTCAGTCAACTTCTTTCTGCTAAACTTTAGATTGTCCTTGCTTAACATTAGTATCGCTTTAGAATCAGAACCGTCTCGCCCAGCTCTTCCAATCTCCTGATAATATTCTTCAACAGAAGGAGGTATGTCATAATGGATGACGCGCTGCACATTAGCTATGTCTATGCCCATACCAAAAGCATTTGTGGCAACGACTATATCCAACTCGTTCTTTTTAAACTTAGATTGTATATCTCGCTTCTCCTTATAAGTGAGTCCTGCATGATAGTATGCAGCACGAAACTTATGATTGGTTAACACCTGTGCAATCATCTGAACCCTCCTCCTACTTCTCACATAGATAATAGTCTTAAGCGGTGTCTTGCAGATATCAGCTATCGTCCCCACCTTATCCTCTGTATCTCTAAACTCGATGCCGATATTGTCTCTCACAAAAGAACCTTTAACAACAACGGGGGCTTTGGCAAATAATAATTCTTCCAACTCTCTTAACACTTGATCGGTTGCAGTAGCAGTAAGTGCGATAATCTGGCTTGGTTTTATCTCATCAAGAAAAGCCCTAATCTCCAAATAGCTCGGCCTAAAGTCGTGTCCCCACTGTGAGATACAATGTGCTTCATCTATGGCAACCAGATTGACTTGGATCTTCTTGATTCTTTCTCTGAACAAGTCATGCTGCAATCTTTCAGGTGAGACATAAAGCAACTTGATATCGCCGTAGATACAGTTGTCAAGTATACGATCGATGTTGCCATAAGTATGGCCACTGTGGATGGCTTCCGCTTTAATCTTTAATGCTTTGAGCGCAGATACTTGATCTTCCATCAATGATATCAATGGAGAGATAACAACTGTCACTCCTTCTTGCGCGAGAGCTGGTACTTGATAACAGATGGATTTGCCTCCTCCAGTTGGTAAAAGAGCTATCACGTTTTGTCCTGTAGACAACGCATCTATAACTTCTTGTTGCTTCGCTCTAAAGTTTGGATAATTCCAATACTTTTGCAGCGTTTTTAGGGCATTCTGGGATGTAAAGGTTTGATTCAATATTATTGAATTGTTAAATCCTGAGGTTTCAGAACTATGCTAATGTAATACACATTAATGAAGAGTGCTCTTTTAACTTCAGACATGTATTCTTATCAACTTACTTTATGAACAAGATTAGATATTCTTTTGCTATCCTCATCACTATCACTGTACTTAATCAAGATGTGATTGCTCAATCCGTAAACTGGTACCAACAAGACAGAACGGCTGATACGCCTTATAACTTGGGCACTGATGCTGTATATAACAAGTTACTGAAAGATGTGGAAGGCGTACCCGTGATAGTAGCAGTTATCGACTCAGGGATCGACATAGAACATGAAGATCTAGCAGATGTCATATGGGTCAATACTGATGAGATACCTGGAAACGGTATCGATGATGATAACAATGGCTATATCGATGATGTGAATGGATGGAACTTCATAGGTGGCAAAGACGGTACACCGATCGCTGCTGATACTTACGAGATGACTCGTACCTATGCGAAGTACAGAAAGAAGTTTGAACATGTTGACCCGGCCAAATTAAGTGGTAAAGACAAGGAGCAGTATAATGACTATGTCAAGTTTGGCAAGCGCATAGAAAGCGAAATGAAAACCGCAAAAGAACAATACGCAGAGTTTGAAGAGCGTGAGCAGTTTTTTGCTGGCGTTATAGATCACATAGAGAGAATCACCGAGACAAGTGAGATCGATAAGCCATTTATTGATTCTTTAGCTACGTCTTTTGATCCAACAGATGCAGTAACTGCTAATATTTATAACTACTACTTAGATGAGACAGGCGAGATACCAAGTGTGGATCAACTGAAGTTTGAGTTGATGGCACCACTTCAAGATGCCCTAAACCACTTCGGTAGCAAGTTTAAGTACAATTGGAATCCTGACTATGATCCACGACCTATAGTCGGAGATAACTATGAGGATAAAACAGAGCGTTACTATGGTAACAACCTTGTAGAAGGACCTGATGCTATGCATGGCACTCACGTTGCAGGTATCATCGCGGGATCAAGAAATAATGACATAGGTATCAATGGCATTGCTAAAAATGTGAGAATCATGACTGTGAGAGCGGTACCTGATGGCGATGAAAGAGACAAAGACGTTGCCAATGCCATAAGATATGCTGTGGAGAATGGTGCATCTATCATCAATATGTCTTTTGGAAAAGGTGAGTCACCTTATAAGGAAGTAGTTGACGACGCTATCAGATATGCAGAGAAGAATGACGTACTTATCGTACATGCTTCTGGCAATGCATCAATGGATATAGACGAAGGGGAAAACTATCCTAACGACTATTATAAGAAGCCAAAGGGTTTTCTGTTTTTCAAAAAGAAACAGCCTAAGAACTACCTGAGCATCGGTGCATCAGGACCTTCTGCAGAAGACGATATGGTTGCCAGTTTTTCTAATTATGGCAAGAAAGATGTTGATGTATTTGCGCCGGGCGTGATGATGTTGTCTTCAGTGCCTGATGATAACTATGAGATCTCTCAGGGTACAAGTATGGCAGCTCCTGTTATCTCTGGTGTTGCAGCTGTACTGAGATCATATTTCCCAAGACTCAACGCAGAGCAAGTGAAAGAAGCGATTATAACTTCTACAGTTCCTAATGATACCATGGTATTAAAACCCGGTACAGAGGAGTACGTACCTTTCTCTTCATTATCTCTTTCAGGAGGTATTATTGATTTAGCAGCAGCATATAGCGTTGCCTCTAGAATGAAAGGAAAGAAAAAGGTAGGTAAGAAAAAAGCTGGTAATATCAGAGCATAAGCCTCTTACGAGAAATCAATCACATGGACGATGTCTTCGTCTAGATGGACATTGATCTTGTCCATAAGTGTTTGCCTATTGTTGAACAGCTCATGTCTAAGTGGTGCTGAGTTAACTTTCAAGTAAAGTTTGCCATTAACGAACTTCAAAGATGTTGTTCTCGACGTGATGCTGTGAGACAAGTCTTCATGCCAAAAAGCTTTGATCTTCTGTGTATAGTAGGCATCCCCGACTTTCTTGTCCTTCCTGATATAATTCTTAAGTACGTCTTTGATGTGAAGATCCATAGATGACGAAAGTAAGCTTTATTATTGGTCTCTCTCGATACTACCTTCAGTAACGCGATATGCACCAAAAGTAATTCCCCGTTCTTCAAATATTGTCTTCGATCTGGCTAATTCTGTGTCGCTTAAAAACACTTGACCAAACGATCCACTATTGATCAAGGAAAGTAAAGTCGATAATCTGTGCTGATCCAACTTTTCGAAGAAGTCATCGAGTATCAGAATGGGTAAGCGCTTTAGATGCTTTCGCAAATAGATAAATTCTGCTAATCTTAGGGCATAGAGAAATGACTTGATCTGTCCCTGTGACCCATATTTTTTAAGAGGCATATCCTTAATGGTAAATTCATAATCATCACGCTGAACACCTACCAGCGGCCTTCGGGCATGAATCTCCTGAGGGATCATATTGTTGAATAGAACATCTATATCCTGATCTGATAGATCTGATAGATAGTTAAGTTGGATATCATCTTTCCCTTCGCTAATCGTACTATACTGATCTAAAGCAGCAGGTATAAAGTCTGACAAGGCAGTTCGGATACTATTGTGGAGTGTAGTTGCAAAACCAATCATCTTACTATTATAAGCTTCCATGGTCAAACGATCTGGCGTATAATCACCCTTTAAGAGTGCATCTTTTTGTCTTAGCAATCGATTGTAAGACATCAAAGCATCGAGATAGGTCCTATCTGATTGGCATAGCCACTTGTTGAAGTAGTCTCGGCGCTCTTTACTTCCGCCTTTAACGATATTGATGTCATCAGGAGCAATCAAGACTACTGGAAATCTACCGATCAGATCCCCCACTCGCTTGAGCTTCTTTGTGTTCAAAAGAATATCTCGCTTTTGGTCTCTCTTGTATTTTATGACAATGTGATCCTTCTTCTCATCTTGACTATAATGTCCTTCTATCCTATAAAAGTCTTGATCATCCTTAATTAGATATTTATCAGACAGACCAAAGTAACTCTTGGATACGGATAAAAAGTGAATGGCATCCAAAATATTAGTCTTACCCGAGCCATTGTTACCGTAGATTATGTTGACCTTATTGTCAAACGCTACATCTGCAACATCATAATTCTTAAAGTTAGAGAGCTTGAGACGAGTAATATTCATGCTAAGCGTAAAGATGCGCTTTGTGATGACAAGTAGGAGCACGTGATCAATACTAATGTCTCAATTAATCCTTAATTTCGCAGCGAGGATGAGTTTAGTACTCCTTGGTATCAACTTTGATATACTCTCTTTGTTATCATGATCAAGCAAACACGTTATGGCAGTAGCAGTTAAAAAATCAACAAGTAAGAAAACCGCGTCTAAGAAGAAAGCAGCGAAGCACGACAAGGCCACTTATCTAAAGTGGTATGAGACGATGCTTAGGGTAAGAAGATTTGAGGAGAGAGCGTTGATGGCTTACTCACAACAGAAGATCAGAGGGTTCTGCCACGTCTATATCGGTCAAGAAGCCATAGCTGCAGGACTTGCTACAGCTATACGGCCTGAAGACAAAATCGTTACTGCATATCGCCAACATGGTATCGCTCTATCAAGAGGACTTACTTCAGACTCCTGTATGGCTGAGCTATATGGTAAGGTAGATGGATGTGTAGGTGGCAAAGGAGGATCTATGCACTTCTTCTCAAAAGAACTAAACTACTTTGGAGGAAACGGTATCGTAGGGGCTCAGATACCGATCGGTACAGGCATCGCACTTGCGGAGCAATATAGAAGCAGTGAAAACCTCGCAGTTTGCATGTTTGGAGATGGTGCGGCAAGACAAGGTGCGCTATATGAGTCTTTTAACATGGCGATGACATGGAAGCTCCCAGTACTTTACATATGTGAGAACAACGGCTATGCTATGGGTACTTCTGTAAAGAGAACTTCTAACGTTACAGATATACATCAAGTGGGTGAAGCGTTTAACATACCGAGTAGAGACGTAGATGGTATGTCACCAGAGGCCGTACATGATGCACTTGCAGAAGCAGCGGCGCATATCCGTTCTGGTAAAGGACCATACTTCTTAGAGATTAAGACTTATAGATATAGAGGCCACTCGGTATCAGATCCAGCTAAGTATAGAACTAAGGAAGAGTTAGAAAGCTACAAAGCTCAAGACCCTATATCTCTCACTGAAGAGAAAATGCTAATGGAAAAGATCGCAACCAAAAAAGAGATCGATGCCATCAAAGATGCCATCAAAGTCGAGATAGAAAAAGCAGCGGCATTTGCGGAGCAATCTCCATTGCCTGATTCCAACACTTTGTACGATGACAACTATGTGCAAGAAGACTATCCTTTTATTAGGGATTAATTCGCAAGTAAGATGACGTGTTGAATTTGGGTATCTTTATCTATCCAATATTTTTAATCAATTGAGATGTGTCATCCTAGTTATTGCGCTGTTATATTGTCTAACAGTACGAGGTCAGACTTCCGATTCTATTAAGGCAAAGATTGCCATCTTCAAAGATCAATTACGAGAAAGCAACCCCGAGTATGTCGAACTCATGTCTGAAGAAGAATTGCTTCGTCTGTATAATGCACATTCTGAAGATAAACTCTACGCAATCAAAGGTAAACCCTTGCCATTATTTTCTTTAGAAGATGAGCACGGCACCGAGATTTTATCGGACATATTCAAAGGGAAACCTACAGTAATATTATTCTGGAATTCGTACTGCCAACCATGTCTTGACCTTATTCCAATAATAGTTGATATCAACAATAGATATACCAACACAGTTAATGTTATCACCATAACATCAGATGGCATTGTTGATACGTCTCCATCTGTTGATCTACACAATTTTCATATCTATCATTTGTTTAGATCTGGCGATTATAATGAAGAGTTAGGCATCAATACACTACCAAAAATACTTTTGTTAGACAGAGAATTGATTTTAAAAAGGATAGTCAGTCAGAAGGATGTTCGAAAAGATTTAGGGTTAGAAGAATCTTTACTTATCCAAGACTTAGAGAAGCTTTTAAAGATGTAAATGATAAACACAACTACTTCATCAAAGACTTCCTCCCATATAAACTACAGATAGGGCAAGTCTTCATATCATGACCTCTTGCAGGGCAATACTCTCTTCCAAAAAAAATAATCTGAAGGTGGAGTTTATTCCATAGCTCTTTTGCAAAAAGTCGCTTCAGGTCCTTTTCAGTTTTGTCGACATTCTTGCCCGTACTGAGGCACCAGCGATAAGCTAATCTATGGATGTGCGTATCCACTGGAAAAGCAGGCACACCAAAGGCTTGCGCCATAACAACAGAAGCTGTCTTGTGCCCCACGCCAGGCAGGGCTTCTAATGCTTCAAATGATTGTGGAACTTCTCCGTCATGTTCTTCCATGATGATGTGAGACAAGTCGTAGATCGCCTGTGACTTACGTGGTGATAATCCACAAGGCCTGATGATTGCTTTTATCTCTGGTACTGATACACGCATCATATCATAAGGGTTATCTGCGAGCTCCCAGAGTGCTGGCGTAGTTTTATTAACTCTTGCATCTGTACACTGTGCAGACAACAACACTGACACTAACAAAGTGTAAGGATCCTTATGATCCAAAGGGACAGGTGTCTCTGGATAATATCCTTCTAATATCTCTACAATATGATCTGCTCTTGCTTGCTTATCCATTATAATCCAGTTAGAAAAGCCATAGTATCTACTCTATCTGCATAATCAAATAACGCTGGTGATTGACAACTCCCTATAGATGTATGTGGCAAACCAATAATGGCATTCTTACTTGCCACACATTGTATGTTTTCTTCTATGCCATTCAAATTAGAAACTACATCATCCATCTCATCATACTGCTCATAATGAATACAAGCAATACGAGAACTCAAAGTAGGATCTTCTCTAACAATTAAAAAGTTGTTGGTTAAAAAGTGATGTTGACCCAATAGATAAATAGCATGGCTATAATCGTAGTTGTTTTTATACTTGTTGTGATCGATCACATATTGATAATCTATGATGGACTCATAAAATGTATCAAACTTGTAATCTCTTGGGACAAACAACTTGGAAACATTGCGACAGCCTAACCCAAAATAAGTAAAGATATCTCCTCCCAACTTTTTTAAATCATCTCTTGACTCTGCTCCCGTCAACACTGCTACAGAGCTTCTGTTCTTGCGGATCAGATTGGGATACTTAGAGAAATAATAGTGAAAATGAGTCGCTGCAGTTGACCCTCCCGTTGCGATAACGGCATCTATATCTTTAACTCTTTCTACTGCTGTGAAGTATGCTTTGGTTCTTGAGTCAATCTTCTCTAAACGTTCTATCAAGTACTCAAGTAAGACTTTGTCTTTAGAAGAGAACTTAATCACTGAGTGATGACCTGATACAAATGTGCAAATGATATCATGTATACCGACCATGGGTATATTGCCAGCCAGTATGAGTCCTACTCTTTTGGGGTTGTCACTCCTGATATCATAATCACTTACCCAATCTTTCAATGTGCTAGCAGCTAGATATTCACTCGAGATGGTTAATAGGCTCGTTTTTACACTTTCAGGTGTAAACCAGGGATTCTCCGCTATGCTCTGTGCGATGACTGGTTCAAAAGCTCCCGATACTTCATCTCTAATCAAAGAACCAAGTCGGTCTAAAGCATCTATTCTCTCCGATATTGTCATAAAAAGACTACCATAATTGAAGTGCAAAGAAAAGCCAATCTATGGACATAACGTGCCTACGAGTCAAGATCAATAACATATCATCCTAAACATCAATAATAGACCTACCCTACAAGCTCAGAAAAGAGAAATAATAGAGTACGCAAAGCTCAGATAACGAAGCGGCTTCCTTGAGACAGCTTATTTGAAGATGAGCGATAGGTTAAGTGTAATGCGGTGATATGAACAGATAACAAATCCTTTTACCACACAGTACAAGACAATTAAGAACTTAGCTAGTCCTATCTTGTTATGATTAAATAGATAAAAACCATATTTGTCGTAATGTCAAAATCTCTACAGATGTTAGTTCTTAAGGCACTGTCTATCTTGATAGTGTCTATGGCAGTCATGCTTGTGAGTTGCAACAAAAAGAATACCGATAGTATGACACATGTCGCGGATAAGAATAAAGAGGCACTAGCATTTGCTTCAAACTATCTTGGCGATAAGTCAGAGGTGATACCCAGTGCAGATGGTTCTTACTTTTTATGTATAAAAGATAGATCGCCTAAGATCTCTTATGCCGTTACTGATCTGGAAAGCAATGTCATCCTAAAGACCCAAACAGTTAGAGGGCGAGTAGAATGGTACGATTCGTACAGTATCATCGTTAAAGAAAAACCAGGTGTTATAGAAGATAAAAGGAAGAAGCCTTCTGATTATCATCGCATCATCAAACTAAAAGAAAAACTTTGAGAAGAATAACAGAACTCATTTGCGTAAGCATCATCGCCTTACTGACGATTGCTCTGATTGTCGATTATATACCATCGTCAGAAGTAATAATTGAGCCACAAGAAGAACGTGGCTTCTCGGTCAAGGACGATCCATATGCCAGTGCTGACAACTACTACAGATATAAAAAGCATCGTCGACAAAATGGCCATTCTAAAGCAGAGGCTCCAGAAGAGTTTGCAAAGTATCAGCGTCAGCGCAGGATACCTATTGATAAGACTGCTCCCGAATACTCGGAGAATTATATACTCGAAGAGCTTAAAAAAGCTAAAAAATCACAATCCCGAAATGCAAAAAGAGATGACTTAGACTTTATCGAGCGTGGTCCAGGAAATGTTGCAGGAAGAACAAGAGCAATCCTGGTATTGCAGTCGGATCCTACTAACAACACATGGTTAGCAGCAGCGGCCAGTGGAGGTATCTGGAAGACAACGGATGGTGGTCTATCTTGGATTAATAAGACGAATGACTTTCCTACCTTGAGTACCAACACACTTGCGATGTCTCCATCGGATCCGTCAGTTATATATGCAGGAACAGGAGAACACTTTACTAATGATTTTGATGGGTTTGGTATGTTCAAATCACTTGATGAAGGTGAGACGTGGACGCAAATCGTGCAAGCAGGAGACTATGACGCATTTCGAAATATCAGTAGAATCGTAGTCGATCCTGAAGATGTAAATACAGTACTGGTAACATCTCGTAATAGCGTCTTTGAAGATAGTCTAAGAGCAGCTATCTATAAGTCCACCGATGGAGGACTGACTTGGGATCAGAAATTGTTTAGCACAGAGGATAGATATGATGATATCGCTTTCAATCATGAAAACTTCAACACTTTGTATGTAGGTGTTAGAGGACTGGGCGTTCTAAAGTCAACTGATCAGGGAGAAACTTGGGAGAACAAATCACGAGGTCTACAGGTAAGTGGTAGAATCGAAATCGCAGCTTCGACTATCGATACTAACTATGTCTGGGGAGCAGCACAAGGTGGAGGATCTGGGACGGGTGCTGATGTCTATATAAGTAGAGATGGTGCTGAGACTTGGAGTCTGGCTGTAGAACGAGGCGAAGCTATAGACTTCTTTGATGGTCAGGGCTGGTATGATAACGTTATAGAGCCTCACCCGTTTGACAAAGATGTCGCTTATATAGGTGGAGTCAATCTCTTTAGGGTAAGTGTAACACAAGATGAAGAAGAAGATATCCTATATGATATAGTTGATGATGGAGCTTTCGAATTTTTAGACTTTGTTAATGGTATCAGTGTTGGTGGTGGTTTTTCACCAGGCGATCTGGCACCAGAAGATATAGTGTCCATAGAGCTAAGGTTTGGGCAAGGAGGACAAAAAGCTCATAGATTTACAGTCAACGGGCGCGGTGCTGGTGTTCCTGCTGATGAGTACCAATATCTGGATTATGTTGATATCCCCTTTCAAGTGTGGGACGTCACTAACAATCGACAGTTGATGGTCAGCTTTAGAGATCAACAAGATGATGGAGAATGGACCATCAAAGAACGCATCTTAAACTCTGCTAACACTTCTAACGATAGTAGAGAGTACATCTTTCCTCATAATGTTGATTATGCTGAAACAGAGAATGCACTCATAGCAAGAAACGGCGGACAAGAATATCGCCATCTATTTTTGATGTGGCCAGAACTTAGAGGAGGTGTTACCTGGGATCCTAAAAATAGTCCGGCAGTATCTTTTAGTATACTCGCAGAATCAACGAGCAGGCTACTAACTAGCACGCAGGTGATTAGTGACGCATATTTTGATTTTGATGGCAATAACAGTTTCACAGGAGCAGAGTTTGCTAATAATGAAGGGCAGCACCCAGATCAACACGGATTGGTATTTATTATAGATGATGAAAGAAATCAGACCTTTAAGTTTCTATCTACCAATGATGGTGGGGTCTATCTCTCCAATACATCTACTAATCCTGGATCTACAGATAACACGATATCCTATAGAGGGTTTGGATATAACACAACGCAGTTTTACTCAGCGGACAAAGTGCCCGGAGCCAATAGATATATCGGAGGGATGCAAGACAACTCCACTTGGCTGACCTCGAGATTAGATGATGCTGATGCAGCGAGTTTTTATGATTTTGCTTTTGGAGGAGATGGATTTGAAGTGGTTTGGAACAACCGGGACCCAAGTCTTGTCATGGGTAGTATACAGTTTAATGCACTTAGGAGATCAACCGATGGTGGTCAGTCATGGACCAATGGTGCCCAAGGTATAGATGACGATGGTCCGTTTCATAGTCGTATCGCTAATGCCCGAAGAAACCCTGATCGTCTTTTCACCATCGGTAGTAGTGGTGTATGGACATCTAATGACTTTGGTCTTACGTGGGATCCTACTCGGATAGATGATGGGATGTGGAGTTTTGGAAGCTTTGCAGATATCGCAGTTTCAGAAGCTAACCCTGATATTATATGGGCCGGTGGTTTTATGGATGAGTTTTCGAGATTGTTTGTTTCAGATGACGGTGGCCAGACGTTTAACGCTGCATCATATTATCAAGATGCAGAACTTGGTCTAGTATCCGGTATCGGTATTCACCCGACAGAAGCTAATACGGCATATGCACTCTTTTCTTTTGCGAGAAGGACCAAAGTTTTAATGACTAAAGATCTAGGGCAATCTTGGGAAGATATAACGGGATTTGAAAACGGGGTCAGTACAAAGGGATTTCCAGATATAGCCGTTAATTGTATACTAGTCTTTCCTAACGACACAGATAGAATCTGGGTAGGTAGCGAACTAGGCATTATTGAATCTCTTGACAACGGTGCGTCTTGGGCATTGATGGAAAACAATATGCCTGCGGTACCGGTGATGGACTTAAAAATACAAGATGACCAAGTGATTGTAGCTACACATGGTAGGGGTATCTGGTCAGTCCAAGTTGAAGGCATACGACAAGAGTTTATATTTGCTCCTGCTATCACTTCTGTAAATGTTAGTCCAGCAGGAGGAGTCGGTATGACAAGTATCATTGGAAATGAATTTGACTCACTTCGATTTCTAATTGATAATGACATGACAGATCAGATTATCACAGATGTTGTCACGGGAGATAATGTGTCCATACCTGTAGAAAACTTTAATCTTCCTGACGGAGAATATCAGTTTCAAATCATCGGCTACTTAGATGGAGTATCTTATGTATCATCATCTTTCACTGCCTTCGTATTTGCACCAGGCGAACCTACAGCATCTTACTTTAACGATTTTTCAGATATCAATTCCACAGATGATTTCTTTGGAGACGGCTTCTCAGTGAGATTAGAAAATGGCTTTACGGATCCAGCTATTCATAGCCCACATAATTATAATAACGCGGGAGAGATCATGTATCAGTTAAAGACTCCCATCATTGTTTCAGAGGAGCAGTCGTTTTTATACAAAGACGTTGCATTGATAGAATTAGGCGAAGATTTCTCAAGGTTTGGAGAAAATGATTTTTATGATTTTGTGGTTGTTGAAGCCAGCACTGATGGATTTACCTGGCTTCCCATAGCAGATGGATATGACGCAAGTTTCAATCGAAATTGGACATCCGCCTACAATAGCCAAGAAGATGGGCGTTCTTCAATCTTTGTAGAACATGAAGTAGATTTAAAAGATAGATTTGATGTTGATGATATAGTCTTTATCAGATATAGACTCTTCGCCGATCCAGCTGTAACAGGTTGGGGATGGGCTATAGATGATGTAGAAGTGAGATTAGAAAACACCACCCCAGTATTCACTCCAGAGTTTGAAGAGCTCAGCATCTATCCTAATCCAGCAACCGATGTTATCAATATAGACCTCCCTTCAGCTCATGCTGATGCGACGATCCTTGTTAGAGATATACAAGGAAAACTTATTAGCAGACAACTTGTGCCTTCTAATCAAGCACAACTTAGTATCGATGCTGCGGACATGAAAGGATTGTTTATAATTGAGGTTATAGAAGAAGGGATATTAGTAGCTACCGAGAAGGTGGTTGTGATTAAGTAGACGTATTAATAAGAATCTTTATAAAAGGAGTAGGTTGTTTGATAACAGCGTTCTCCTTTTTTTATGCTCTATACCTATGGTGATGATAGATTAGAAGTCTTCATCTCAAATATTTAAAATCTCGCGCGCCTATAAAAGAAGATACGCATCATCGATTCCTTTGCAACATTGATTGTAGGCGAAATTATATCTTTCAATCATTAGCTTCTTTTATACTCCGTTTTTAAAGAGACAACTTTGATCAACTTTTCTGAATAATTGAAAGAAGAAGTCATGCATCGCTAATATATGTATTGCTCAAAAGTTGCAAAACATATTAACTAAGTGGGTAAAATAGTTTTATAATAACTCAACCCAACCTTCTTCTCTTTGCCTCAGAACTAATGAGCTTTAGCTCTCTACTCATCTCACCTGTTACAGCAGTATTCTCCTCTGCCCTTCTAATCAGATATTCTACAACATCTCTGACTGGTCCATAGACAACGTACTTCGCTACATTAAACTTTGCTTGAGCGAGATTAAAGGTTATATAGTCACTCATACCTTGAAGCTGGCAAAAGTTAACATGAGGATGGTCACGAGGGATCTTTCGTTTTATAATTTCACTTACTAAGAGTTCTACACTTTCAAGATTGTGTGTAGCATTGCAAAATGCAATCTCTTCATAACGATCTAAGCAAAACAAGAGTGCTTCGTTATAATCTCTATCCGTTGAGGCTTTATCTGGTTGTATAGGTGAAGGATAACCTTTTTCTTTTGCTCGCTCTCTCTCTTTATCCATATAGGCTCCTCGTACTAACTTAGCGCCTATCTTGTACCCTCCAGTATGAGCATTCAGATAATCAGATCGGAGTTGTTCTAACTTATCATGTCGATACATCTGATAAGTATTGTAGACAGTCACTTTGTCCTGATTGAAGGTTTTCATTAGATCCGAGACTATGTCATCCATAGCATCTTGCATCCAACTTTCTTCTGCATCGATAAAGATGCTAACACCAAGTTCATATGCTCTCGCACAAGCATCAGTGATCCGCTTTAAGAACTTATTATAAAGTGTAGTCTCCGCATCACTCAAAGGGTGCTTATGTTGCTTCTTAATCAGCAAGTTGTTGTCAACAAGAGCTGTTAGCTTAGAAACCACGACAGGTACGGAGTTATTAGAAGCTGCAAATTCTACTGCTGAGAAGAGTTCTTCAGCTGCTGCATCAAGGTCTTCTTCAGCCGTCTTAGCCTCAGCACCATAATCCAATACCGTGAGCGTCTGATTAGCATGGAGATGATCTATCACGTCTTGACAATCCATAAGATTGACGCCACCACAGAACTGCTTAAAAATAGTCCGTTTCATGATCGGTTGAACAAATGGCAACTTAAGCTTGAGTGCAAACTTGGCCAATCCTGATCCTATATCAACTAGCTGTCCATTGTTCATCAATTGAAACAGCTTCTTGGTCTCCCTAAGGTCTTTGTCGGATTTGTTTTTAAAGGCGATTTCAGTATTGGTAAAATCTGGATATAACAGTTCGTTCTTCACTTTGCTCATTGTTAATTCAAGAATTCCATATCTCCCATGATCGATCAGCTTGAAGTTCTAACATCTGATGGCCATTTTTGATCACGGCTCCATTAGATTCTCCTCTTGATAAAAATAAAGTTTTCTCAGGGTTATACACCAGATCATACAAATAATGATCCGCAGATATACCTTCATATGGCAAATCAGGACATGCGTCAGCATGAGGAGACATCCCGACAGGCGTTGTGTTTATGATTAAGTGATGCTCTTCGATTAACTTCTTATCTAATGCTCCATAAGTTATGTCCCCTTTAGTCCTCGATACTTTCTTGTATGCGATACCTAATTGATCTAAAACATACCAGACTGCTCTAGCTGCTCCACCCGTACCTAAAACAAGGGCTCTCTCAGGTTGAGCCTTACCATCCCAGAGCGGTGATAGCGACTTAGTAAAGCCATAGGCGTCAGTGTTGTAACCGATCCTTTTTCCATCGATATATTTTATAGTATTCACTGCTCCTATGGTCTCTGCCTCTACACTCAACTCATCGAGGTAAGCTATGACCTGCTCTTTATAAGGTATGGTTACATTGATACCCAAACAGTCTTTTATGTCATCAAACTCAACTATTTCCGTTAAGGGATACAGGTCATATCTACAATCCGTTATCTCACTTTTCTTAAACTTCTCCGCAAAATAGCCAGGAGAAAAGGAGTGGGACAAAGGATACCCGATCAAGCCATACTTCTTCATAATCATAATAAAGCATAAAACTATTGAGGATGCAAATATTGGATATAAATATCATTATCTATGGGCAAAAGTCACTTCATCATGAAAGTAAGCGAACTTCTGATCTACCCAATAAAATCGACTGCTCCTATTGAACTCCAGAGCAGTAATCTAACTAAATATGGATTAGAATATGATCGTCGATGGGCCCTCTACGGAGCTGACGGACAGGTACTCACAGGACGTCAACATCCTAAGTTGTTAGATATACAGTGCCGTATAACCGAAGATAGCTGCATCGTACACTACAATCATGCTGAGATAGTAGACTTGTCTAATCATATAGATCCATCAGCCGTTGCGGAATCCGTAAAGATATTTAGTTACGATGCCTATGGGTCGCCTGTGAGTATTGAGGTTGACGACTGGTTTTCTAACTTTATAGGCAAGCCGTGCAGATTACTCAAGGTAAATACTTCACGAATCCGACCTGTGCTCGAAAAGCATGGTGGCCTTAGTGGAGATATAGTTGCCTTTGCAGATCAAGCTCCTATCTTAATCATATCTGAAGGCTCTCTTCTTGATCTCAACACGCGACTAGACAAACCGATATTGATGAATCGATTTAGACCTAATATAATAGTGGAAGGAGCGACAGCCTACGCTGAAGACAGCTGGGATATTATAAAGATTGGATCAATCAGCTTAAGAGTTATCCAACAATGTGAGCGTTGTATATTTACGACAATTGATCCAATTACAAAGAAGAAAGACATAAACAAAGAACCACTCACTACCCTTTCAAAATATAGAAAGGGCCCTCGAGGCGGAATTACTTTTGGTGTTCATGCTGTGCCTATAGATTCAGGGACGATTAAAGTTGACGATGAGGTGATGGTATCAACATGTAAAGATCATCCAGTAGTATCGTAACAAAATCACTGTAAACCGTGATTGCTCACTCAATCGTTAACCATATCTTTGAATCATAATATCACTACACATGAAATCACTGATCCTATCTATTATCATAGTCGCTACATCAGTATCATCGGTGCAAGCCCAACTATTTAAGAAACTACAGAATCGCGTCCAAGATAAAATGGAACAAAAACTGGAAGACAAATTAGTCGAAGAGTTGAGCGAAGAGATAGCTCGTCGAGCTATGAAACCAATCGACAATGCATTCGATGAGATGTTCAGAAGATCTTATAAAGAACAATACGGTAAAGATTATGATGACTCGGAGTTCGAAGGAGATCCAGAGAAGCAGGCTGAGATGATGCAGGCCGTTCTGGGCAGTATGTATGGTAATGTAGAGTTGCCTGAGTCATATAATTTTGAACATATAGTCGACATCGAGGTAACCAACTTTGGAGAAAAAAAATCCGAAGATATGCGTATGCTCGTTGCACCATCTCAAAGTGTATTTGCCATGGAGCAAAAAGATGGTAAGAAAGAGGTGATCATGGTTTTTGATTTTACAGAAGATAAAGTGATCATGTTTAATCAAAGTGAGAAGACAGTCATGGCACTACCCAATGTGATGAAGATGGCTGGCGCTTTTGCAAAAGTAGAAATGGACAAAGAAATGAGCAAGCCTTTCAAATTTGAAAAAATCAACAAATCAAAGAAAGTAGCTGGCTATCAGTCTCAAGGTTATAAGTATGAAGCAGATGATGATAAAGGAGAGTTCTATGTCACTACTGCTCTTCCATTCGATTGGCATGATACATTTGGCAATCTACTCGAGCAGATGTCACCCAACTTTTATAAAGAACATCCTGAGTATGACATAAAAGGCATGCTTATGTACTCAGAGACCAAGCGAGCTGAAGACGGTAAAAAGTCAAAATGGGAAGTAAAAAAAGTGTCAAGCAAGAGCTTCAAGTTAGTGACTGCAGATTATAAAAATGCTATGGGACGGTAATTGAATCCAAAACGATAATGCTGAACAAAGTACCACTTAAAGCATAGACTCCTCCGTAGCAGTAGAAGAGATTAAATCGCGGTCTTTCTAAAAGTATCGGCAATAGCGAATAAGCTAAAGTAGATGGCACCAACCATAGCGCAGATATCAGTCCACGGGTGATAGTTAGGATATTCTACCAGTCCATAGAGCGCGCCACCTACTCCTAATAAAGAAAACAACAAGTGTGACCAAAAAAATCGTTTGGTACGACTTGGATAGGCAAACTTCAATGGTACAAAATGTAAGATGCCAAAAAAGACAACTGAGATGATATTAAGTGTTTGATTGTTGTGGAATATGAAGTATTGGTAAAATATCACAAAATTCCATAACACTGGAAATCCAATGAAATATTGCTCATCTTCAACCATACCTTTCTTTCCATAATAGAGAGCTGAGGATAACAATATGATAGCAAGAGCTGGCATCATCAACTGAGGACTTGCCATATCTGCCTTGTAGAAGAAGTAAGCCGGTATCAAGGCATAAGATGCAAAGTCAATGACAAAGTCTATTGTCTTTCCATCCATGCCTGGCAGGACCTCCTCTACATTAGCCATCCTGGCAAAAGTGCCGTCAAGTGCATCTATCACAAAACATAAGGTCAACCACAAAAAGCACATCCGAAAATCTCCTCGATCGATAGCTACTATGGCCATAAAAGCAGAGAGCAAGCCCGATGCCGTAAAAAGATGAACGCCCCATGCGAATAAAGACTGTAAGAGTGTTGGAGACTTGATAATAGGTTACATTTACATCCTTAGAAAACCGAATGTATCAAAATTGAAACTGTCCAAAGCATCAAGAAATATATATCTCCTTTTTGCCGCTTTGGTAGTCGGATTAGTCGGTATCGCGTACTTCCAAGAGCGTGAGATCAACTGGCTTGGGCTCACGATTGTGCTGATATTCTATGCGCTGATATTTGTGATTGGCGTCTGGTCATCTGGTAAAGGAACCGTATTAGAAGACGATTCGTTGTCCTCATCAAATGACTCGTTTCTTCTTGCTGGACGTAAGCTCCCTCTATGGATAGCTATGTTTACGATGGCAGCGACCTGGATCGGTGGAGGTTATATCAATGGAACGGCCGAAGCAGCAGCGACCAGCGGACTGGTATGGGTGCAGGCTCCTTGGGGTTACGGTCTTAGTCTCATCATCGGAGGTTTATTTTTTGCACGCAAGATGCGTAGGTTAGAGTTTAAGACGATGTTGGACCCACTGTCTCAACGGTTTGGAGATAAGGCAACAGGTTTATTTTTCATCCCTGCTTTATTAGGCGAGGTGTTCTGGATTGCCGCGATACTTACAGCCTTGGGTACTACCTTTTCAGTGATTATAGGATTGGATACACAGACTTCGATTATCGTCTCAGCAGCTATAGCCATATTGTATACGACTATTGGCGGATTGTGGTCAGTAGCATTTACAGATGTGTTTCAGTTAGGGTTGATTATCCTTGGTATGTGTTTAGTGATGCCATTCATCTTAAGTCATGTAGGCGGGTTATCCCAGTTGATGACTGACTATCAAACCGTGATGGGCGATAACGCTAGCCTCATACCTAATAAAGATAGTATGGGCAACTACTTTTGGAATTGGTTAGACTATGCCCTGCTGCTGATCTTTGGAGGTATCCCTTGGCAGGTATACTTCCAAAGAGTATTGTCAGCACGAAGTGAGCGATCAGCCATGTGGCTTTCTATATTCGCAGGTATCATATGTATAGTAGTAGCTGTACCAGCGGCTATCACTGGCATGGTCGGGGCAGCTGTTGATTGGTCAAGTCTGGGGCTTACCGGTCCTGAGAATGCCGCAAGTACACTGCCCTATGTCTTCCAATATCTGACACCTGGAGTGATAGCGTTGATCGGGCTTGGAGCGATAGCTGCCGCAGTCATGTCATCTATAGATTCTTCGATGTTGAGTGCAAGTAGTCTCGCCGTTTGGAATGTCTATCGACCACTGATAAAACCGAATGCAAATCCACAAAAATTAAAGTCTATTCTGCAGCGATCAATTGTAATAATAGGTATCGCAGCTACTGTTATATCCCTAAGAGTAGAAAGTGTATATGCCTTATGGTATCTCTGTAGTGATCTGGTGTATTGTCTTTTATTTCCCGCTTTAGTTGTTGCGATGTTTGACAAGAAAGCTAATAGAATAGGAGCGCTTGCAGGGCTAACTGTTGCAGCTATCCTCAGATTTGGTGGAGGTGACAATATCTTGCATATACCAACGATGATTCCATACCCGATGATTGAAGATGGTGTTGTTCTATTTCCATTTAGGACTCTGGCTATGCTTTCTGGATTGGTGACAATGATTATCGTATCAAGACTTACACAATCCAGCAATCCACCGACTCAACTACGAAATGCACATGCATAAAGCATACAACTCTTGAGACTAAAACGTTATTAGAATATGAGTCTATTGAGAGTAATCCTGCTGATATCTTTTAGTTTTATTGCTCTATACTCTACTGCACAACAAAGTGATCAAGACGTATCCACTTATACCCTTCAATCCATAGAAGACATTGATCTTTCAAAAAGCGGATATAGTACCATAAAAGACAAAGACCGATATGGCAATGAGTTTTCATATGGACTTTTTATACCAAAATTAGAAAAGGATCAATCAGCTTCTTTTGCATTGGCGCTTCATTGGTCAAGCGCAACGCCCACTTTTGAAGAGTTTGCAAAGTGCTTAATTATACCTGCTTATACAGACCAAGATGCTATAGTCATCATTCCTGATGCAAGAGGTTCTACTTGGTTTACAATTAACAATGAACATTTGGTCATAGACATTATGCAGTCAGTTTATGCTTTTCTGCCCGTAAGTAAGGACCGAGCAACAGTCACAGGATATAGTGATGGAGGTAACATGAGCTGGTATATCAGTGAGCATCATGCTGATCTCTTTTCATACGCCATACCTATAGCAACGGCTTATCAATCAGATGGGCGGATAAACCTCCCCGCATATGCCATTCATGGCAAAGACGATGAGCTATTTGACATCAACGCGACTCTGGGGTTTATAAAAGTGTATAAAATGAAAGGTGCAGAAATAAAATGGAAAGCTTTAAAAGGAAAGTCTCACTTTGATGCTTGCAATTATACCGAAGCGCTATCTGAAGCAATTGAATGGGTGAATGCTAATCAAGAGTGACTAGAAGACCATCACAACTTCCACTTGACGTATATAGTACCATCATCAACCTCGGCTCCTAACTTGTTATAAAAGTCTATCCCCGACTGATTGTTTCTTCTGACCAACCATTCAACACGAGCACAGTCTGAAGTTTTTGCTTCTTGCCTTACATAATCAAAAAGAGCATCACCTATCCCCTTGCGTCTTGCACTTTCTGATACGAAAACATCTTCCACCCAGATGCACTTTTTCAACTCAAATGATGAGTAATTATAAAAGTAGTTTAAAAAAGCTACCACTTCACCATCATCTTCTGCAACGATCGTATAGAGTTCGGGTTGCTCAAAGAACAACACTTCTTCTAACTTCTTACTATCAATATTGATCTCACCTGCTGATCCATCATAACGTGCAAACGCTATCATCAGCTCTACCAATCTTGATATGTCAGTTCTAGTAACAGGCCTTACTTTCATAAGAGTACATTATAGAGAAATAAAAAAACCTTCTAATCTAATAAGAAGTAGAATGCATCTTAATTTAAAATAGCTTCTGGTGTTTCTGCGAACAAACTATTCAAAGCAATCAGTGCTTCCTTTTTATAAGATGACTTAACAAGTAAAGACACGTTATAACGACTGCCGCCCATAGACACCATTCTGACGGGTATTTTTTTCAAGGCGGTAAATATCTTATCTATATGTTGGCTCTCATCATAAAGAGCATTGCCGACGATACAGACGATAGTGTAATCTGCAGCTGCTTCTACCTCTGCAAATTCTCCTAAATCAGTAAGAATAGAATCCAATCGATCCGTATTGTCTATGGTTAAAGAAACAGCCACCTCTGAAGTAGTGATCATATCAACGGCAGTCTTATGATTTTCAAACACTTGAAAAACTTGTGTAAGAAAACCATACGCATTGAGCATCCGATGGGATTGGATTTTTATCGCTGTGATGCCATCTTTTGCGGCAAGTGCAGTGATTGCTTTATTACTGGTCTCTGTACTGATCAAGGTTCCTGAAGCAATAGGATCCATCGTACACTTAAGTCGAAGGGGCACATTGGCTTTTTCTACTGGAAGTACACAAGTAGGATGTAAGATCTTCGCTCCGAAGTACGCCAGTTCTGCTGCTTCGCGATAAGAGAGATTTCTTATTGGTTGGGTATCCGACACAAGTCTTGGATCATTGTTATGCACTCCATCAATATCCGTCCATATCTGTACTTCATCAGCACCTATCGCCGCACCGATGATAGTTGCGGTATAGTCACTCCCTCCTCTTTGCAAGTTATCGACTTCGCCTATATGGTTTCTGCATATATATCCTTGCGTAATTAGGATTTGTATATCCTCATCAATCGTCTTTAACCAAGGTTGGATGAGCTCAGAAGTAAGCGCTAAGTCAGGTTCACCTGCTTCATTGGTCCGCATAAACTCTAACGCAGGAATCAAGGCAACAGCAACTTGACGAATCTCACATATCAAAGTAAACAGTCGAGTCGATATAAGTTCTCCCTGAGCTAAAACTTCTTTTTCATCTACTCCATCAAATGATGACGACTTAAGTTTTGATCGAAGAAGATCAAAAGATGAACTCAATAGAGATCTACCTCTGTCTCGATCGTGTTTCTCAACATATAGATCAGTGAGTACTCTCGTATACTTAGAGTCTAAATCATCTACAAGTTGTTGTGCCTTGTCCCTGTCATTAATTCTAATGGCCTCGTTAATGGCAACAAGTTGATTAGTGGTACCAGACATAGCAGAAAGCACTACGATCTGCTCAACTTGTCTTTTCTCGAGGATGTCAATGACTTCATTCATCCGATCTGCTGTCCCTACTGACGTCCCACCAAACTTTAATACCTCCATAATCACTTATTAATCATTCAAAGGTAGGTTTAACGCTTATGTCTCATACAAAATTTGTTATTTAAAAACATATTTTACACATTGTGTTAAATATTTAACACATGAACTTGAGTCAGGTTGTAGAACAAGAGATCAACAGATCACCCTTTGTATCTGAGGCCATGCATGCAGGCATCGTCAATATATCTTCTTTGGCAAGGTTACTTCAACCTCAAATCGAACTGCAACTAAAAGAACAAGTCAGCATCGGGGCAATAGGTATGGCCATCAAGCGTCTCCCTTTAAACCCAGTAGATCAATTAGACAAATCGATATCCTCTTTTATGAAGCAGTTAGGAGATATCAACGTACGGTCCAATCTTGCAGACTTTACATTTCGCAACAGCGCGACCCTTCTTAAGTGTCAAGGCAACCTACTCAACTACTTAGAAGAAGATAAAAGTCATTTTTATAGCTCTTGCAAAGGTGTTCATGAGACAACCTTGATCTGTAGCGATACCCTGAGTGATAAAGTCAAGGACATCTTCTCAAAAGAGATGGCAATCACAAGTCGCCACCAACTTGCTGCAGTATCGGTTAAGTTACCGCCAGCTAACATTGATACATTTGGTGTGTACTATATCATCTTGAAGAAACTGGCTTGGAAAGGAATCAATCTCGTCGAGGTTTTATCCACTTCTCATGAGATCACCCTGATCGTAAGTGACAGAGATGTACAAGAGACCTTTGCTATCATCTTAGGTTTAAAGAACGGTTGACTTGCTGTTACTTTATAAGATTTATATAGCTACTCAGTACATCCTTGATATTGTGATAGATCGGTGAGAGATCGGCTATTGTTTCAGCAGTCAGTTGCTTCCACTCCACCAGTTCTATGTCTTCTTCTACTTGTGGTCTAACCTTGCTCCCCTTGGCGTGCATCAAATACCAATAGGTCGGCTTTAGTATGCGTTTATTAGAGGATTGCCCTCTATAGATGTGGTAAGTACTGATTAGCTTCTGCGTGATAGATACTTGTGATAATCCTGTTTCTTCTATTACTTCTCGTTGAGCTGATACTTTCTTGGTTTCTCCATCTTCCATTTTGCCTTTCGGCAAATCCCAATGCCCTCTTCTAAAAATGAACAACACTTTACCATGTTTATTAATCACTAGTCCTCCTGCAGCTTTGACGATCTTGAACCGCGAAAAGAAGTCCTTTTTTAATTGCTTTACGTCAGAAGAAAGAATGTACAAGTACTTTAGATCCTTGTTCTTCTCTATATTATCAAGATACTGTAGGATAAACTTGACTTTACCTGGATAATGCACAATCAGATGGGTTTTATCTGTTTGAGGTAAGTGCGCATCCAGATCGACATGCGCTAGTTTTATCACCTTATCATTGTAGCATATTTTGTACATTCGTCGCCAGTTAATTATCCTGTAAAGATGCTTTCAGAAATCGAAGTTGCGAAGGAACTCCTCAAAATAAATGCGATTAAACTTCAACCGGATGATCCATTTACTTGGGCATCAGGTCTCAGATCACCTATCTATTGTGATAATCGTATGACATTGTCGCATCCAACCTTAAGAAGTAACATCAAAAAGACATTGGCTGATCAAACGGCATCTCGATGGGACTATAATAAAGTGGCCGGAGTGGCAACTGCAGGTATCGCACACGGAGCATTGATAGCTGATCATCAAGAGTTACCATTTATCTATGTACGATCCAGTGCAAAAAAGCATGGTGCACGTAATCAGATCGAAGGCCAATATGCGCCAGGAGATAAGTGTCTCGTAGTCGAAGACCTAATCTCTACAGGTGGTAGCAGTATCGAAGCTGTTCAAGTATTAAGAGATGCAGGTATCGAAGTGGTTGGCGTAGCGGCGATATTTACATATCTCTTACCTAAGGCAAAAGAAAACTTTGATAAGGCATCATGCCCCTACTTTACTATATCTAATTATTCTGCTTTATTGGAAGCGGCTGATGAACTGGGTACCTTGAGTACTAAACAAATAGACTCTTTATCTAAATGGCGTACAAACCCTCAGGCTTGGTCTGATCAATTCTGCTAACATTGCGCTCATTGAAACTCAACCATCCAATAAATTAAATCATCCAATCCTTCAAGGATAAAACGTACTAAAGCATATGAAAATCTGGGACAAATCAACCGAAGCATTTTTATATAAGTATCTCAACAACACAGCTCCAACCGGTAGAGAAGTCAGCGGTCAGAAAATATGGATCGACTACTTAAAGCCATTTGTGGACGAATGGAATCAAGACAACTATGGCTCCGTATATGGCACAATTAATCCGGGTCAAGAGTTTTCCGTAGTAATCGAAGCGCATGCTGATGAGATATCTTGGTTTGTTAACTATATCTCGGAAGAAGGATTTATCAGCGTGATCCGCAACGGTGGTTCTGATCACATGATAGCAACGAGTAAGTGGGTTAATATCCACACTGATGCAGGCATCGTCAAAGGTGTTTTTGGCTGGCCTGCTATCCACGTGAGAAAAGGTAAAGACGCGAATCTAGCACCTACAATGCAAAACATATTTGTAGATGTAGGAGCGAAGAATCCTAAGGAAGTTGAAAAGATGGGAATCCATGTCGGCAACATCATCACCTTCAATGATGAGCTTGGCGAGATCGGCACTGATTGGTATGCAGGGCGCGCTTTGGATAACAGAGTTGGAGGATTTGCAATAGCGCAAGTAGCACGTCTACTAAAGAAAAACAAAAAGTCGCTTCCTTATACACTACACATCGTCAATGCGGTTCAAGAAGAGATCGGACTAAGGGGCGCTCAGATGATCGCACATAGATTAAATCCCAATATTGCTATTGTAACAGACGTCTGTCACGATACAACAACGCCTATGCTCAAGCCGAAAAGAGATGGTAACAATGCTTGTGGTAAAGGGCCCGTCTTGACCTATGCTCCTGCGGTCCATTACAATGTCTTGAACAAAGTCATCTCTGTAGCGAATAAAAAGAAGATACCTTTTCAAAGATCTGCTTCTTCAAGGAGTACGGGTACAGATACCGATGCATTTGCTTATTCGCGTGATGGTATCCCATCATGTTTGATCTCATTACCGTTGCGATACATGCATACAACTGTTGAGATGGCACATAAGGACGACATCAGACATGTTGTGGAGTTGATGTATCATACACTGCTTGATATAACACCAGAGATGTCTTTGACTTACCTTTGATGGTAAGTGAGAAAGCTGCTTAATTACTACGTCTACAGTCATTGGCACATATCGATTTGTGCACTTAGCCTCTATTGCGGTAGCACATTATATTTTAATGGAGTTATAGATACTTTGTTAGCGGCACACGTGTCAGCGGCTACCATGTTTATCTATACTTGTCATCGTCTGTTTAGCAGCAGCAAGATGAGTTTTGATGGTCAGACGCGTTACTCATTTGCGAGTGAGCACAATAGGGTTCTTCTGGCCATGATCATCATCAGCTTACCTATTGCTGGTTTTACTTTCCTTTATTTAGAACGTCTCGTCCAACTCGCTTTGATTATCTCAGGCATCATTAGTTTAGGTTACATCATGCCGCTTGTATTTAGAAAAAGGTTGAGGGACATTGGGGTCAGTAAGATCATCCTCATCAGCCTGGTTTGGGCCACGCTGCCCATTGTCAATATATTAGATAGTCCTGACATCAAATTAATCGCTTTGGTCTTTATAGAACATTTCTTTTTCATATTTGCATTGACCTTACCATTTGACGTCAGAGATCAAGAGCTCGATGATAAAGCCCAAGTAAGCAATCTTGCCAACACACTGGGCCTTAAGAGGTTGAAGACTCTTCTTGTGCTTTGTCTAACATTAGCTGCTCTTTCTGTTTTTCTTTTATACTACTTTGACTTTTACAATTTAGGACTACTCATTTTGGTATCAATTATGCTTGTAGCACAATTGATGTCTACCAGAGATCTAAATACCAAGAAAAGCGAATTGTACTATTTGTTTTACTTGGATAGCTTCATATTGATCAAAGGTCTTATCTATTGGATCGGTATCAGTGCGAGTCAAGCTTTTTAACTAATTTAGTCTGTCGCACTGATTGATATGGAAAGATTTAGAACAGTTAAGATATCAGACCCCCGATTTGAACAATCGGGTCTGAGATATATGACACTTAAAAGTAAATACCTTAAAGGGCGTGGTAACATCTGTATATACGTACCAAAGACAGATAGAACTGACTTACCGGTTGTTACTTTACTTCATGGCGTCTATGGAAGCTCTAACTCATGGGCCCGTGGTGCTGGAGCTCACCTTACTGCTCAACGCATGATAGAATCAGGCGAGATAAAACCAGTCATTCTTGCTATGCCTTCTGATGGCCTATGGGGCGATGGCTCTGCATATCTGCCTCATAACAATTATAATTTTGAAAAGTGGATCTCTTCAGATGTCATAGATGCCATTAGGCTTCACATCCCTCAAGCCAAAGATTCTTCAGTTAACTTCTTAGCCGGCCTATCTATGGGAGGATATGGCGCCCTTAGGCTTGGCGCCAAATATGCTGATACGTATAAAGCTTTTTCAGGTTTAAGTGCAATCACTTCATTAGAGCAGATGGCATTGTTTGTAGAAGAAGAGCTTTCTAATTACAAACAAAATGATCGATCAGAGGAAGATGTTTTCCAATTGATTAAATCAAACAGAGAAAACATTGGAGTCTTTAGGTTTGATTGTGGAAGTGATGACATATTGATAGAGCATAATAGAAAGCTGCACAATGAATTAAAGGATGCAAGAATCCAACACATCTATAAAGAAAATGATGGCGCTCATGAATGGTGTTATTGGGAGCGTCATCTTTCAGATACTCTTTTATTTTTCAACGAACAATTGTAAATCATGTCCTACGAAAAAAAAAGAGACTATCTCCTCAACAAGTATCCTGCGATATCTGATTTGGCAGTTAAAGCTAAAAGCAGAATGCCCAATGTGTCATGGTCATACTTAGAAACAGGGACTGGTGAAGAGCACCAACTAAATAGAAACATTGAAGCATTTAAAGACATCACTATAACACCTCGGTTTTGCAAGGGCCAATTAAGTCCAGATATTAAAACCACATTCTGCGGTCGAGGTTATAATGCACCTTTTGGGATAGCACCAGTTGGTCTTACAGGTTTGATGTGGCCCCAAGCAGAGTTACACTTGGCAGAAACAGCACAACGATATAATATACCTGTTACGTTAAGCACTGTTGCTACTGAGACGCCAGAGACAGTTGGACCCATTGCAAAGGATCTTGGCTGGTTTCAACTCTACACACCCAAGGAGCCCGAGCTTTGCAAAACCATATTGGATCGCGCATGGCAATCAGGGTATAAGACACTTGTTATAACAGTTGATATACCTGCGCCAAGCAGAAGAGAAAGAAGTAAAAGAGCAGGGCTCACCATGCCTCCTAAGATCACACCTAACTTGATATGGCAAGGCATCACTCACCCTAAGTGGACGATCAAGACATTGCGTCGAGGTCTGCCACAATTGCGCACTGTTAGCGAGTATGCTAACTTTAGATCGATGATGTCAGTAGGCGCCTTTGTAGAAGGACAGATGGGTGGTAACTTGTCGTGGGACTATTGTAAGCGCATCAGAGACCAATGGAAGGGTGATGTTTTCATAAAAGGCATACTACATCCTCTTGATGCAGAAGAGTGCATCAATATTGGAGCAGATGGCATCGCTGTTTCTAATCATGGGGGTAGACAATTTGATGGATCTGCGTCCGCTCTTGAGCTTTTACCATCGATTGTTTCAGAAGTCAATGGTAGATGTCCTATCATCTTTGATAGTGGGATACGCACAGGTCTTGATGTACTTAAAGCTCTTCATCTGGGTGCTGACTTTGTTTTATTGGGAAGGGCATTTATATATGGGGTTGCGGCGCTTGGCACTTACGGCGCAGATCATGTTTGTGAAATCATAGCTGGAGATCTCAAAAACAATATGATACAATTGGGTATATCGAGTTTAGAAGAAATCAGAACGCTTTAATAAGCTTTACCTTCCTCTAAATCCGCCTCCTCGTCCACCTCGTCCAGAAGATTGAGATGTCCCAAATCCAGAAAACGAATAAGATAAGCTGACCATGAAGTATCTACCGATAGACTTTATTCGCTCATCTTCTATATAGTTGACGTTAGAGGTCCTTGTTATGTTTCTATTCTGATTAAGGATATCGAATGCTTTAAGTTCTGCACGTAACTTCTTAGACTTGAGAAACACTTTTGAAATAGAAGCTTCTATGCGAGTGATATCAGCATCTCCACCAAAATCCTCTGTACTATATGTCTTATGCCTAAAAGAAGTACTTAGTGTCCAGTCCTTTTTAAAATCAACATCAATGTTTGTAAAGTACTCTAAGTCAACATATGATTGATTTAGATTACTATCTCCTGAGTAAGATGTATTGTTTAGTCCAACACGTGTGCCAATCTCTACTTCTATCACATCTTGCTTCCAGTTGGTAAACGATAGTCTAAATCGCTCACTTAAGCGCTTAGCGTTATTCTCTACTTGATTTACAAATAAGATATTATCAGAATAAGAAATCGAACCTGAAAGTCTCAAGTTTTGTTTAATAAATCTCAGAGGCGCATTGAAGTTCACATTAAGTGACGAGTTAAAAGAATAGTCAGTATTGATCGGAGTAGTAGTCTGAACAAAAAACTCATCAATCGTTCGTGTATTGGTGATGCTGTTGTTTGTATAAGTCATATTGCCTCTAAGGAACAACCCTACTCCGCTGAACTGACTATAGCTATTATAATTTAAGTTGAGATTATGTCTATATGATGGCTGCAGATCAGGGTTGCCAATATAGATATTAAGCGGATCAGAGTTATCTATCAATGGTTGTAACTGCTCTAAAGAAGGTTCGCTTACACTAGTACGATAGCGAAGAGAAAATCGTCGTGAACTACTTAACTGATAGTCATATATCAAACTCGGCAATAAGAAAATAAAATCCTGACTTACATCTATCCCTTCATCTCGTAGTTGCCCTTGTAAATCAGAATGTTGCAGATTAAACCCGGCTGTTAAATTGGACTTACTTTTATTCACCTTGTAATTAACACCTACTCTATTGTAACTATAGTTACGTTTATAATTGTTACTTAGTTCTCCATTCAACTCTCTAACATCGTTGTCATTAAGCAAATCATAAAAATCTTTATCAAAGTCATTCTTGTTGTTCCTTCTTGAAGCACTAAGAGACAAATACTTGCCACTTGCTAATGGCTCTGTAAATGAGAACCCAAAATTATAATTATGTTGAAGATTAGTTTGGTCTTGTTCTTGCCTCAAAGTATCTGGAAACAAGATATTGTCTCTTACTCTCGTATTGATCGTATTTAGGAATCCTAAATCATCTCTATCTCTGATACTCCAGCCACCGTTGATACTAATGATCCTCCCGGACTTGGCCAGTTTTTTCATATAGGTCATGCTCAGATTAGCATTCTTGTTATCGCCTGTGGCACTATTATCATAGATGCCGCCACTTACAAGGTTTCCAGCTTCTGTAAAATTATCTGAAAAACTTTGACTGGTTGAGTTTGCATTATTCCACCCTAAACTCACTCGTCCGAGTATCCTCTGTGTACTATCGATTTTGGCTTCTATTTTAGAATTGACAGTATGGTTATTGGTTTGGCTCTCAAGATCTGCTGTCTGATTTGTATTAAAGCCTCCTCTAGAGCCCAGATTTTGCCTACTCAACTCTTGATTTATTTTGTTTTCGATGCCACTATAAAAATAGCTCGATTGTATATCTACTTTTTTACTTACATCTAGATTATAATTTAGTCCACCTGCCCAAGTATTCACAAAGCCTTTACCCAAGGAAGATGAGATGGGTACACCTGCCGAACTAACAGCGTTACCTCTTCCACCTCTGAGCGATTCTAATCCTCCCATAAACTCCATAGACTCTCTAAAAGAGAAACCTTGCTCATTTATATTATTGACCATACCGATGGCTGATAACTGCGTGTTCTTTGTAAATCGATTGACATTTGTTTTACCAGTATATCGGTCATCTGTACCGATACCTGCTGTAGCATTTCCAAAGTAACCTGCTTTCTTATCTTCTTTTAAAACTAAGTTTATGGACTTCGCGCGCTCTCCATCATCGATACCTGAGAAGCGAGCCATATCTGACTTCTGATCATAGAGTTGTACATCATCGATGGCATTAGCAGGTAAGTTCTTTGTAGCTATGGTTGGATCATTTCCAAAAAAATCTTTTCCATCGACAAAAACATTTTCAACTTCTTCGCCATGGGCCATTATTGTGCCATCATCTTCAACTTCGATACCCGGTAGTTTTTTTAACAGAGCTTCAACATTATCAGCAGGGCGTGTTTTGAACGCTTGTGCATTATACTCTATAGTATCATCTTTGATCTTGATAGGTATGTGGTTAGCACTAACTACTATGTCTTCTAAAGTTTGATTAGTAAATGTCATAATGACCTCCCCTACATCAAGCGGATCTTCAACTATTATTTTTCTACTAATATCCTTGTAACCTAAAAAGGTAATGTTCAATATGTAATTACCTTCTTTGACATCGTTAATTTTAAAACGACCTTTGGGATTGGTGATTGAAAAACCAGCCATTACAGAATCTTGCTCTTGGAGTAATAGTACTGATGCTAATTCGATGCCTTGACCAAGGCTATCCACAGCATAACCTTCAACACTATGGATCGATTGAGCGGTGAGATTGAACTGAGTACAAGCCAAGATAGCAGCCAGCAGATAAGATAAACGGTGAGCACAGTTATTTAGGTTCATAAACCTCTTGTTCTTCGACCACCTCCACGCCCACCACGTTGTTCTCTTTGCTCTCTTGATTTTTCTCTTCTTATCTCAATAAACTCTTCTTGGGTCACTTCTTTGCCTTTCTTAGGCATCGTTATTTTACCTTCTTCTAATCCTGTAAGATTGGCTTCTTGTGCGACCAAGGTTAGCTGACCATTATCAAGGTCTATCTCTAAGATCATCCCAGGTAAACCATGAAAATCTTGTGGCCCATTGCTAACGGCTATCTGAGGAGTAAACCATGCTGTAACTTTGATAGAATCATCGACTGTTGTAATGGCCTCCATAACGAGATAGTCTAGTATCTTCTTTTTGGCCCCAGTTATTTTCCATTTATACGCTGGCAGACCATCCTTGATTAGAAAGGTCTTACCCATGAGCTCGTTCTTATCTACGATCTGATCTTCTGAAATATTCTTATAAGTCTCACGATCTGATCCACCCCCACCAAACCTTCTTCCAAATCTTCGGCCTCTACCAAATCCATCTCCTTCAGTCTGTGTAGACGGATGCACCGCTCCATTTTTATATATCGATTCTGTTTCACTAAAGATCAGATCCTTGAAGGCCTTTCTTTCTTTGGGAATGCGATCTCTAATTTCTTTAGGCATCCTATCTGCTCTTGCACCGAGATCTATCTTCATAGTCATCTCATAAGTTAT